>CAJTPC010000064.1 GCA_910578245.1 uncultured Christensenella sp. | reverse complement strand
TACATGAGAAGGCAAGCACGGAAAGATTGCAATATATTAAGGTCAGTAAAAGTATACTTTATTTGGAAGATTTCAACACGCGTTGAAGTTTGACAAAAAATCGCTTGTCAAAAGACCTTTCGACTACGCTCAAGTGACAAAACGAGAACGTCATTTCGACCGCAGTGGAGAAATCTCAACCGCATAAAAAGCATACTTAAATAGGACAAGATATGAAAGAAAAACAAAAATACAATCATTTGATAAAATACGTAATAGTACTTGCGATATTAATTGCAATGACTGTACTTGCTTGTATTATTCCTACTGGCATAGATTTAACTTTAGGCGATAGCGTTCAAGAGATTTCCTCTAACGTTACTAATACCGCATACAACGTCAACCATCCTACTTCTGGCGAGTTGGGGCAGTTTGACGACGGAACGGTATACGTCTATACCGACCCTACGAAAGTTGACGGGTTTCGCGCGGGTACTATATCAAAAGACGTAACTTTAGTGACAGTAGATACTACTTATCCGCGTGGCGCTCAAAGAAATCCTTACGTAATCAGCACACTTGCCGATTGGGAA
>CAJTPC010000063.1 GCA_910578245.1 uncultured Christensenella sp. | reverse complement strand
GCAATGCGTACGCTTCGTCTAGTGTAAGTCTTGGAGCTATTTCTTTCTTTGGCTTCGTTACTGCTTTGGCAGGCACTTCTACCTTAACTTCCTTGACCACCTCTTTTTCTACAATCTTTTCGACTTCGACAGGTACCTCGACAATTTTCTCTACCGGTACTTCTACTTTTACTTCTTTCTCAACAATTTTTTCTACCTCGACAGGCACTTCAACGACTTTCTCCACTATCTTCTCGACAGGAACTTCTTTCTCAATTATTTGAGGTTGGTTAGACTGATTGGCGAGTTTTTCCATTATTATTCGCTGTCCCTCTATCAAACTCTTGATTGCTTCATCGTTTACGCTTGAAGACGCGATTTCTCGCTCGACTACTCTCTCAGAGTTTTGCATTGAAATCTGCTTCAGCAAGTCGCGCATCTCTTCTTCGTTCTTTTGCGACTTCTCCATCAACTTTTCGTTTTGCTCTATAAGTTTCCCAACCAGTTCGTCATTAGCAGACGCTTGCTGCGGTAACATTTGCTGCATTCCCGGAAGCATTGCAGTCATTGTATCCGATACTATTCCGCGTATCTCTTCCGCTCCCAGTCCCTGTTGCATTGTTGCATATCCGCCCTGCATTCCTTGAGCGCCACCGCCTGCGTTTCCGCCCATCATGCTCATAAACATCATTTGCATGCTTTCATCGCGCTTTCTCGCCTCTTCTTCTCTGCGTTTCTCGTCAAACTCAGCTTTGTTGCGTTGATATTCCTCGAATCTCTCTTCGTAT
>CAJTPC010000062.1 GCA_910578245.1 uncultured Christensenella sp. | reverse complement strand
GACTTGTGTCAACGGGTTGGACGGTAATAGCGAGCGTACTAATAGCGTTGGCGGTATTGAGCTTTGTATTTATGCTAATTGCAAAGAGTAAGTTCAATAAGTCTTTGATATATGCAGAGGGCTTGAGAGAAGAGTACGAGCGTAACAAAGAGGAGATAGCAGAGAGAAAGCGCGAAGAAGAAAAAGAGAATATGCGAATGATGCTCATGGGAATGATGGGCGGAAACGCAGGAGGCCAAGGCGGACCGCAAGGCGCATTTATGGGCGGAGGTTACGGACTAGGCGCAGAAGAGATACGCGGAATAGTATCCGATACAATGACGGCAATGCTTCCGGGAATGCAACAAATGCTACCGCAACAGGCCTCTGGCAATGACGAACTTGTGCAGAAACTAATTGACGAAAACGCAAGAAGTCAAGAAACAATTCAAGACTTGATGCGCAAACTTTCCGAAGAGCCAAGAGAGAAATCCAGCCAAAATGATGAAGTAATCAAAAAACTTGCAGAAAATCAGGAGTTGCTGATGAAAAAAATGGCAGACGGAGCCAATGAGCGAGTTGTGGAGAGAGAAGTTGCCGTGGCAAGCGTCAATGACGAAACCATAAAACAAATGATGAAGAATCAAGAAGTGCTTATGGAAAAAATCTTGGAACTATCTGCGGAAAAAGCTCAACCACAAGTTGTAGAAAAGGTAATCGAGAAAGAAGTTCCTGTCGAGAAGATAGTGGAGAAAGTAGTTGAAGTGCCGGTCGAGGTAGAAAAAATTGTCGAGAAAGAAGTAAAAGTAGAAGTACCGGTAGAGAAAATTGTCGAGGTGCCTGTCG
>CAJTPC010000061.1 GCA_910578245.1 uncultured Christensenella sp. | reverse complement strand
ACGTAATTACTACGATAGACGAATGGGAAGTATTTGTCAAGGAAATGGCTACCGACGCTACTAATGGTTCAGGTCAGTATTACGTCTTGGCGGCGGATTTAGACTTTGACGGAGTGGACTTTCACCCCGTATTAAACTTCAGAGGTACTTTTTACGGACTAGGATATTCGCTTAACAATATCACTTGCGCTACTTGGCAATACTGGACGGGTTCGACTTATGCGACGATAGGCGCGTCAAATATAGCGATGGGAGGTTTCGGTGTTTTTTGCAGAATATTGCAAGCTACGATAACCGACTTAATAGTACGAGATTATAGCTTTCAAAATGCTCCGGCAAATTCAACGTGTGTTAGTGGTCACGGACCATATGTAGGCGGAGTTGCGGGAGTGTCATATGGAAATAACGTTATACTAAATTGCCATACTTCGGGAGAAATTACGTCAACGATTACTTACGCTCTTCACCCTATTGCAGGTGGAATTGTGGGGCTACATCCTTTGGCTAATTCGTTATTAACCACGTATCGTTGTTCTGCAGAACTTGACATGAATCTTCTGGCTAATAGCACTCATGGACCGGTAGACGGCGGTATAGTAGCTTATAGTAGAAGTAAATCTAGCGTGTACATATATGATTGCGTATCAAACTGTAAAATTACTTTCTCAACTGGGCAAGGAGACTATTGCGGAGCTGCCTTGGGTTGGGCTGAAGATTTGGTTAAGATAGAGAATTTCATAGGTACTTATACGGCTATTGCGAGTCGAGGAAGTTGCGGTGGAGCTTTGATAGGCTTAGGTGCAACCCCCTCCTCAAATTCAACAATAAAGAATACGTACATAGAAGGACTAAGAGGTGCATCAGAAAGCTCTATGTTGTCAATGTACACTGTGGCGGGTATGGTTACGTTGTCAGCGGCTAATCTAAGTAATATCAACGGAGTAAAGAGTACTGAGAATTATGCTAAGCTTCAAAGCGGTTACGCTGATAGATTACCTTCCGGTATTGCTAATATAGTCAGCAGTTCTGCCATAATGCTATCCGCAGCAAAGAGTTTCTTTAGCGCAGACGAGTACTCCAACATTTGGGACGTAAGCAAGATCGGCGGTAGTTATGACCCGGACAACTCGCCGGTACGAAATTATTTGGTAGCAA
>CAJTPC010000060.1 GCA_910578245.1 uncultured Christensenella sp. | reverse complement strand
AGCTATAGGGCTCGAACCTATGACCCTCTGCTTGTAAGGCAGATGCTCTCCCAGCTGAGCTAAGCTTCCATAAATTGCTTATTTATAATATCAAAAAAAAACATATTTGTAAAGAGATTTTTAACACTTTTTTATATTTATATTATCAAAATCTACTTCTATTATTGGACGCAAATGAAATTTTGTCGACAATTAGAAATAAAAAGCAAAAACTCCCCTATTTCGCGTTGACAAAAGAAGTTCTGCATAATATAATGAAAATAGTTAAGGGAGTAGTTGGCGCAATAGCGTGGCAAGTCAACATACTGATAGCAATATCTGGCTTGAATTAAACAACGAGACTTACGTTTAGCAATGCAGAATTATGCTATGCGTCAAGTCGATTAGAGGTATAGCAAACAGGCTATACTTTTTTTATAAGGAGAAATATATATGTGGGCATTACAGTCAATCTTTTTGGCAGTCGGACTTGCAATGGACGCTACTTGCGTATCTATGACCAACGCATTGTCAGAAAAAAATATGCGCCCAATCAAAATCGTATTATCTACTCTTCTCTTCGGTATCTTTCAGATAATAATGCCTATGATAGGCTATTTTATTGGTTCGGCTTTTGAAAAACAACTAAAAACATTTATTCCTTTGGTAGCTTTGGTATTGTTGAGTATCATAGGATTGAAATCTATCATCGAAACAATTATCGATATAAAAAAGCGCAAAGCAACTGGCGAAGAAAGTATTAAAGAAAAAAAGATTGGCATCGGAGAGCTTTTTATCCAAGCCATAGCCACTTCAATAGACGCTTTGAGCGTAGGCGTGTTATTTATTGCCGACCCATATAATATAACAACAGCCATGATCTCTTTTGCTCTAATAGGAATAATAACTTGGGGCTTGTCCCTGATAGGCTTCTTTATCGGCAAAAAGTTTGGAAAACTCTTAAAAAACTCGGCGCCTATCATTGGCGGTATCGTACTTATTTTGATAGGACTTAAAATTTTTATTCCAAGTGTTGTATAAAAAAAAACGATAGTAAATACAAGGGCGAGGGAAATTCCCTCGCCCTTGCTTTTGGGCTTACTTTTTCATTGCTCTTTGTTCTCTAAGCAAGTCTTGGTATCTCTCGATTTGGTCGTATCTCAAATCTACCATCTTCTTTGCCGTTTCGTACGCTTGCGCGTCGCTTACCAAAACTTCAGTTTCTTTGACTTTTACCTTCGTTCCGTCGCCGGTCGCGTCACGGCGCAAGTCTTTCATAT
>CAJTPC010000059.1 GCA_910578245.1 uncultured Christensenella sp. | reverse complement strand
AAAACGCCTCTTCAGGCGATTACAAGAAAAGTATACTTTTTTTGGAAATAACAAAGACATTTTTCAACTAATAGACAATTTTGGAGTAAAATAAAAATCACGCATAATTTTGCGTGGTTTTTATAATCGCGTTTTGTATACAACAAATACTATTTGAACAAATTTGCAAAGTCCTCAAAACTATAACCTTGCCTTTTCATTTGAGGGTCTGCCACATTGAAAAAACAACTTGGTATTTCTCGCGATTTGAGATTTTTTGCTATACAAAACGAGCAGCCTTTGTCGTGATTTGGCAATCGCAATTATTTCATAAAGAACTTAATAAGTTTATACTTTATATCCGTATAAGGCTGATAGCGCGTAGGCAAATCATACCATGTCTTTTTGTCTATTATGCTCTTGTAATGCGTAAAGGTATCAAATCCCGCTTTGCCGTGATATTTCCCCATACCGCTTTGCTTCAGTCCGCCGAAAGGCAAAGTAGACGAAGCAATGTGCATAATAGTATCGTTGATACAGCCACCGCCGAATTTGCAATACGACTTAATCTTTTTTTGATTGACTTTATCCTCTGAGAAGAAATAGAACGCAAGAGGCGTAGACATAGAATTGACTTTGGCGATTGCCTCGTCTAAATCTTCAAAGGTGACGATGGGAAGTACCGGACCGAAGACCTCTTGACACATCTCTGGGCTGTCAAAAGTCGAGTCAAGTATAGTAGGTTGAATTTTAAGTTTTTCCTCGTCTGATTTTCCGCCAAAAAGCACCCTACCCTCTTCTATGTAGCTCTTAACTTTGTCAAAGTGCTTTTGATTGATCATCTTAGGATAATTCTCATTGCCGATTTGGTCATCGGTGTATTGAACAACAATTTGCTTTTTGAGTTCCTCAACGAGTTTATCTTTGATAGATTTGTCGCAGTAAATAAAGTCGGGCGCTACGCAGGTCTGTCCGCAGTTGAGGAACTTGCCAAAGACTATGCGCCTTGCCGTAAGCGGTATATTGGCAGTCTTATCGACAATGCAAGGACTTTTCCCGCCCATTTCCAAGGTGACGGGCGTAAACTTTTCGGAAGCCTTTTGCATTACGATTTTGCCTACGCTTGTACTACCGGTATAGAATATGTAGTCAAAGTCTTGCTCAAGCAAAAATGCGTTTTCTTCTCTACCTCCGCTCACTACGATGACTTCATCCTTTTCGAAAGTCATATCCACAAGTTTTTGAATTACTCTTGTCGTATTGGCTGAATATCTGCTTGGTTTTAGCACTACGCTGTTGCCTGCGGATATTGCGTCAACCATAGGCTCTAAAGTAAGCATAAAAGGATAGTTCCACGGACTCATTATGAGTACGCAACCGTACGGACACGGTATGCTAATACTCTTTGACGGGAAATGAATTACCGAGCCGCCGACATTCTTTGGTCGCGAAAACTTCTTAATATGCTTTATCATATAGGAAATTTCACTAAGCACCATGCCCACTTCAGTTGTGTGGCTCTCTATCTCGCTCTTGTTGAGGTCGGCTTTGAGCGCGTCATAAATATCATGCTTGAGTAACAATATGTTATCGTATAACTTCTTCAAAACCTTTATTCTTTTTTTACAGTCTAATAATGCATTATTCTTTTTTTGAATTTCTATACAATTTAATATTTCTTGTCTTTCCATAATTTTACATTTAATAATACCAATGAGATTTCTCCATTATGCTACGCTCAAGTCTAAATTACTGGATATTATTTGTAAGTACTCCAAGATAGGCTTCTATCTCTTTTTTTGCCTCCTGAAGATTATGTTCTTTATAGTTACCGCATTCCTTTTGCGTAGTCCCGGGCACGTAGTCGAGCGTCAAGCACTTTTTCAAGCACTCAATAGTTACGCTTTTAGCTTCTTCTTCCCGTATGCCAAAGAGCAATAAATAACAACCCGTACGACAGCCCATTGGTCCGAAGTAAACGACTTTGTCCTTAATTTCGCTGTTGCGAATAACTACCGCAAAGAGATGCTCAATTGAGTGCAAAGCCGAATAGGAAATATAATCCCCCTTGTTGGGATACTTGAATCGCATATCATATGTATATACTCCGTTTGCCTCGCCAAGACAATAAAATCCCGGAGTCATAGCGTTGTGGTCAAGTTCAAAAGATTTTATGTTGTCCATATTCTCTCCATAGATTTTAATGCCAAGATTATAGCATATACCAAATAATAAGTCAATCGGTTAAAACGTCAGCCTTTTGATAACGTCGCAATCGCATATATA
>CAJTPC010000058.1 GCA_910578245.1 uncultured Christensenella sp. | reverse complement strand
AAAAATCGTTTTTTCGCGAAAAATAAATTTAATTCAGTAAAAGTATACTTTTTTTAGAAATAATAAAAAAATTTTAGAAACAATAGAAGATTTTATTGTAAAACAAAAACCACGCAAATTTCTGCGTGGTTCTTTGTGATTATTTTCAAATAGTAGAGATTTCTCTACCTACTACATCAATAATTCGCCCTCGTCGCTGTCAATTACTTGCATAACCTTAACTTCCTTACCGGTTTTTGCGTCTACAAAGATATAGAAATTGTAATCATCGATATTGCCAAATACCTCATAAGTTAACGCTTCTTTGCCACCTGTGAGCGGTATTAAGGCAAGTCGAATAGATTTTATAGATAGACCGCCGAAATCCATATTGCGGACTTCTCCCTCCGTAACGGTAGGCGTATCAATTTGTCTTTGAGTATGATTGTAGATATAATTAAGTCCCTCAAATCCTACGATTTTGCCATCGTCTAACGATACTTTGACCTTTATCATATCGGGATAAATTACTACGTCATTTTCCACGTAGCACATATTGACGAAGAGTATTCCGTCGGTAACGGTAGCATATACGCCTTTCATACTTTCTATGCCCATTTTTGAGATATATTGCTCGGCAAGCAACGTGCCTTCCTCAACGGTGAGTTTTGGCTCTTGAGCGTTGAAAGACGTATCCCACATAACTACAGTTCCGCCTTTCTTGGCAATCTGCACGCTTGCGATCTGATTGCCCTCAAGATTGACTTGATAGAGATAGCTCTCAAATCCATTGGAGTTTTCGCCAATAAAGTTGACGCTCTTGACTTTGTAGTCGCTGAGAATTTTCTTAATTCTCTCGTCTTGATTATCGCTTGAGATATCCTCTCCGCTCAAGCCTTTGACTTCTCTATCGGTAAGCGAATCGCTGAACGCGCCGTCATAAATCAATGACGGATATTTCAAAGAGCCGTCAACAAGTCCCTCTGCAATGCTTACGAAATCAGCATTGAGTTTGTTAAGACCGTCAACAATCTTGCCGCCGGAAACAAGACTTTCTTTGACGCTACCAAGCGCTTTTGAAAGTTTGTACGTAGATTGATAAAGTCCGTCAAGCGTCTTTCTATCTTCGTTGCTAAGTTCAAGTCCCGAATTGACCTTTTGGGCAAGGTATTTGGAATAGTCTCCCAATTGGTTGCAATATTTGATTGCGCTTGACAAATCGTAACCGCCGCAAGACAGCGTAGTGAGATTTGCGACTGCCGACTGTGAACTCATTGCTACGTCAATAAGCATCTCATTGACTAGACTTTCTGTCCTTGTAACTCTGAGTTTGGACAGATTATTTTCCATATTGAGCAAACTATCCGTCAAGGTATAATAGGCATTTTCATAATTATACTCGGTGTTTGTCATCCACTTTTCTTCATTAGACTTGGAAATACCCAAGAAGATTGAAAGCAAGGTTATTGCGACAAGCAATGCTATCGCAGAAATTATAAAAAAGGCTTTCCAACCGCTTGTCATTACAAGTCTACCCGATGCATCTCTTAACATATTTACCTCCTAAACTGCGAATTTGTGTTTTCCTATCGTCAACTTGACTTGTCTTGACCATATCCAAGAACTCGTAGCCGTCGCAGGATTAAAATAATATAAACAACCGTTGGTTGGGTCCCAACCGTTGAGCGCGTCTCTAGCCGCCGAATATGCGGTATCGTTGGGCTCAAGGTTGATTTGTCCGTCAGCTACCGCTGTGAAAGCGTATGGCTGATAGATTACTCCTGAAATAGAATTGGGGAAAGACGAACTGCGTACTCTGTTGAGTACAACGGCGCCTACCGCTACTTGTCCCAAGTATGGCTCGCCTCTGGATTCCGCATAGATACATTTTGCCAATAGGTACGTATCGGAAGAGTTGTAACTACTGTTACTGCTAGTACCGGACGACAAGGTCATTCCAAGCGCGGCGGCGGTCTTAGTCCCTACTATACCGTCTACTGCAAGTCCGTTTTTTTGCTGAAATCTCTTGACTGCATCTCTTGTCTTCGTACCGAATATACCGTCTACCGTTCCTGCATTGTACCCCCAATTATTGAGTTTTTTTTGCAAGGTCTTTACCTGCGCTCCGCTTGAACCCATTTTAAGCACAGCTACTTCCTCAGACGGTTGCATAGAATAAAAGCAAAGTATGCCGACGATGAGCGTAGAAATTATCAATACTACGGTAATAGACGACTTTATTATTACTTTTCTGTCCATATATTGTTCTCCTTGTTGTTCTGCTACGGACATTATTGACATGGCTAAGCATAAATATACTTGATTTGCATTTGAGAATTTTAAGAAGTATATATAGGTAAAAGTTAATGAGTAAGAAATAAGAAGTAATTAATAATAAATATAT
>CAJTPC010000057.1 GCA_910578245.1 uncultured Christensenella sp. | reverse complement strand
TAGCGCTCTTGAAGATGGAAGACGAGTATATGAAAGACTTGCGCCGTGACGCGACAGGCGACGGAACGAAGGTGAAAGTCAAAGAAACTGAAGTTTTGGTAAGCGACGCGCAAGCCTTTGAGACGGCAAAGAAGATGGTAGACTTGAGATATGACCAAATAGAGAGATACCAAGATCTATTACGCGAGCAACGCTCAATGAAAAAATAAATATCAACCGCATATATCGGCGCGCCTTCCGCCTTAAAGACTAGGACGTCGCAGGTCACGTACGGGAAGTACGCTCACCGCTCGGTTGCCGTCTTACGGACGAAAATCCCACCAATCTCTGCGGTTGTGACAAGCTATGCTATATGTCATTTTGAGCGAAGTCGAGAAATCTAATCGGATAAAGACCTTTCGACTACGCTCAAGGTGACGGTTTGATCAAACCTAATAAATTCACAAATTATTGTCAACAATAGATAGCGTAACCGCTTGATTTCTCAAATTTTTTATGTTAATATATGAATGTAAAGGCTCAGTTTGGGGTAATTTACAAATTTTTTAGTGAGGCTATATGGATTCACATAGTAAAAATTTAAATAATTTTTATTACAGCGATACGGCGAAAGTCATCGTTGATAGTTTTTGCAATACAATAGATACAATTTTTTTAATACACGGAGGCAACAATGCGACCATTTTTTGAGTCTATCTTCAGTTTTGAAAAGGACTCTTCCAACATGGCTATATTGGCTTTGGAAGGAGCTGCCGAATTAGGCAAAAAGGTTGACCAATACCTTGTCAATTGGTATAACAACGAGGCAAAGACAAACGGAAAGAAATTCTTTAAGGACACATTTTTGGTAAAAAATATTTGTCCTAGATTTACGACCGGTGACGGCAAGGGACTTTTAATCGATAGTATAAGAGGCAAAGATTTGTTTATTATATGCGATGTAGGCAACTATTCTATTGAATACAATATGTTTGGCACGCCCAACAGAATGTCGCCTGACGACCACTATTCTGATTTGAAGAGAATAATTGGCGCTTGCGCAGGTAACGCCAACAAGATTACCGTAATAATGCCGCTTCTTTACGGCGGTAGACAGCATAGAAGAGTTGCTAGAGAATCTCTCGACTGCGCTCAAATGCTAAGAGAATTGGAGTTTATGGGAGTCAATGATATCATCACTTTTGACGCTCACGACCCAAGAGTACAAAACTCCGTTCCTATTATGGGCTTTGACAACTTTATGCCCACTTATCAAATTTTGAAATCATTGCTCAAGGCTTTCCCTGAAATCAATATGAAAAAAGACAACTTTATGATTGTAAGTCCTGATGAGGGCGCAATGAGCAGAAATATCTATTATGCTTCGGTACTTGGTACTGATTTGGGAATGTTCTACAAGAGAAGAGATTATGCCAACGTGGTCAATGGCCGCAATCCTATAGTTGCGCACGAGTACATTGGTAACGATGTCAAGGACAAAGATATTTTTGTAGCCGATGACATCATAGCTACCGGCGACAGTATGCTCAAACTCTGCAATGAGCTCAAGGCCGCAGGGTGCGGTAGGATTTTCCTTTCGGCAACTTACGCGCTTTTCACAGAAGGAACAGAGAAGTTCCAAAAGGCTTTTGACGCAGGTCTTTTTGACGCGGTACTTTCTACAAATTTGACGTACGCTACGCAAGAGCTTTTGAAGAAGAATTGGTTTGTTCAGGCGGATATGTCCAAGTTTGTCGCATATATCATTGCCGCTATAGACCAAAACAAATCATTAAGTCAGTTGCTTGACCCGCACGACAAAATACACGAACTTATCGAAAAATTTAATGCCGGCAAACCTCAACAGCTGGCTATGGATATAAGCGAGGAGTAAAATGAAAATTGAATGGCTGGGGCATTCTTGCTTCAAGTTGACGGAATCCACGGGTACAACGATAGTCACTGATCCGTTTGACAAAGAAATCGTCGGTTATGATATGGCAAAGACCGGCGCTGACGTTGTGACTTGTTCTCATCAACACAAGGATCACAATGCTATCGTCAGAATTGACGGTGAACCGTTGGTATTGAGCGAATGCGGTTTTTGGGAAATCAAAGGCGTAGACATTTCGTCAATGCGTTCCTATCATGATGACAAACTCGGCAAAAAAAGGGGCGAAAACAAGATTTTCAAGTTTAGAATGGACGGTGTAGATTTGTGTCATATGGGCGACATAGGCGAAGAGTGTACCGTTAGACTTGCAGACGGCGTAGGCTCTGTTAACGTACTTATGATACCTGTCGGCGGCAACTATACTATAGATGCAAAGCAAGCAAAAAAATACGTTGATATCATGATGCCCGACGTGGTAATACCAATGCATTTCAAGACGTCCAAAAGCGAGGTTGATATAGAAAAACTCGATGAGTTTATCGATCTTTTTGACGAAGAGCAGATAAAAGTAATCGATGGACAGTCTATCGAATTTGACAGAGCGCATTTTGAGAGCGACAGCACGATAGTCATAGTGTTCAACCAAGAAGTATTTTGATAAGTAGTTTGCAAAGACGGCGCATATCGTCTTTGCAAATTTACAACGAATGATTATTTTCAATTTAGTTAAAAGTTTACAAAGTAAATAAGACGATATTAGGTCAAAAGCACATCAGATCAATATATATCTTAA
>CAJTPC010000056.1 GCA_910578245.1 uncultured Christensenella sp. | reverse complement strand
ATTAGAAAATGGGAAAACAATGGGAGAAATAGCAAAAGACGAAAAAAATATGATAAGTAGTAGAAAAAAAGCATTGGAAAAAATTTTATAAAAAGTATTGTAATTGTATTTATAATTATGATAGAATAAAAAAAATGGAACCATCTAGGAGGACGTTATGCCAGAATTTAAGTATGAGGTTGTTGAAAACTACGGAAGTTTGTCAGAGTCAAGCAAAGGCTGGAAAAAGGAAATTAAACTTATCAGCTGGAACCAAAAAGAGGCAAAATACGACATCAGAGAGTGGGCGCCTGACGGTGAAAAGATGGGTAAGGGCGTTACTTTGAGTAAAGAAGAAGTCATTAATTTGAGAGATTTACTCAACAAAATAGACCTCGACTAATTTACCTAGTTTATATTTCGCCCACGTTGCGTAAACGTGGGTGGGTTTTGTAAGTCTTACTGCCTTATTTTGGCAGTATTTTTTTGCAAGAATTACCGTTTAATTTGTTGACTTATTCTATATATGGGCATATAATGAGTTGGATTTAAGGGTGCGCGATAATTATGGCTTATGTAGTATGATTGAGTACGCGGAGGAGATCTTAAGATGAATGCATTAGTAGAGATTATCAGTAACAAATTTTGGATTCTTTTTGAAATAGCAATAATATTGCTTGCTACCAAAACTTTGGGAATCCTTATGAAAAAAATTGGCTTACCACAAGTGTTGGGAGCTTTACTTGCCGGTGTGCTTTTAGGACTTATCAATTTGGGGTTGTCAAAAATCGGCGACGGCAGATTATATCTTATTCAAGACGATAACTTAGCAATTGCTACGCTTTCCAATATAGGCGTCACCTTCATAATGTTTTCCGCAGGTATGGAAACTAACATCAAAGAAATCAAGAAAAACGGCGTAGCGTCTGTCGTTATTACTATACTTGGCGTTATAGTGCCTTTCCTAATAGGTTTTGCAATATCTTGGATTTTGCCGGACAGAATGTTCAATCAAAACATGAATATAATCAAGCAAAGATTTTTCTTCGGCGCAATCTTGACTGCTACTTCGGTAGGTATATCGGTAGCCGTACTCAAAGAACTCAACGTGCTTCACGGTAAGGTGGGCGCGTCGATAGTTACCGCAGCGATTCTCGATGACATTATAGGTATTATCATTTTGGCTGTATTCACTGCAAGCACGGAGAGTTTCAGTGTGGGCAAGGCGATAGTACAGTTATTTACAAAGAATCCTAACGCTTTCGCTGTTACGCTTATCAATATTATATTGTTCTTTGCGGTTGCTATTGCTCTTGGAGCTTTGGCGCACTTAGTGTTTAAGAAGATGAGCGAACATAATCCTCATACCAGACGTTTGTCAATTTTTGCTATAGTATTGTGCTTCGTGTTCGCGGCGATGGCAGAAGCGCTCTTTGGCGTAGCGGCAATCACAGGTTCTTTCGTTGCAGGTATGATGATAGCAAATATGAAAGAAAGTCAATACGTTGAACGTAGAATGGATATGAGCGCTTACATGATGTTCTCGCCCTTGTTCTTTGCATATATTGGTATTTCGCTCAACTATAACCAAATCGGCAAGATGTTTACAAGTAGCGATGTTGTATATATAGTTTTGTTCTGTTTGGCTTACGTTATATTCGGTATGGCGGCAAAGTTGATTGGTTGCGGACTTGGCGCAAAAGTTTGCAAGTATAAGTGGGAGGAAAGTTGTAAGGTAGGTATTGGTATGATGGTCAGAGGCGAAGTTTGCCTTATATTTGCAAATACCGGTAAAGAGGCTGGACTTATTTCTGAAGAGTATTATCCCGCAATTATACTTTTGATAATAATATCGTCAATTCTTACGCCGCTACTTCTCAAAATGCTTTACAAAAAATTCCCGTCTAATGACATGTCGGGATTGGCTTCGTGCAAAGAATTTGTATCGGTAGTAAGCGAAGGCGAAACAGTTCCCGTAAGTCAAGAGAGCAATGACGTCAAGGCTCAGACGCAAAACAATTCTTCTATTTCGCAGGATAAGGCAGAAGTAAAAGAAGATACAGTAGAGCCTAATAAAAATGATTTTCAGTAAATAATTAAAGAGCAAGTATTTATATTTGCTCTTTTTTGAGGTATAAAATGCAATCGTATAATTTGATCGAGTTTGAGGAATTTGTTAAGGCTAACAGCGAAGAAGAATACAAAAGTTTTCACTCAAGACTTACTCGCTCCAATTATCCTATCAACGGCATTCGCATACCCATATTGCGAAAATATGCCAAAGATTTAGTTAAAAGCGCAGACGTAAGAGATTTTCTCACGCAAAAGTCAACGTGCTATGAACAATGTATGCTAAAGGGCTTGCTTATTACGCATCTAAAATTTGACGATACTCAGTTTTTTCAACTGCTTGAGGACTTTATCAAAGAGATAGACGACTGGGCGCTTACAGACGTGGTTTGTAGCGGTATTCATCGCAAGGACGCAGTATACGAAGGTAAAATCAAGGAGTATGCTAAAAAAGATAATGTCTGGTTTGCAAGATGGGGTATAGTAGCCGTAATGACAAACTTCTATGATAAAGACGACGTAATATACGAAGTGGTGGAAAATTTAATAGCTAAGGACTATTACGTGGATATGGCTCTTGCATGGCTTATACAGGTCCTAGTTGTTAAGAATAGGGAAGTAGCAATACGACTTATGCAAGGCAATGAAGTAAGTCAAGTTGTCAAGAAGTATGCTGTGAGAAAAATAAAAGATTCTTTTAGAATTTCCAAGCAAGACAAAGATTATTTTGCGCAATTAGCATTAAAGATTTGATAGTTGATAATTATTTTTATTAAAATAAATCAAATTTTGTTGACATAGCTTTTCGTCTGTGGTAAAATTTGTAGGCACTTGAATGAAAGGTTTTATTCATCTCAAAAGCGCGCGGGTGTAGTTCAACGGTAGAATCCCAGCCTTCCAAGCTGGTCGCGTGGGTTCGATTCCCAT
>CAJTPC010000055.1 GCA_910578245.1 uncultured Christensenella sp. | reverse complement strand
AGATTTACGTTAAATATACCAGAGGCATTTCGACCGCAGCGGAGAAATCTCAACAATTATAAGAGGTACTATGTTCGGATACGTCATTCCAGACAAACTCAATATGTTTATGAAAGACTACTATGGATATAGGGGGTTTTATTGCGGATTGTGCAAGAGCATAGGAAGACGGTGCGGACAGCTTATGAGAATAGGCACGACGTATGATATGACTTTTCTCAATATTTTGGCTCATGCGGTACTTGACGTAGAACTTGAGATGAAAATGGGTACTTGCGTACTCAATAGAATACAGAAAAAACTTATCGGCGTGGATGACGAAATTACAAGAAAAGTAGTGGATATATCTACGATATTGGCGCATTATAAATGTGTGGACGATTTCAAGGACGAAAAGTCTACGTCAAAGAAATTTGCCGACACCTTTGTTATCAAAAGGCACTACAAAAAGGCAAAGAAGTTGTACGCCGACTTTGACAAGATAGTTGGTGAAAAATACGCTGAGCTTGCCCGCTTAGAGAGTGAGAATTGCTCAAGTCCCGACAAGGTGGCTCATCCTTTTGCCGAGATAATGGTGGAGATAGGGGAGCTTGTCTTTGGAGATAATTATCAAGAGCCCATCAAAAATCTTATGTACAATCTTGGCAAGTGGGTATATATATGCGATGCGGTTGACGATGTAGACGATGACTTTAAGAAGAAGGGGTACAATGTCTTTTTGCAAAACTATGACTACAAAGACAAGGCTACTTTTCTGCAAGATAAGCAAGAAGTCCTAGAATACGTACTTATGAGCGCATACAATGCTATATTGGATGACTTTGATAAAATTCAAGTAAAAAAATATGAGGGCATATTGACAAATATAATTTGGTATGGTATGTTAAATAACACAAAAGAGTTGTTGAGGAGAAGTGAAAAATGCAAGAAAACTCGTATATAATTTTGGGATTAAAGGACAACGCTACACTTCAAGAAGTGGAGAATGCCTACCAACGACTCAAAGAGAAATATCAAGTTCAATGCTTTGAGGAGGGCGAGAGCGGGTCTATTGGCGCAAGAATGTTGTCAAAGATTAAGATTGCTTACAATGATTGCGTTGAGGATATCAAAAAAAGAGAAATAGTCGGCGATGGCTCTATCTACGAAGCTATCAAAAATCTTGTCAACGAGGGCAAACTCAACGAAGCGCAAGCGTTACTGGACGACACCGAGCCTAGAGATGGCGAGTGGCATTATATGCAAGCGCGTATATTTTACAAGCGTAATTGGTTTTTGGAGAGCAAAGTTCAAGTGGAAATGGCTTTGACGCGCGACCCCAATAATTCTGAGTATCTTCACACCTTAGATATTCTCAAGCGTCAACAGTTCAAAAGCGATGACGAAGTAAAAGCTCAGCGTCAAGCTCGCGCAGGCTATGAGCGCCCAAGAGAAACAAGTAGCAGTATGAGTAGCGGATTATGCTCCTATTGCGCGACTTGCTTACTTTGCAATGCTATCTGTTATTTCTGTATTTAACGCAATAAGCCCTTCTCCAAAAGAGAGGGGTTTATATATGTCTTGCGCGAGCGTCAGAATCTAATCGTCATTTCGACCAACATTATGTTATTTCGACTGGAGCGAAGCGGAATGGAGAAATCTCAACAGCAATGCCGTTATTTCGACCGTAGAGGAGAAATCTCAATCACACTGACGTTACCCTGAGCGAAACGAAGTGAAGCCGAACGGGTCTTAACCTCTTAAAATTAAACATTAAAAAACACGCAAAATTATGCGTGTTTTTAATTTTACCCCAAAATTGTCTATTATTTGAAAAATGTTTTTGTTATTTCCAAAAAAAGTATACTTTTCTTGTAATCGCCCGAAAAGGCGTTTTTTCTCAATTACATTATAGTTCAAGAGTTGAAAGATTGCAATATATTAGGGTCAGTAAAAGTATACTTTATTTGGAAGATTTCAACAAGCGTTGAAGTTCGACAAAAATCGCATAGAGAAAAGACCTTTCGACTATGCTTAAGGCGAGGAGTTACGCTTCAATGAAGTCATAAAATCTCGACCGCTAAAAAGTATACTCAAAGAGGAAACTATGAACTCAAAGACATTAAGAGCAAAGTATTTGAAATTTGCGATACTAATCATATCGGTTAGCTTTATATTGGGAGCGATAAGCGCATGCTTGCCGTTTAATATATCTATACCTACGTTGGATAACGAAGCTATAAACAATACGGCAATGACGATTACAACAAACGCAACCGATGGATTAGGCGAGTTCAACGATGGATATTCATACGTCTATACTGATAAAACAAAGATTGACGGTTATAGAGCAGGAACTGTAGATTATGATATTACTACTCACAAGGTAGCCAAGACAAGTACCAATAGAGGTACTCAAGACAATCCTTACGTTATTGCAACTGAAGATGATTGGATAACCTTTGTCAAGTGGTGCGCTACTACGGGAAATAATTATGGTAGCGGAAAGTATTTCGTTCTTGCCAACGACTTAGATTTTTCAAGTTCTAATACTAGTGTTGCATTTCAACCTGTAGCTATATTCAGCGGTACTTTTTACGGTATGGGGCATAGTATCAAAAATATTACTTTGACCACTTGGCAATATTGGAATGGAAGTAGTTTTGTTGATATAGGTAAGTCCGGTGTTACTTTGGACGGGTACGGCGTATTTTGTGAAATTTTTAGTTCAACTATTAGCGATTTAATTATTGAGAACTATACTTTTCCTAATGGCTCCGCTCATATGTTCAAATTGTACGTTGGTTCAGAAGCTCATGGACCGTATTTTGGAGGAATTGCTGGCGTCATATACTCAGGAGATAACGCTATATTAAATTGCCACACAGAAGGTTCAATGACTGTTAATTCGACAGGTCATATTTTCGGCGGTGGGATTGCAGGAGTGGAGTATGGCGCGGGAGCATATATAATGTACCGTTGTTCTGCCGAGTTGACGGCAACGACAACTAATGCAAGCGCGGTGACCATGATGAATGGAATATTGGGGCGTTATTGGTCAATAGCTTCGACTTCTACTTCAAAAATATATGATTGCGTTACTAATATAAGGGGTTATTATAAGTCGTATAGCAACTTATACATTGGCGCTATCTGTGATACTTACGGTGTTAGTACAGTAACAGGTAATCCTAGTTCTGCAATTGGAAATTTACAGGTATCAAATTTTGTTGGTACGATTGACGTTATATCAAGCACGGTAAGCGATAGTACTGCCTTAATATTTAGACAAGTTAATCAAACTACGGCATTCACGAATTGTTATGCGGAGGGTACGTGGGCAACTTCGGATACCGGCGCAAGAAAGAACCTCTACGCTTACAATTCGTCTACGTCTTTGACAGCCAACAACGTCAATACCGTTAGCGGACTTGGATTGACCGGAAGAGGATATAACAGCAATACCATATCGAATACAGACGCCTTGACTGGCTCCGCTAAGGCTTTCTTTGGAGCAAGTTATCCACAAATATGGGATACAAGCAAAATAGGCGGTACTTATGACCCAGACAATTCGCCTGTACGAAATTATCTTATGGCATTTATCGACTTCCGTAACTTGAAGAGTGGCGGTGACGAAGAGAAAGTAGGACTACCGGACGGCGAACCTTATATCGTAGGAGATAAACTACCTGACGAAACAAGCTCCGTATCTGCTTTTACTACCTATCTAACTAATAAGAAAAATGCTAATCATGAA
>CAJTPC010000054.1 GCA_910578245.1 uncultured Christensenella sp. | reverse complement strand
CTCGGGTGCCGTCTTACGGACGAAAATCCCACCAATCTCTGCGGTTGTGACAAGCATAATAATCGGATGAGATTTCTCGACTACGCTCGAAATGACAGGATGTATACAAGGCGCAAGTAATCGCTTCCCAGCCGTCATTCTGAGTGAAGCGTAGCGGAGTCGAAGAATCTTTGCGTCTTGTGCGAGCGTCAGTATCTAAAAATCAAACTTTGGCAAATGACGAAGTTATTACTGCAATAATAAGAGCGAGGGGAATTCCCTCGCTCTTGCTTATAATGTTATGTATTCAATCAATTAAATTTTCTAGAATAAACTCATATAGCGAAGACGCCTTGTCGCTCCAATTTTTGAAAAGCCACTTGGCTTTAGTTCTATTCTGCACAACGAGTTTTAGATCCATAAGCGAGTTTGACGTGCTGTCTATTCTCAGGACAACGGTATAAGTTCCGTCGGCATTTTTATAATAATCCGAAAAATAGTCTTGCTTTTTTCTATATTTAATTTTGTTGAGTTTTACAACTTCGGAAATATTATCTCTGATTGAAGAGGGGATTTCCACAAAGTAGTGTTTAAGCCCTTCTCTTGAATCGCTGGTAATAGCGTATCTGGGGTTACACCCTTTTGTAGCCATATTGGTAACCATGTTGTTTTTAATCAAATCGGTGAGAGCTACTTTGCAGTCCATATAGGACAGCCAATTATTTTCCGTAATCATATCCAAAATAAGGTCCTCCTGAAGGGGGACTTCCATTTTGTCAAGCGCGTATAGCAAAATCAATTTGTTTACAGTATTCGTTTCGAGCATGATTATTGGCAGATATACTTAGAGATTTTTTCAATGAGTTCATCGCAGTCATTGTCGCTGTGAATTTCAAGTACAACGGGGCGATTGAGGTCGAGGGAAAATATACCCAAAATCGACTTAGCGTCCACAACGTATCTTCCGCAACGCAGGTCCATATCGAAGTCATACTGAGAAATGATATTGACAAAAGTCTTGACACTTTGGGTTGTATTGAGAAGTAAAGATATAGATTTCATAATAATCTTCCTTTGCGCGTCAATGCGCGTCTGATAATGTGATGTATAAATAAGTATATACCTAATTGGCGAAATTTTCAAGCGGTTTAGGATATTTTTGCATACTGCTCACTTGATATTTTGATATCGATATAGTATAATATAAAAAAACATCGGAGTAATTACAAATGATAGAATTGTCTCCAAGCAGAGCTTATAGTATATTTTTGAATTATTGTGACGAGGTCGCGAACTCGTCCTATTTACTTTCGGGGAGAGCTATTCAAAATCTTTTGAAGTTTGTAGCATCTACGCCGTGCTTGACCAACTATCTTGCCAAGTGCAACTCTTCAATCAAACTTAACGAAACTTACAATTCCATATTCGGCGAAGCGACTCTAAATTTGCCTCAAGACAATATGGCTGTTGTGTCAGTCGTAACAAAGTTACTTTTTGACATTGACAGGAATAATATAGATATGGATAAGTTTTTGTCGGCGTATTACAAGTATGACGATTATTCCGCAAGATATTCTCATTTTTGCAACACTGTACTTGTGACGTACGCTAAGGCGTTCGGCGATGTTGTGAGTTATAAAGAAAAGGTAGTTGAGGCAGAAGAGGAGAAGAAAGTTGACAACGTTGTTAAGGAAGAAGTGTCGCCTTATATTACCAAGATGTCGCATATAGTCGAAGGGGATTCGCTAATATCCGATGCAAAAAAGGACGAGATAATTACGCTATTGGACGGCTTGTATTATTCTTTTGATACTCAAAGGGTTAAGATTGTCAAGGCAATGTGGATAGGCTTGCTTGCAGTAGCAGATAAGTATAAGCCCTTGCAATCGTATATCAAAGAAGTAAAAAAGATACTTCAAACTTACGCGTTGATATAACGCTTGGCGAGAAAAGAAAAAATAGAGTAGTAATCTATATATTATACTGATAATAATATATCACAAATATCTAATTAACATATAAAGAGTAAAGCAGTGAAAATAAAAGACAACAAAAGCGCTATAAGAATAATCAACAAGGTTGCGATAGTTACGATAATCGTCAACCTTGTTTTGGCTGTTGGCAAGTTTTTGGCGGGTATATTCGGCAATAGTACCGCAATGATTTCCGATGCCGTTCATTCGTCCAGTGACGTACTCTCTACGCTCATAGTGCTTATCGGCGCAAGAATTGCCGTCAAAAATGAGGATAGGGATCACAACTACGGACACGACAAATTCGAAAGTATCGCATCTATCTTACTTGCAATGTTGCTCTTTGCCACGGCATTAGGTCTAGGATATAGCGGAATTAAGGATATTATTTCTGCAACAAAAGACAATGGGGAGTACGTCAAACCTACTCTTGTTGCGCTCATTACCGCGATTGTGTCAATAGTCGTCAAAGAGGGTATGTATTGGTATACGATTTTCTACGCTAAAAAACTCGACTCGCAGGCGCTTAAAGCCGACGCTTGGCATCACCGTTCCGATGCATTTTCGTCCATTGCGGGCTTTGTGGGTATCTTGGGCGCAATGCTAGGCGTGTACGTATTGGAAGGTATCGCGACAATTCTAATTGCTCTTCTTATCGTCAAGGTGTCGTATGATATTGTTAAGATAGTGATAAGACAACTTACCGACCACGCTGCGCCGGATGACTTAGTCAGCAAGATTTATAAGACTATCAACGATGATGAGGACGTAAAAAACGTAGATTTGCTAAAGACCCGTATTTCGGGTTCAATAATCTACGTTGAGGCAGAGATAGCCGTTGATTCAAGTCTGAATATAGTCGAAGCGCACGATATAGCGCAAAGGGTACATGATAAGATAGAATCAACGTATGAAGAAGTTAGGCATATCGTCATACACGTCAATCCATATTACGCGGATAAATGCGTCGACGTTGCTTGCGATTAAAATAATTTATTTTATAATATTTTCCACTCGTCAGGCACAAAGAGTTCGCTAAATACTCTTACGCAATACCTGTCGGAGAAAGAAGCGATATAGTCGCACACAACTCTGTCCGCAGGATAACTTTCAAGCAATGATTTATAAAAGTCGGGGAGTTTGTCTAGATTTTTGAGATAATATTCAAAGATAAGCTGGATCATTTCGACAGCTTTTGCTTCTTGGCTTTTTGCTTGGGGGTTGAAATAGACCCTTTCATACATAAAAGTATGAAGTTTTTCCGTAGCTTCGTCAAATTGCGCAGATTGCTTGATATACGGCTTATCCCAACTGTTTTCTACCATATCGGATATAAGATTATTTATGCGTTTTGACTTAGAGTAGCCCAGTACCTCCACGCAGTCCTTTGGAAGGTCTTTGTCGGTGATAACTCCGCCACGTCTTGCGTCCTCAATATCGTGATTGATATAAGCAAATCTATCGGCGTACTTTACGATTTCTCCTTCTAAGGTCTTGGGAGTATCGTGGTATCTGTGATTGCCTATGCCATCGCGTACTTCAAAAGTGAGATTTAGACCTTTACCGTTGTTTTCTAGCAGTTCCACAACTCTTTGGCTTTGCTTAGAATGAACAAAACCGCCTTGTACGAGTTCGTTGAGTTTCCGCTCTCCTGCGTGACCGAACGGGGTATGACCAAGGTCATGTCCCAAGGCAATTGCTTCTACAAGGTCTTCATTAAGACGAAGCGCTCTTGCTATGGTACGTCCGATCTGCGCCACTTCCAACGTATGAGTCAGACGCGTACGGTAATGGTCGCCCTCCGGCGCAAGAAAAACCTGTGTCTTGTGCTTTAGTCGTCTAAAAGATTTGCAGTGCAAAATCTTATCTCTATCTCTTTGAAAGTCTGTACGTAAGGTACAAGGCGAAATCTCTTGCTCTCTGCCTTGGGTATCTGCAGAAAGCATAGCGTACTTGCACAG
This sequence comes from uncultured Christensenella sp., assembly GCA_910578245.1. Lineage (GTDB taxonomy): Bacteria > Bacillota > Clostridia > Christensenellales > UBA3700 > RACS-045. The sequence goes on along the minus strand of CAJTPC010000054.1, from coordinate 161 downwards.
AGTTTGGCGTTCTCTATTTTCTAAAAGATTCTTAACGTTTTCCATGGTTAAATTATATGATATTTTCTATTACTTTGTCAAGTTGCAATATATCGTAAGAAAACAAGCAAAATAATGCGTGTTTTTAATTTTACTCCAAAATTGTCTATTATTTGAAAAAT
>CAJTPC010000053.1 GCA_910578245.1 uncultured Christensenella sp. | reverse complement strand
AAACTGAAGTATTGGTAAGCGACGCGCAAGCGTACGAAACGGCAAAGAAGATGGTGGACTTGAGATACGACCAAATTGAAAGATACCAAGACTTGCTAAGAGAGCAAAGAGCAATGAAAAAGAAATAAGTTAAATTGAAAAGCGGGAGAGATACTTCCGCTTTTTTGTTTACATTGTAAAAAAGTGGTGTTATAATATTCTAAAATAATATCGTTTAAGGAAAGCAAAATGGAAATCAAAAGAAACATAATGGACGTTCTCCGTGAAAGAGGTTTTATTAAGCAGACGGTTAGGGAAGAGGAATTGTACAAACTTTTGGGTAGCCAAAGCGTACCGTTCTATATTGGTTTTGACCCTACCGCAGATAGCCTTCACGTGGGACACTTTATGCAACTTATGGTCATGAGCTATATGCAAAAAGCAGGGCATAAGCCGATAGTACTTATAGGCGGCGGTACTGCAAAGATAGGCGACCCGTCGGGCAGAACGGATATGCGTCAAATGATGACGGAAGAAACGATAAAGCATAATTGCAGGTGTTTTAAGGAGCAGATGTCGAAATTCTTTTCGTTCGAGGGAGAGAACGGCGCCGTTATGGTCAACAATGCAGATTGGCTTGACGGACTTAATTATATAAAGTTTATTAGAGATATCGGAGCGCATTTTTCCGTCAACCAAATGTTGACAGCCGAGTGTTTTAAGTCAAGAATGGAAAAGGGATTGTCGTTTCTTGAGTTCAATTATATGCTTATGCAGGCTTATGACTTCTTGTATCTTTTCGAGCATTACGGCTGTAAGTTGGAGTGCGGTGGCGATGACCAGTGGTCTAATATTTTGGCGGGCGCTGACCTCATTAGAAGAAAGAAGAGCAGTGACGCGTATGCAATGACGTTTACGCTTCTTACCACCAGCGAGGGCAAGAAGATGGGCAAGACGCAAAAGGGCGCAGTATGGCTCGACCCTAAGAAGACTTCGCCATACGAGTTCTATCAATATTGGAGAAATACCGCTGACGCGGACGTGGAAAAGTGCATGAAACTTTTGACGTATATGCCAATCGAGGAGATAGAAGAACTTTGTAAATATCAAGACGAGAGAATGAATTTGGCTAAGGCTAGACTTGCCTATGAACTTACCAAGATTGTTCACGGCGAAGAGCAAGCCGAGCTTGCGCAAAAACAGGCGCTGGCGGCTTTTGGCGGTGGCGGTGAAGACATGCCGTCGAAAAGCATTTCAAAAGAATGCGTAAATATCCTTGATATTATGATTGCCGTAGGCGCTTGTAAGTCCAAGAGCGAAGCAAGAAATCTTATCGCCGGCGGCGGAGTAAAGATAGACGAAGAAAAAATCGACGATATTAATTATACTTTGTCAGACAGCCAAAAAGCAAACGGGTTTGTTCTGCACAAGGGTAAGAAAATGCACGTTAAAGTGACGGTCGAATAATGCTAAGACCCCATTACTTTGCAGTTGCCGAGCCGTTTGAAAATACTATAGTAATAAGTAAGTCGAGGTTCATAACTACTCTCTTGCCTATTAATGATTTCGAAGACGCAATGGCTAAAGTAAAGGCTATATCCAAAAAGTACAGCGATGCAACGCATAATTGCTACGCTTTTATATCCAACGAGAGCGCTACGGAGCAGAGGTTTTCCGACGACGGCGAACCGCAAGGTACGGCGGGCGTACCTATGCTTGAAGTGTTGAAAAAGCGTGGCGTGTATAAGACGTTGGCGGTTGTGACGAGATACTTTGGCGGAATTAAATTAGGCGCCAGCGGACTTGTGGGAGCATATTCTACAAGCGTGAGCGAGGCGCTTGATAACGCTAAAACCGTCGAAATGATTTGGGCGGTCGCGATTAAAATAACAATATCTTACGGGATATATAAGAAAGTCGAAGAGGTATGCGTAAGCAAGGGCGGTCAGATTTTAAGCGTTGAGTATGGCAACAGCGTTGAGTTGACGGCAGCTATACCTGAAGAATCGTCCAATGACGTAATAGCCAAAATTGTGGATATTACGCTCGACAAGGCAAAGATAGAGATTGTCGATAGAAGTTACGTTGCATTTGTCGGTAATCGATCGTAACAAAAAAATTATATAAACAGCGAGCCCCTTGACTAAGTTCAGGGTGACAAATAAATATGAGGTGAAAAATGAAAATTACTTTGACAACAAAACCTAAGCAAAAACCAGATTCTTCAAAGCTGGGCTTCGGCAAGTATTTTACCGACCACATGCTTGTTATGGATTACGAAAACGGCGCTTGGAAAGAGCCGGAAATCGTTCCGTACGCGCCTTTTGCGATTGCTCCTGCGACTAATATTTTGCACTACGCTCAAGGTATTTTTGAGGGCGCAAAGGCTTATAAGACCAAAGATGGCAAGGTTACCGTATTCAGAATTGACGACAACTTTATTCGTATGAATAAGTCGGCTACCCGTCTTTGTATGCCAAATTTTGATGCAAAGGTGGTTAAGAATGCGCTTTTTGAACTCATTAAGTTGGAAAAGGACTGGATTCCTACCGAGCCGGGTACTGCGTTGTATATCAGACCGACACTCATAGCAAACGACGAAGTATTGGGCGTACACGCAAGCAAAAAGTATAGATTTTTCATTATCCTTTCGCCGGTTGGTTCATATTATGCTCACGGACTTCAACCTACAAAGATACTCGTAGAGGAACACCTCGTCAGAGCTTCTATCGGCGGTACGGGCGAAGCAAAGTGTATGGGTAACTATGCGGCGTCGCTTATGGGCGGTGAGATTGCCAATTCCAAGGGCTACGACCAGGCGCTTTGGCTTGATTCTTCCGAGCATAAGTACGTAGAGGAAGTAGGTTCTATGAATATGTTCTTCGTCATTGGCGACGAAGTAGTTACGCCTGCTCTTGTCGGCAGTATTCTTGACGGTATCACCAGAAAGTCATGTATACAAGTTCTTAAGAAGTATGGCTACAAGGTAAGCGAGAGAAGAATATCTATGGACGAAATCGTCGAAGCATACAACAACGGTACGCTAAAAGAGAGTTTTGGATCGGGTACCGCCGCCGTAATATCTCCCGTTGGGTTAATCACCTATAAGGGCAAAGATATGGTTATCAACAACGGTAAGATGGGCGAGATTACTTCTTTCTTGTACGACAAAATCACCGGTATTCAGTCAGAAAGATACGCAGACGAGTTTGGCTGGGTAACAGAGATTAAGTAAATAGATAAGTCATAAAAATTAAAGGAGCATATCTTGCGATGTGCTCCTTTTGCTATATAATGTGTTTCTGAATTTCTTATTCTTCAGTAAGTTCGTTGTCGTTCGGTTCGGCTTTTTCTTGTTCCAAGAATATTAGAGCCAGCATTCCCGCTCCTACGTGAGTACCGATTACCGGACCAACGTCTACGATCGCAGTGTTTGCAAAGCCGTATTTATCTATAAGAGCTTTTTCAAGCATCTTGGCTTCGTCATATGCGTCTGCGTGCATTACTGCTACAAGCTTTTGCTCTTCGACGGGCATCATGCGCTTGTCGAAGTAATCAAGCATGGTTTTCATTGCTTTCTTGTGTGATATTTGTTTGCTTATAGCCACTAATTTGCCAAGTTTATTTATATAGAGTATAGGTTTGATTTGCAATGCTTCGCCAAGAAATGCTTGCGTCTTGCTTGCGCGTCCCGTGCGGTAGAGGTGCTTCATATCATCGATAGTGAAGTAGCCTGCCGTGTGCAACGAGAGGTATTCTGCGTATTCAACGAGTTCTTCATAACTTGCTCCGCTTTGGAGTTTTTGATCTACGTACCATACGAGAAGTCCTTGTACGAAAGCCGCTGAGCGCGATTCTACAATTGTGATTTTTCTGTCGGGATATTCTTCTCGAAGCTCTTTAGCCGCCATACACATTTGGTCGTACGTTCCGCTCAATGCCTTTGTGAAACCAATATGAATAATATCGTATCCTTTGTCGAGAATAGGCTTGAAGAGTTCTTTTGCTTGGTATGCGGTAATCATAGAGGTCTGAGGCAAGTCTTCCTTTGTTTTAGCCTTGCGACATGCATCGTAAAACTCCTTTGGAGATAACTTTGAAGTCACTCCGTCGTAAGCTACGCCGTTTAGAGTATAGCCCATAGGAAATATAGTAATGTTTTCAGTAAGAAGGCTATCGGGGTAGTCGCTCGTAGCTTCTGCAGTAATCATTATTTTCATTTTTTGCTCCTTTTGCTATTTAGCATTTGAGATTGTATTGTATAAAGTATATATATAATTTGCCAATTTGTCAACCTATTTGATAGCGCATGCTCCTTAGCGCGCGAGGTCGCATTTTTTGTTCTAATATATATTATATA
>CAJTPC010000052.1 GCA_910578245.1 uncultured Christensenella sp. | reverse complement strand
TAATAATTATAATATTTTATCAATTATTAATTTATTTGAATCTGCCTGTTACGCTTTAATATCGTTTGCGATAGCGTCGGCAAGACTTTCAAGCTGCGCGTAACTTTGCGCATTCAGCGCAGACTTAATAGTGACTTTTGGCTCGATAATCCTGTTATTCTTGAGTTTTTCAAGAATTTCGCTCATAAGTTTTGCGCTAGCGGGCGTCCAAGTGCCGTTTTCGATAAAGGCAAAAGCTCTGTTTTGCAAATTATGCTCGGCAAGTTCATGCAATGCCGTCTGCATTGGCGGGAATAAGGACATATTGTAAGTCGCGCAGGCAAAGACTATATGCGAACGCTTAAAGCACTCAGATATTATCTTTGAATAGTGATTTGTCGATGCGTTGAGCACTTCTATGTCTGCCACTCCTCTATCGCCAATCAAATTGGCAAGTATTTCAGCCGAATTTTCCGTATGACCGTGCACAGAACCGTAGACGATAAGCGCTCCCTTTTCTTCTGGGGTATAACTTGCCCACTTGGTATACTTATCCAATATATATTCGATATTCTTTCTCCATACAGGACCGTGCAAAGGACAAATCTTGGATATTTCAAGTCCGCTTGCTTTCTTCAAAAGATTGGTTACCTGTACGCCGTATTTGCCTACAATATTGGTATAATAACGTCTTGCGTCGTCAATCCATTTGTTTTGGTAATCGCACTCGTCTGCGAAAATATTACCGCTCATAGCTCCAAAAGAACCGAATGCGTCGGCAGAGAAAAGCACCTTGTCTGTAGTATCGTAAGTAACCATAGCCTCCGGCCAATGTACCATAGGAGCCATTACGAAAGTCAAAGTATGTCTGCCCACGTTCAAGGTATCGCCCTCTTTGACTTCAATTTTGCGAGACGCTACGTCAAAGTCAAAAAATTGCGACATCATTACAAATGTCTTGAGATTGCCGACAATCTTAACAGACGGATACTTCTCTACGATTGCGCCGATATTTGCGCAATGGTCAGGCTCCATATGATTGACTATCAGATAGTCAAGCGCGCGTCCGCCAAGTACGTGCTCTACGTTCTCCAAAAACTGTAGACTTGCTACGCTGTCCACCGTATCAAAAAGCACAGTCTTTTCGTCAAGCAATATATAGGAATTGTAACTCATACCTCTATCTACGGGATAGACGTTCTCAAACAGTGAAATCTTGCGGTCGTTTACGCCGACCCAAAACAAATCTTCGTTGATTTTCTTTACGCTTTGCATATATACGCTCCAAATATTTTATTGCGTATATATTTTAGCATACCGCAGTAAATTTATCAAATAAATATTATGAGATTTCTCAACTGCTTATCTTTCAAAAACTTCACGTCCAATAGCAAGTCCAAAAGCAAACGCTTCTCGATATACGTCGTCGGCGTATATCAAATACTCCTTATCAGACGCGTTTATTACTTCACTGTATAGCGTGTAAAGTTCAGGATATTTTTTAAGTTTTTCCGTAAGCGCCTCCATTTTTTCTATCGTTTCTTTTTTGGCTTTTTGATAGTCCTCGCTCAAGGGAATATCTTCAAAGTGTCCTCTTAAGCCGTTGAACATTTGCCATATTACTGAATCTTTTAGTTGCATAATTTTTAATCCTTTATTAAAGTTTTTATTAATTATACTTCTTTTATTACTAAAAGTCCCCATTTTCAGTTATTACCTGATAAAATCTGATTATTTTTTGAAAATTTTCTTTGGAAATGATAAAATTAGAACAAATTAAAGTAAAATTACAAGAAGTTAGCTTTCGAATTTTGTTTTAGTATCGCTTCAATGTCATATTGAGCGGAGCATAGCGAAGTCGAAATATCTCTGCCGATTAAAACTGTAGAGATTTCTCCATTTCGCTTCGCTACAGTCGTAAGGAGCGAAGCAACGGCATAGCGAGCAAGCAGATGCGTCTTGTGCGAGCGTCAATGACATAATGTTGGTCATAATGACATAATGTCGGTCAAAAAAACTCCCTACTCGTTTGGCGAGAAGAGAGCGATGTAAGATTTTCACGAGCAAGAACGTTTTCTATACAATGAAAACGAACGCAGTCGTACTATATGTACGTCAAGTGAGTTTGAAGACGTAGAGGAAGCGTTGTTGCCGTGTAAAATTACGGCGCCTCTCTTCTCGCCGAACTAAAGATCAATCACTATGCCTTTGTGGAACTTGTTGTACTTATCGGCATACTTATCCAAAATTTCAATTACTTCGTCCGCATTGCTTACGCCAAAAACTTTATCCTCCGGGATTTCAGGATAACGGATTCTTTGGTCCATACGCGTATCCGCAACTTTACTGCTCCAACCGTCTACGCAGTTGCAAGCCATAATAAGTCGCATCATCGGCCAAGCGAATGCTATCTCCGAAAGCGTACCCGACCCACCGCCTATAGCAATTACCGCATCGGCGTTGGCTACGATAGCGTTACGCATCATATCCAGACCCGTGGATATGACTATATCCGCGTACTCATTGTGCATAGTCCTATCAAATGACGGTATAATGGCTACGGTGTCGCCCTCTTTATATTTTTCCGACGATTTCGCCCCTGCGAAAGCCGCTTCCATTACTCCGCCAAGTCCGCCCGACTGCAAGCGATAGCCATTGTCTACCAAAGCCTTGCCCACCGAAAAGGCAAATTTATATTTATCTCCGTCTTTTTCTATTTTGCTATCTCCACAGATTGCTATGATTTTTCTCATTCTACCCTCCGAGTTTTTGTTCCGTATAATTTTACTCTATATAGTATTGTTTATTTTTACAAAACGTGATAAGTCTAATGTATATATTATATCATTTTTAATATAAAATAACAATACCCAATATCTATAAACTAAAAAGAGAGGGCTTCGATAGCACTCTCTTTATCTTGAATTATCAATGACTTTACTTATTCTTGTGCGCAAGCGATGCCTTTACGAACTCCCTAAAGATTGCGTGCGCTCTGTTGGGTCTTGACTTGAACTCCGGATGATATTGCACCGCTATGAAGAAGTCGTTGGCAGGTACTTCGACAGCCTCGACAAGTCTGTTGTCAGGCGACGTACCAGTTACGCGCAAACCTGCCTTTTCAAGTTCCTCACGGTATGCATTGTTGAACTCATATCTATGACGGTGTCTTTCTTGAATAAGGTCTTGTCCGTAAGCCTTTTGCATAAGCGAATCTTTTGCTATCTTGCAAGGATATGCGCCAAGTCGCATTGTACCGCCCTTGGGTATATTGCCGTGTTGGTCAGGCATAAGGTCTATCACGCAATGCTTGCCGTCGGGTACAAACTCGCTTGAAGTTGCGTCTTTGTATCCAAGTACGTTGCGAGCGTATTCGATAACGGCAATTTGCATTCCTAGGCATATTCCAAAGTAAGGTATATTGTTTTCTCTAGTCCACTTACATGCCATAATTTTACCCTCGGTTCCTCTTTCGCCGAAACCGCCCGGCACTAAAATTCCGTCAACGTCGCCCAAGAGATTTTCGCAAGCGTCATCGTCTACAAGTTCTTCGGATTCTATCCACTTAATATCTACGATACAGGAATTTTCATATCCGCCGTGTCTCAGCGCTTCTGCTACCGACAAGTACGCGTCGTGCAACTTGACGTACTTACCCACGATAGCTATAGATACTTCTTCCTTTCTCGACTTGATTCTGCCTATCATATCTATCCACTCTTGCATATCAGGCTTTGGAGTGTCAAGACGCAACTGACGGCAGACGACTTCGCTCAACTTGCTATCCTCTAGCATAAGCGGAGCTTCATACAACACGTCAACGGTTAGGTTTTCTATTACGCAGTCGGGAGCAACGTTGCAGAACAGCGCAATCTTTTCAAGTACGCTCTTGTCCATCGGCACATCGCAACGGCATACAATAATGTCGGGATTGATACCAAGTCCCATAAGCTCTTTGCAAGAGTGCTGAGTAGGCTTGGATTTCTGCTCTCCGCTCGACTTGATATACGGCACAAGCGTAACATGTACGAAAAGACAGTTATCTCTGCCGACTTCGTGGGAAATTTGTCTGATTGCTTCCAAGAAAGGTTGGCTCTCGATATCACCTATCGTACCGCCAATCTCCGTCAAAACCACGTCTGCGTTGGACTTCTTGCCCACGCTGTAGACAAATTCTTTTATCTCATTGGTGATGTGCGGAATTATCTGCACAGTCTTGCCAAGGTATTCGCCTTGACGCTCTTTGTTGAGCACGTTCCAATACACCTTGCCTGTGGTAAGATTGGAATACTTATTTAGCTCTATATCGATAAATCTCTCGTAGTGTCCGAGATCCAGATCGGTTTCTGCGCCGTCCTCCGTGACGTAAACTTCGCCATGCTCAAAGGGGTTCATAGTGCCCGGGTCTACGTTGACGTATGGGTCGAGTTTTTGCGCCATAACCTTAAGACCTCTCGATTTGA
>CAJTPC010000051.1 GCA_910578245.1 uncultured Christensenella sp. | reverse complement strand
ATCTATAATTAAAATTTATACTCCAATTTCAATTATCGATAAAAATAATTACTTTTTAGCAACAATCGGCGATATTCTAAAAGAATATTCTACGTCTTGAGTAGACGTGTGCCTAAATTCAGGTCTTGTATCCGGACCGCAACTATTACTTCCTACGCCGCGCACAAATCCGTCAATACGCACGATAAGTTTATCTTGGGGCGCAAGCTCGAATGCATGTTTTGCCTCTGCCAAATCCTTATCGCTATATCGATTAGCATTGAAGTTAAAACTCATTGCATCGCCCGCAAACATAAAGCCGTTGCCTTGAGCATTGGTAATTTTAGCCCATCTTACGCCGCTTCTATTGCCATTATCTTGCGGTTTGATATATTGAGTAAACATATCCTCAATTTTCATAGAATATACGCCCATAATAGTATGCTCGGACATATCGCTATACGATTCGGATTCTCCCCTTCCGTAATATACTACGTTGTCAAATTCAAGAGGCATTTCCATATCCAGCCCGAACTTGGGAATATCGTATCCTTTACACTTTTGCAAACAAGCCGTGACGTCTATCTCACCGCTACTATATACTGTATAATCCATATATACGATAAATCTCAACTTGCCCGCGCCGGTCATATTTTCCTGCGTGCTAATCTTTATGCTGTTGCCGACCTTTTCATAATCGAAATAGACGAGCTCGCTCTTCATATCGTCAAAGCCGTACTTCTTCCAGCCTTTGACAAGATACATATAGTTGTCTATTGGCGCTCTATAGATATTGGGCGTAAGTACTTTAGCATTTTCACTTGTAAGCAAATATTCTTTATCGTCTATTTTATAGCTTACTAATTTACCCTTTTGAGCATCGAAAATAATATTAGCCGACTTAGTAGTAATCTTGAGTTTGCCGTTTTCCTCTACGCAAACAAGATTGCTATCCTCAGGTCTAGAGCATTTCTTTATGAATCTTGATAGCACTATCTGCTCTTTAGCGACAAATTTGCCTGTACGTTTATCGTAGTAGATAAAGTTGAACAAACATTCTTTTGCCGTATCAATAGCGGCGTGCTTAATATGCGCCTCGCCGTCGCACATAGGCGGTATATCCAAACTAAGCGTTCCTTCGCTTGCGATGTCGCCGTTGACAACATATTGCCACTTTATATCAAGGTATGAAGTGGACAAAAATCTGTTCATATTCTTCAACAAATACTTGTTAGGCGAAATATAGAACGCCTTGACGGGTCTATAGCAAGCCTGCATATTCATTGCGCTGACAGAGAGCAATCTATCCGGTCCGACCAAACCGTCAACGCAGAAATTGCTATCGTGAGCATACTCTGAATTGTCACCGCCGTAGAGATATCCCTTGTCAGTCTTAACTGCGTGGTCTGCCCATTCCCATATACATCCGCCCAATGCGCTGGGACAGGAATAGAATTTTTCTACGTACAAATCGAGCGATCCGGGACCAACGCCCATAGCATGCGCATATTCGCATTGAAAATACGGAGCTCTGTAGAATTTCTTTGGAGCTCTGCCCGCAACGTACTTTTCATAGAATTGCGTACTCGCGTACATCTGCGATACCACGTCGTAATTAAATCTTCTGGTGCGACATACCGCCTCGTAATGTATAGGCGTACTATCGAGTTTTTTGAGGTTTGAGTAGCAATAATCTTGATTTTTCCAACCGCCCGATTCATTGCCAAGCGACCACATAATCACACTTGCGTTGTTCTTATCGCGCATATACATTCTGTAAACTCTATCCCAGAAATGATGGCGCCACTTTCTATTGTTGGAAATTTTATTGGGGAACGCCAATGTTTTTTGAGTGCCGTAACAACCGTGCGTTTCTATATCTGCCTCGTCAATTACATACATGCCCTCGTAATTGGCAATCTTAAGCATAATCGGGTCAGGCGGATAGTGCGACATTCTCACGGCGTTGACATTGAGTTCTTTCATAAGCGCTATATCTTTGAAAAGCTCGTCTGAGGTCATAACGCAACCGTTTTCCGCGCTTGTATCGTGATGATTTACGCCTTTGAGCTTGATTGGCTTATCGTTGAGATAGAATACGTTGCCGTTTATCTCAATATTACGAAGTCCGACTTCCTGTCTGATACATTGAATGGTTTTTTCGCCCTTCTTGATCTCAATATACAGCGTATATAACTCAGGTATTTCTGCGCTCCAAAGCTTGGGATCATCGATAACAAATTCAACCTTATCTCCGCGCAAAGCATTTAGTAATTTATCCTTATAATATAGACTGCATACGACTTCTTCGCCTTGCTCTTTAACGCTTTCAATATCAACGTCGAGATGGAATTTCATGCCGTCTATTTTACTGCTCTTGCACTTGAAATCCCATACGTAAGAGCCTTTGAAAGAAGTGATATATACGTCCCTGAAAATTCCGTTATTCCTAAACATATCCTGACATTCAAGATACGTTCCGTTACACCACTTATAGACCAATACTACCAACTCGTTGTCATTGCTATCTTCGTTAAGGTATTGGGTAATATTAAACTCGTGCGTATTATGACTACCCTCTGCATAGCCTACGTAAAAACCGTTGACATAAAGTTGCAGACACGAACTAACGCCCAAAAACGTCAAAATATTCTTTGCGCTCTTTTTGAGCGAAAACTTTTTGCGGTATACTCCCACGCTGTTGAAAACTTCAACCTTGCTCTCGCCGTTTTGGGTATTGTAATTCTTTCCGTAATATCCCTTGTCCGCCGGCACGAGCGGCATGGTATTGAGATCGAATTGATACCTAGTATTGATATAAAACGGCTTTTCGTAGCCTTGGAATTGCCAACACCCCGGCACCTTCACCTTGTCGAACTTAATCTCGTCGGTATCCAACTCAAGAGGCATGTCGCTGATTTTGCCGTAGAAAGCAAAATCCCAATCTCCGCTCAGAACTTTCAACAAGTCCGACGAATATCTCTCGTTGAGATACGTAGACTTCTGACAAGCCTCCAAGTTCTTGAAGGGAACGAAATATGCCCTTGGCTTCAAAACATTGTCCTCAAAACAATAAAAGTCGTTAAAATTATCGTTAGCTAAAGTATATTTCATACTGATTTCCTTTATAATTTTGTTTCCAATAGCGTAATTTTCTTGGATTGCATATTTCATATTATAACATTATAATATAATTAAAGCAATATCATAATGATAATTTGCCTGTGAAATTTAATTTTTGCATACATTTGCAAAGATTTGTATAATTAATGGTGATATATTACGGTGTATTTTCCCATATTATGCGCATACTAAAGCTATGATATGGGCTATAAAAAAGGTGTTTCGCGCGATTGGCAATTTCTATTGGAAGATATTCGGCGGAATATTTTTAGCAACGCTGTGGGTTGGTATAGGCGCGTTCTTATTATTTTCCGTGCTTGGTTTTCCGCTTGCATTAGATTGTTTTAAGATAGCATATCTAAACTACAAGCCGTTCGGCAAGAAGATAATTCTTATTCCCAACCGAATATTTGCTTCAATAGTTTGGTTTCTTTCACTAGGGTGGATAATAGGCAGTATTTCTCTACTCAATGCGCTAATCTCCTGCGCAACTGTGATAGGAATACCGCTAATTAATCAATGGCTGAAAGTGTGCAAACTAGCATTCTTTCCTTTCTGTAGCGTATGGGCATAGATAAATTATCTATATATTAGTAAGAGCGAGTATATGCCTCGCTCTTACTAATACGTTATTTTTTCATTGCTCTTTGTTCTCTTAACAAGTCTTGATACCTCTCGATTTGGTCGTATCTCAAGTCTACCATCTTCTTTGCAGTTTCGTACGCCTGCGCGTCGCTTACCAATATCTCCGTTTCCTTGACTTTTACCTTCGTTCCGTCGCCGGTCGCGTCACGGCGCAAGTCTTTCATATACTCGTCTTCCATCTTGAGCAAGGCTACCGTCGTGTCTTTCTTTACCGTCAACTTCAAAAGCGGATTGGTTGTCGTCTGTCCGTATACTACAAAGTAAGTAGATTTCTTCTCTTTGCACTTATACTTCGTCAACGCGTATTCTCTCAGTCCGTCAAAGTACTTCTTCTGCTCTTTGGTGAGTAATGCGTACGCTTCGTCTAAAGTAAGTCTTGGAGCTATTTCTTTCTTTGGCTTTGCTACTGCTTTGGCAGGTACTTCTACCTTGACTTCCTTGACCACCTCTTTTTCTACAATCTTTTCGACTTCGACAGGCACCTCGACTCTCACTTCTTTCTCTACAATTTTTTCGACCTCTACGGGTACTTCTTTGACAACTTCCTTTTCAACTACTTTCTCAACTTCTACAGGAACTTCGACTACTTTCTCCACTATCTTCTCGACAGGCACTTCTTTCTCGATTATCTGCGGTTGTGATTGATTTGTTGACATTTCCAAGATTTTTTCCATGAGTTTTTCTTGGTTGTGCATCAAGTTCTCTTGCGTCTTCATCA
>CAJTPC010000050.1 GCA_910578245.1 uncultured Christensenella sp. | reverse complement strand
ATATATAATATTCAAGAATATTTATAAATTATCAATTAATAATTTTTTTGGGAAATTTTTGGAAAAATTTTTACAATTTTCTTGACAACGAATTGGTTTGCGATTATAATAAATGTGTAACAGTAAAGGAGAAGCAATGAAAGCACTTTTCGGAAGTATCAAAATACAGGCAGACGAGAGAGGACGTATCAGAATACCGTCTTCATTCCGCGAGTATTTTGGTGAAGATGAACAGCTTTACTGTACTGTTGTAGGCGGAGCAAAGTGCCTAACGATATTCGGACAACAAGTAATGGATAATCTATACGCTCAAATGCAAGGTCAGTCGGTTATAGGCGAGAGCGAGAATTACTGCAGATTCAGAGATTTTATGGATAGCATTAGAGTTATCAATGAAGATAAGCAAAAGCGTTTTACGATTACCCAAGACAAAGACGACGTTATGTTTGAAGTAGAGCGAGATATGGTTTTTGTCGGTATGTTCAATAAGTTGGAACTTTGGAGAAAGAGCGACTACGACGAATACAAGTCTACACGCAAGCAGACCACAGGCGGTGTAATGACCAATGCCGAAGGCAAAGCGTTGACGTGGTGATAAGATGGAATTCAATCACAAGCCGGTAATGCTAGACGAGTGCATAGAGGGATTGAAAATAAATCCTGACGGAGTTTATCTCGATTGCACGCTAGGCGGTGGAGGGCATAGCAGTCAAATACTTGCAAGACTGAAAGACGGAAGGCTTATCGCGGTAGATAAGGACGCGGACGCTTTAAGAAGCGCAAAGAAAAGACTTGAAAGCTATGAGGATAAAATCACTTATATCCACGATGATTTCAAGAATGTAGTAACTCATTTAGACGAACTTGGAGTGGAGGCATTAGACGGCGTATTGATAGACCTTGGCGTATCGTCCTATCAACTCGACAATGCTGAAAGAGGTTTTTCTTACAACGCAGACGCTCCGCTGGATATGAGAATGGACCAAAGTCAATATCTCAACGCGTCAAAGGTAGTCAATGAGTATTCGCAAGAGATGTTGGCAGATATAATATGGCGATATGGAGAAGATAAACTTTCTCGCGCGATAGCAAAGGATATTGTAGAATACAGACAAAAGAAGCCGATAGAAACTACGGGAGAGCTGGCAAAGATAATTGAAGAGGCTTATCCGGCAAAACTCAGGTGGAAGTTTGGAAATCCGTGTAAGAGAACTTTTCAAGCCATACGCATAGAGGTAAACGGCGAGCTAAAAGATTTGGACAAAGTGGTCAATGATTTGGCTTTGAGGTTGAAAGTAGGTGGAAGAATATGTATCATAACATTCCACTCTTTGGAGGACAGGATAGTAAAAAGGGCGTTTGTGGAGCTCAATAAAGATTGTATCTGTCCTCCGCATCAACCGATATGTACTTGCAACAAGAGAAGAGACGTTGAAATAATCACCAAAAAACCTTTAGTTGCAAGCGATAGAGAACTTGAAGATAATTCTCGCGCAAGTTGCGCAAAGTTGAGAATTGCTCAAAGGGTTTAATAAGAAAACGTAAAGTTGTATATAAATATATAGGTGTATTAGAATTGGGAGGTGTATTATGGCATTTGCATTGAGAGACAGAAGCAGACAGGACGAGTATGCTAACTATGAGCAACAAAGTCCCAACAGAGAAGTGAATTACAGACAGGTAAATTACCAACAAGATTATATGCAGGACGCATATAATAACTATCAATATTCTCAAGGATATACCCAAGCTCCGCAGCAGGAGTATCAACCTCAAATGCAATCTCAATATATGGGAAGCTATAGAACGCAGGCTTCGCAATTCGTCAACAACGGATTTAGCGCTCCGCAATATAACTATATGACTTCGCAAGAGCAGTATCAAAGCGATATGCAGTTTAATCAAAACTACGACCGCGCCGCTCAAACAAATAAGATAACCAGAGCAAGACTTGGCAAGAAAAATATTAACAGGGACATGATTAAAATAATTGTTACAATTATGGTTGTTGCTCTTGCAATTTGCGGACTTCTGATTGCAAATCAATTTATCTCCGTCAACCAAGCGCAAGCGGAAGAGGAAGTGCAAAATATCGACAGCGATTTGCTCACAAGCGTAGTTACAGGGGACGGTAGCTCCGTACAGACTAGCGTGACGCTTCTTCCCGAATACGAGTACGAAACAAGCACCAATTGGTTCGATAAATTATGCGATTCTTTGGGCTTGAAATTAAAATAAGACTTTCACACACTCCATCTTAATATATTTAACTACAAAAAAGCGACCTTTTTAATAAGTCGCTTTTTTGTTATAATTTTCAACCAAAGAGTCGTCATCATGCTTGTATTGAGTACTTAGAGTATTGGATACTTTTTTAGCGCGGGTATTATAATGTTGATGGTTTACGTATCGACCTCAGGCAAATACTATTTCGGTTTTCCCAACGATTATTGTATCTTTTTCAAATTTTTCATCAGGAAATAGTCGTTTGCCAACAAACATTTCCCTTTGTAATCAACGTTGTACATATTATGGCTATATCACATCATGTTTTTTATTGCAATAAAAAAATTTTGTCTTTTGAATAATTACAGTAGAACGCAAATAGTATATTGTAGAACAAAAATTCATATATGGAGTTTGGCCGTGGATAAGATTTCGCATTTTTCTATAAAAAAAAGAATTTTTGCAGGCTTGCTATTGATAGTCGTGGTATTTATTGCGTTATTTGCAAGGCTGTTTTATATTCAAATGCTTTGGGGTACTACCTTACAATATAAGGCATACGACCAATGGACTAGAGATTTACCTTTTAGAGCGGATAGAGGTGATATTACTGATATAAACGGCGTGGTTTTGGCAAATTCTACGACGAGTTATACGCTGTATGCCCGTCCAAACGAATTAAAAGACGTGAACTATATAGCGTCTGCGATAGCAGATATTATCGATATGGACAAGAACCAACTTGCCGAAAAGCTGTCAAAAAAAGGTGTAAGCGAAATTACTGTGGCAAAAAATCTCAGTAAAGAACAAATGCTTGCGCTTATTGCGACCGACGTCAACGGATTGTATCTGACTGCCAACAGCGATAGATATTATACTTACGGCAATTTTTTAACTCAAGTGTTGGGCTTTACCAATAGCGACGGCGTAGGACAGAGCGGAGTTGAGTTGTTTTACAACGATTATCTTAAGGGCGTCAACGGAGCATCATATACTCAGACGGACCTTATAGGTAGGAAGTTGAACTCCAACGTGACTACATACGTAGATTCTATCAAGGGTATGACGACCACTTTAACGATAGATTACTATATGCAAAATTTTGCGCAAAAAGCTGTCGAGGACGCGCAACAGAAATACAATTCCAAGTCGGCAAGTTGTCTGATTATGAGCGCCAAGACGGGCGCAATCAAAGCAATGGCAAGCGCTCCGACGTATGATCTGAACGATATACCGAGAGATGATATGGAACTACTTTTGCAAGGCTCGCGAAATCTATTAGTGACCGATACCTACGAACCCGGTTCGACTTTCAAAATTCTCACATCTGCGATTGGTATGACGGAAAATGCTATTAAAAATTCCTATTACTGCGGCGGCGGAAGCGTAGTAGACGGGCAAAGAATTAAGTGCTGGAGAAGCATAGGACACGGCTCGCAGGACTTTCAACACGGTATTCAAAATTCGTGCAACTGCGTTTTTATGGACATAGCTCTCACTGTGGGCAAGGAGAAGATGTACAGTTACTTTGACAAATTCGGATTGGGCGTAAAAACCGGTGTGGACGTAACTGGCGAAGCCAAGGGTATTATGTTGCCGGTGAGTTCTGTGCAGAACGTGGATATTGCCAGAATTGGTTTCGGGCAAGCCATAGCCGTTACTCCGATTCAGCTGGCGACTGCCGTTTCCTCAGTTATCAACGGCGGAAATCTTTACACTCCGTATATCGTTGACAAGATTACCGACGTCAAGGGCAACGTAGCGTATTCGCATACTCCCACCGTAAAAAATACCACGGTAGATTCTTCGGTATCCGCAACGTTGAAAGACTACTTATATAGCGTGGTTTCCGAAGGTGGCGGAAAAAACGCGTACGTTGCAGGCTACAACATAGGCGGAAAAACGGGTACGGCGCAAAAGTATGAGAACGGCGCGATCGCAAGGGGTAAATATATATCGTCGTTCATTGGCTTTACCGATGTGGGAGATGATACGTTAGTATGTCTTTTACTTGTCGATGAACCGCAAGGGTACGTATATTACGGCAGTATTGTTGCCGCTCCGTACGTTGGAGAAATATTCTCAAGCATTTTCGCTTACAAAAATATTAAGCCGAGCATAAATCCCGATGACTTGGGGTATACCGAAGTTGAGATGCCGTATATCTTGGGTATGAGTATTGCCGACGCCGTTGTAGCTCTCAAAAAGGCAGGGCTTAACTATGAGATAGACGGCGACAGCGGAAAGGTAACTTATCAATTCCCGTCTGCGGGGCAAGTAGTTCGAAGCTCGTCTGTAGTTATGTTTTCTACGTCTTGACATATAACGAATGATAATGACTATTTGCAGTATTTTAAGATGATAATGTCGAAGATTGTTAAAGGTATTGCGCAGGTAAATCTTATAATATATTATATAATAAAATTTAAGGCGCGT
>CAJTPC010000049.1 GCA_910578245.1 uncultured Christensenella sp. | reverse complement strand
ACGAATAAAAAGAAAATAAACTGATAAAAAGAGGCATAAGGACGAAAATGAGTAAGACGAAAGAGAAATTAAAGTTGAAGGTGATATTGATAGCGATATTAGCGCTGGCAATAATGCTGAGCTGTATTTGCTTTGTATACAATCCCAAAATCAAGACTGCGGACGCTTTTTCCAATGCGACCGACGTAAACTCGCAATCGACTAATTTGGGCGAACTGATGCTGGAAGGTTATGACACGACAGGCTCGGGTAAGGTTTTTGACGCGGAAGTTTTTTGGCCTCTTGTAGAGTTGGTAACGGGCGTAAGCAATCCCAATATTTCTACGCTCAACAGCTGGAGTACTATTAGGACAGCTAATCAGTTCAGATCCGCCAATTCTGCCAACAGTAGCAAATACTTGTCCGTCACGATAAACGGCTTGAGTTGGACGCCTACTTATCTGTCGTATAACTCCAAAAACGAACCAATATTGACATTTTGGTTGTCTACGAATACAATTAGCGACAAATGGAACACTGCTTATAAGGACTCAATAGGCAGGTATCCGAGTAATATGTACGGCACGTCTTGGATGAGAGCGAGCATACTCAACAACGGCGGAAGTTATGCCGCAACGTACAACGCTACGACATTGACGGCTGTAAATCAATCTGCTACAAGTCCTTGGGCAAATTATACTATGGCTAAGAATACCGCAGTAGGCGGGTCGTCTATCAAAGAATTTCTCGAAGTGCCTGACAATATGTCATGGCAACATTCTCAAAGCGCGAAGACATCCGCAGGACAGTCTTATGATTACAACAACGATGCATTGGATATTGGTTGCTCTATTAGTAATTATAATTATTATAGTAATACTACCGTTAATACGGATGGGAATCATACCTCGTATCAAGCTTGGAAGAACGACACACTATGGCTTCCTAGCTTGCCAGAAACTGGTAATGGAGTCGCCGGAAGCGGAATTTGGCAAACATCCGTTAATCAACGTGAAACTGGCTTGGCTTCATGGCTTCGATCGACTGGACATGTTAATTGCTACGGTGTGTATACTTTGAATTCTACACACCTTGACGGTAGCATTGTGACGACTAGCAACGCGGTACGGCCCGCGTTTCATCTCAATCTAAAATTAGCGGCGGCTCGCGCCGGTTATTTACCACTTGCAACGCCAACTGATGTTGCAGTCGTGTATAATGGACAGTCGCAGACTATAGCTAACGTACCTGATGAACAGAAGACTTGGTACGACTCAAGCCTAATAAGATTGACGTATCCTACCGCTATGACTAGCGTGGGTGAATATACCGTTACTGCGGAGATAACTGAACCTGATTTGGAATTCGAAGGCGTCCCCGATGAAAGCAAAGGGGAGACTGCGACTAGGAGATATTTTACCTTTGAAATAACCGCCATGCCTCTGACAGTAAGTTGGGCGGATAATACCTATGGGGCAGCTATACCGTCACTTGACGATACTGAGATATGCGGCAATGACGTTGTCAATATAAACGTAAATTATGTGGGTACAACTGCAAGCGGAGCGGCATATAATTCTACCGCGCCGCCAAAGAATGCGGGTACCTATACCGCTACGATAAGCTCGCTTAGCAATGCCAACTACACTTTTGCGACCGGCGCGGTAATGAGTCAGACGTTTACTCTACCAATCCGCAGGTTAAATTTACCGACGATTACGGCTAAGAATTGGCTTACTTACAACGGTAGAGCGCAGTTGTATTTCGTTGACGTTAATTCTTACGACCCCGATGATATAGAGATAACTCGACCTGCGGAGTTTACTAACGATGACTTTACCTTCGCAAACAATACTATATCCGTCAGGAACGTAAACGCCAAAGACGAGGAGAATTGGTACTATCTCACGTTAACGTTAAAGGACAAGGAAAATACCGTTTGGGCGGGAACGGAAGATACGCAAGATAAGCAACTTAAATTTAAGATACTGCCATTTGAGATTAATATAGAACTCAACAATAACTCTTCAACCTTGAGCGCAACGTTTGGCGAAGACGCGGATATGTATATTGAGGTATTAAATGAGATCCTCACCGGAAATACGCTAATCTTTGATATTACAGCGGCTTTTAACGGCGTGACGTATCCATTGTTGAGCGGTCTGGAACTCAATGAGGATAGTACTAGACTTTCCATAACCTTAGCGACGTCGACCTTACCGGCGCCCAATATATCCTATACGGTGAACTTTGCTTTGCGAGACGGCGAAGCAGACAACGGCAACTTCCGTATTACTTGCAATAGCGTAACTATTAAAGTCGAAGAAGAGGGCAGCGGTAGAGATACTTGGCGTATAACCATGTCTAGCGGAGGATACTTCGGCAGTAGATTCTACACCAACATGGGTACGCTGTCCGTAACTTACACCGAGACAATTGTATTTGACGGAACGACCTACGGCATAGAATTTATCCCAAGCACGGCTGGGCAGAGCGTAGACGCTACTTACAATACAGACGGCTACGTCAACGGATACAGGACGGTAGGAAGCGCTAACAATACAGCTATCGGTAAGAACGCAGATGCGTACACCACGTACGTTAGAGTAATAGACAGTAATAATAGCAATGCAATAGTGACGTATCAAATAACTTGGACGGTTTCGCCGTACAAGTTCGACTTATCGGGCGTCACTTGGAAGAATAACGGCGTATACGAGTACACGGGCAGTGAAATAAGCCCAACCCTAGAGAATTTGCCTGAAGAGTTAGAGCTGAACCTCTTTGGTACGAAGACGGGTACGGCGGTTATGTCCTACGGCGTTGTTACGGCGTCATTTAGTATCGCAGACGGCTACGTAGAGAGCAACTACGTACTTCCCGAGGACGGCGAGGACGGATCTTATGACGGCGACTTCACTTGGGCAATTTCTTGGGAAATCACTCCAATGCAGATAAAAGTCACGACAAGCAGTTGGGCTTACGTGAACGAGACAGACGAAAACGGAGTGCTATTCCAAGTACTTCAACTTGGGGACGCTTCGCTTACCGATGTAATAGCGTATGAATATTACTTGACGGACGTTGCCGGCAATATTATAGACGACAATCCTTATTCGCTTGACGATATAATCGTATCGGCAACGAAGATGCAGTACTTCAAGACCAAGCCCGTAATTACGATGGGCAATGAGGGTAACTACGTTTTGCCGGAAGAAGCATATTCGCCGGTATTCAGCGTAGGCGGCGGAGCTTCGGAGATAACAATCTCGCTTACTACTACCGAGTATACCTATACGGGTAGAGAGGTTGCGCTAAGATGGGCGACAGGAACGCCAACGGCAAGTCTTACACTCAAGTATTACGAGGGCGATGCATTCGGTAATGCAATAGATTATACTCCTAAAGAAGTGGGAACTTACTGGGTAGAAGTAACTTCCACCAATTCCGCAGTAGTAATTGCAGGCGGAAGCGCAAAATTCCAATTTACGATAGGCAAGAACGTAATCTCCACGCAGTGGAATACTTCGGCTAAACCGCCGGTACTCGCCAACTTGAAGAGTATACAGCTCACCGAGGGTATAGAGTATGAGTACTATGACGCCGATATGCGTAAAATCACGTTTAGCGATTTAAGTAAAGGCGGAACGTTCAATATAAGGGCGATACTTAAGGACACTAAGAATTTTGAGTTCGACAACGGCGAAGCGCAGACGGAGACTATCACCTTTACGCTCACAGCCGGCGAAGAACTTCGCGACCCATCGGATATAAACAACCCCAACTATGACTTTGATGACGAAGAAGATGACAACGATGAAAAAAAGCCGACTATACCCATTGAGTGGGATACCACCAAGAACCCGCCCGAACTAAAGATACCCGACGAGTATAAGGACGTTCTACACCCCGAGTACGAGTACTTCGACAAGGACGGCAACCCCGTCAAGCCCGAAGATATGGTAGACGGAGAGGACTATACCGTCAAGGTGACGATACCCGATGACGAGAAAGACAAGTTCAATTTCGTTGACAAGGACGGCAATACGATAGAAAATATCCCCGCATATTCTTTTAAGAAGAAAGGATCCGAAGGTACGGCGTCAATAGACTTAGGCGCATTTGGGGACTTTATGTCCAAGTACTGGCAAACTATCGTTATTGGAATATGTATTATATTGATAATAATATTCTTGAGTAAGACAGCGAGCTATGAGAGTAGGCGTAAGAAGTACAAGAAGAAAGCCGACAAACTTGAGAGCGGTATGTTTGCGGCAACGGCTCACGCTCCGCTGTGGGGGCTAGAGTACAATTCATGGACGGCGTTGGCTGTCGTGGCAATAGCGCTTGCCGTAGCTAGCTTAGTAATAATGATTATCGCTAAGAATAGGTCTAACAAGGCTCAGGAAGAGTACGAGGATGTACTAGGCGAATACCAAGAAAAGAAAGAAGAGCAGAAAGAAGAAAAACTGCGAATGATGTTCATGGGAATGATGGGCGGAAACGCAGGTAACGGACAGAGCGGACCGCAAGGGGCATATATGGGCGGTGGCTACGGACTAGGCGCAGAAGAGATACGCGGAATAGTATCCGATACAATGACTGCAATGCTTCCGGGTATGCAACAAATGCTACCGCAACAGGCTTCTGGCAATGATGAGCTAGTGGGAAAACTCATAGAGCAGAACGAAAAGTTGATGCATCAGCTTGCCGAACAGAAAAGCGTTGAGAAAATTGTTGAGCGAGAAGTCGCTTCGACAAGCGTCAATGACGATACCATAAAGCAAATGATGAAGAATCAAGAGAAACTTATGGAGAAAATCTTGGAGTTATCGGCTAATCAATCGCAACCGCAGATAATCGAGAAAGAAGTCCCTGTCGAAAAGATAGTGGAAAAAGTTGTCGAGGTGCCTGTGGAAGTAGAGAAAGTCGTAGAGAAAGAAGTAAGAGTCGAAGTGCCTGTGGAGAAAATAGTAGAGAAAGAGGTAGTTAAGGAAGTCAAGGTAGAAGCGCCTGCCAAAGCAGTATCGAAGCCAAAGAAAGAAATAGCTCCGAGACTTACTTTGGACGAAGCGTACGCATTAC
>CAJTPC010000048.1 GCA_910578245.1 uncultured Christensenella sp. | reverse complement strand
GATAATAAAATATATATAACATATAATATATAATAAGATGATTTTGCTTATTGGTATGACTAATAAAACTTACATATCCAAATTTTTACAGATTGAGTATTGACATCTATTCCCATTATGATATAATGTACATAGATAATTCTAAAAGGAGGTTAGATTTATGTCATTCGTTAGCGGATTCAAGGGTTTGCCTAGACTTGTGCAAATTATTTTGCTTCTTATCCCCGGCGTAAACTGGATCACAGAGATAGTAGTACGCGGTTCTGCCGCAATGCACGGTAAAGCCTTAAAGCAAATTATTATTCTTATTTTTGCTATACTTCCTACCGGTTGCTTGCTTGGTTGGATAGACTTGTTCTCTTGCCTAATTCAAAAGAAACTTATTTTGACCTGATAGGTAAAATAAAAACAGACCTCTTTCGATTTGAGAAAGAGGTTTATTTTTATTACTTGCCTGCTATCTTGTGATAAAGCTGAGCAAAGAACGACTTGTACTCCACGTTGTTCTTATTTTCGCCGACAAAGCATAACGGCGGAAATACCACGCACCACCAGTTGTCGCCTTCCCCGCTTCCAAGTTCGATTATCAAGGCGTCGTATACACCGCAATCAAGCGTCAAATCTCCGTAAGTTCTTGCGGGAAATTCTTCTTTGCGAAGGCTGACTTTTGACGTATACTCATAGCCGTTACGCGCTAAAGTATTGTCAGCGACTACTTTCATTGCGACAATATTGTCTTGCAAAATTTGCATTGCTTCACTCTTACTGCTCACGTTCTCAAGCGCAGGCGTCATAAAGTCGACTATACTCTCTTTGACCTTGTACTTAACGCTTTGATCTATAGCATCGTTGCTATTTGCTCTTATATGTATTCTTAAATAAGTTTCTTCATCGCTTGCTTTATTGTTTACTTTAACCGCATATACCCCGACGATTATCAATACCAAACATATCAATACTATTGCTATCACTTTCATTGCATACCTTCCAAAGTTGATATGGCTATTATTGACAATTAAGGCGCTTTTATACATATTGAATAAAAAAATACGGAAGACTTCCGCCTTCCGCATAAACTCGTGATTTAGCAAGTTCTTAGAGATTGTAACGCTTCTTGAACTTGTCAACCCTACCGCCCGTATCTACCAACTTTTGCTTGCCGGTGTAGTAAGGGTGGCATTTGCTACAAACTTCTACCTTAATTGTGTCGCCGTCCTTGGTCGTGCCACATACAAAGCTGGCTCCGCAAGCGCAAACGACAGTAACGTCATGATAATTAGGTTGGATATTCTCGTTCATATTATCACCTACCTTTGCAAAATTCTTTACTCAATGATTATACATATAATAATTGTATAAGTCAAGCATAATTCAAGTGTTTTTCAATATTTTTCATTTATTACCAAACAAATGCGTTAAGCGCCTTAAAAATTTTAATTTCTGCCGTTAAAATTTTGCATAATTGAAGATTTTTATTATTTTCGGCTATTTTATGTTGCTTATATAATTGATAAATGTCAAATATCGTACACTTCCAAAAAGAAAATTACGCTGTATGTGTCGATTTTTGCCATAATATAGCTTTTTTGAAGCAAACGTAAACTCCACACTTGCCAAGCGGATTAAAATATGGTATAATTGTCGTAAGTTAAATGGTGAAACTAGCTGTCAAGGACAGAATCAAGGCGAAATTTTTACGCCGGCATTGAGAAGGAATGTATGAAATCTTTTAGAATAACAAAAAATTTCACTATTGAAGAAGAGAGCGAAGAAAGCGCTCTAAGTCTTAAGGATTACGCAAAAATTAAAATTCTACGCGCCGGCGTCTGCGAAAGCGACGTCGCGGTCTTTGCAGGTAAAATTACTAAAGTAAATTTGCCGCTTTGCCCTACGAGAATTGCTATCGGTCTTGTCAGCGATTGCGAAGATATTACCCTAAGAAAGGGACAAAGAGTTATGCTCTCTCCTTATACGCGTCTTGAGAACGGTAAATACATTATCAACGGCTTGCAAAACGACGGTTATCTTGCAGATTACGTATACGCTCCTTTGCACAATATATATACTCTGCCAATCGGCGTAGGCGATAGCGCGTTTACATTTATTGAAGACATTGCGATTGCAATAAATATAATAGAGAAATTGGATATTGAAAAGACTAAGTACGTTATGCTTTACGGATGCACTTCCGTCAATTTGATAATCGCGCAACTTTGCATTTATTATCAAGCAATACCTATCGTTATTGACAATGACGCTTCCCGTCTTGATTTGGCAAGAGATTTGGGCGTGTATTACGCAATAAATTACGTAGAAGAAGACGTCTTGCAAAAACTCAAGGAAATTACCAGCGGAAAACTCGTCGAATATCTGATTTTGAGTAGCGATGTATGCGATGAAGTCGGCAAAATACTCCACTACTTGCGCAAGAACGGAAAAGTGGCAATAGTCGGTTACAACAAGGCTATCCCACCGCTCAAAGGCGACCTCTCGCCTATCATTGCCAATAATTTGACAGTATACGGCATTAGCGACGGCTTTGGCGAAATAGAAACCGCTATAAACATGCTTGCAACGGAAGTCGTCAAAGTAGATTGCCTAATAGAACAGGAAATTGACATTAGCGAGGCTCAACAGGTATTCAGCGATCTTGCTAAAAAACATAACTATCTTAAGACAATCTTCAAATGCTAAAATAAAAGCTCCGACTTAGTCGGAGTTTTTTTATTATTTCGTTAACATAGAGCCAAGCGTATTTACGCTTCCCGCCCCTAAAACTACGACTATATCTCTTGCTGTCGCATTATTTTGAACATACTCCCGCGCGCTTTTATAGTCCGGCAGATATAAAGCCCCTTCGCCGTTTTTATTGATATATTTTGCAAGTTTATCTCCGCCTATTCCTTCGCTCTCACTCTCTCTTGCTCCGTAAGTAGGCAATATTATCAAATCGTCTACCCAATAAAAGCTGTCGGCAAACTCTGTAAGCAATGCTTTTGTACGCGAGTAGGTATGAGGTTCAAATACGGCAATGATTCTGCCCTTTGTCATTAGCCTGACAGTATCTATCGTAGCGGAAATCTCTTTGGGGTGATGCGCATAGTCTACTATGACGCGCGCTCCGCTCGGCGTATATCCGCAGTCTGTAAAACGTCTGTCTACGCCGTCGAATCCCGATATGAACTGCGAAACTTCTGCCATATCCAACCAGTTGAGATGACATACGGCAATAACTGCCAAAGCGTTGAGAACGTTGTGTCTGCCGTAAATATTCAGGGAGAATCTGCCTATACGCTTATTATCGCAAAGCGCGTCAAAACTAAATTTGCCGTCAACGTTTTGGACATTGACTGCCCTAAAATACGCGCATTCGCCAAAGCCGAAGGTATAGACTTTGTCCCTATCCACCGCGCGCATATCAAGAGTATTGAAGGCATCTTCACCAATAATTACTATCTTGGATTGCTCGGCAAACTTCACGAAAGCCTCGTACATATTTTCCTTGGTGGGATAGGTGTCGGGATGGTCGTAATCACAATTGAGAATTACTCCGATATCCGGTTCTAAAGATAAAAAACTGCGTCCGTATTCGCATGCTTCCGTAACAAAATAGTCATTGCCGGTATCAATATAATTTCTGCCGACAGACTTTATTATACCGCCTACGTGTCCTTTGAACGGCAATGCCATGCCGTCGAAGATATGACACAGCATAGCGCTAACGCTGGTTTTGCCGTGCGAACCTGCCACAGCTATCACGCTCTTGCAAGTCTTAGACATAAACGCAAGATAGGCTTTTCGCTCCATACATCTAATTTTATTAGCGCGAGCAAACTTGAGTTCTTTGTCATCTCCTCCCACTGCGGACGTATACACAACAAGGTCACTGCCTGATACGATGCTGTTGTTACTGCCCACGTAAGCATTGATTCCATATCCCTTGAGTTTTTGCATTATCTCACTGTCGCATCTATCTGAACCGCTTACCCATACTCCCGCTTCGCTCGTCAACATTGCGAGCGCTGACATACTTATTCCGCCTATGCCTATAAAATGAATCCTATTAAAACCAAACATATTCTATAATATGCAACAAATAAAAAAAATTTGCCGAAAAATATAAATTTTCGACAAATTCTTGAGTAGATATTATTGATACGTTATTAAAGTATATTCTTAATTCTGTACGCCAACAGGTTCTTGGAATTCTCCGCCATAGATTTAATCACGTTGGTACGAGTGATAGAGTCGTCATACATCTCGGCGTACAGTGTGCCTTCAAGTTCTCCGATTTCTTTGTAGATATCCTTGATATCATTGTTAGGACAAGTGAACTCCAATATATTACGCTTGCCTGCCCACCACTCTTTGGTCTGCAGTACGGCTTTGCGAGCTTGCGAATAGTCCTTGTCTATCAAAAGTTGTTGTATCTCTTCGCAACGCTTGACCAAATCGTCGAACGACTTTTGCATAAACACCTGTTCGCTGATTCCAAGCGCAAGTATTATTACGACAAGAATTACAGTAAAAATTATCTTTCCCATATCAACCGACCTCCTCGCTTATCATACCGGTGACAAACTTGCCTGACCTTGGTTGAAGATAGAAGCTATCTCCGCCTGTGACAAGCAAGAGTAATATCTCCTCTTGTTTGTACCCCAACTTGTCAAGAAGCGACTGCACTTTATTCTCGTCAAGATTACATCTTTTGATATTACGTCCCATACGCTTACCCTCGCAAATAACGGAATACGGCAATTGCGTCTGCTCAATATTGGCAAGCCCCATATCCCCAACAGTAACCGCCTTGTTGACAGTCTTTGGTACTACTGACATATCGCCGTTGGTTTCTATAATTGCCCACTCTATCTCTTCTGGTGAAGTATAGTCTTTTGCGCGGATAGACTCCATAATATCGTGCACCGTCATATCAAGTTTGTTGATCGCTTCGAAGTCAATACCGTCAGGCGTTATGACTATTACCGGCTTACCGTTGATTATTCTACGCATTTTGATAGAGTGCTTGACTATCTTGGTAAGCACGAACTCTACAACGAATAGCGTAAATATCGGAACTAATCCGTATAGTATCGGCACTTGCGTATCGGACATTGGGATACACGCAAGTTCTGCGGCAATCAACGTGATGGTAAATTCAAAAGGTTGAAGTTCGCCTAATTGCTTTTTACCCATCAATCGCATCACTATCAATAAGAATAAATAGATCAATATTGATCTTGTAAAAACTATTAACATACTACCATTATGCGTAAGTTGAAAATTATTATGTATCTTAAATAGAAAAAGCGGAACGCTTTAACGTTCCGCTTACTAATTATTTTTTCATTGCGCGTTGCTCTCTTAGCAAGTCTTGATACCTCTCGATTTGGTCATACCTCAAGTCTACCATCTTCTTTGCAGTTTCAAAGGCTTGCGCATCGCTTACCAATACTTCGGTTTCTTTGACTTTCACCTTCGTTCCGTCGCCTGTCGCGTCACGGCGTAAGTCTTTCATATACTCGTCTTCCATCTTCAAGAGCGCTACCGTTGTGTCTTTCTTTACCGTCAACTTGAGTAGCGGATTGGTTGTCGTCT
>CAJTPC010000047.1 GCA_910578245.1 uncultured Christensenella sp. | reverse complement strand
GACAGTTCAAAGAATTCTTGCATTGGCAGTTGATAGTAAGTCCGATATGTATATTGTTGATAGTAATATTTGCAGGTAAAGGCGCAAGCTATCTATCCAAGAGCAAGCAAAACAGAAAGATGGCGGAGAGTAGGTACAAGACGTACTACTCATGGACGGCGCTGGGACTTGTGTCAACGGGTTGGACGGCAATAGCGAGCGTACTAATAGCGCTGGCGGTATTGAGTTTTGTATTTATGCTAATAGCAAAGAGTAAGTTCAATAAGTCTTTGATATACGCAGAGGGCTTGAGAGAGGAGTACGAGCGCAACAAAGAAGAGATAGCAGAGAGAAAACGCGAAGAAGAAGCAAGAAAGCGCGATGAAAGCATGCAAATGATGCTTATGAGCATGATGGGCGGGAACGCAGGAAATGGACAAGGCGGACCGCAAGGAGCTTATGTGGGCGGAGGCTACGGACTAGGAGCAGAAGAGATACGCGGAATAGTGTCCGATACAATGACTGCGATGCTTCCGGGAGTACAGCAAATGTTACCGCAACAAGCGTCTGTCAATAATGAGCTTGTTGAAAAATTGCTTGAGAAGAGCGAGAAGAGTGAAGAAGCGATGCTCAAAATGATGGAGAAGTCGCAAAAGAACGAAGAAGAAATGCGCGACTTGTTAAAGAAACTCACGGAGCAACCTGCGGAAAGAGTAGTCGAGAGAGAAGCCGCTTCCTCAGTCGCAAATGACGAAGCGCTTAAGCAGATGATGAAGACGCAAGAGAACTTGATGCACAACCAAGAAAAACTCATGGAAAAAATTTTGGAAATGTCAACAAATCAATCACAACCGCAAATAGTTGAGAAAGTAGTCGAAGTTCCTGTAGAAGTAGAGAAGGTAGTTGAAAAGGAAGTCGTCAAGGAAGTACCCGTAGAGAAAATAGTCGAGGTACCTGTCGAAGTTGAAAAAATCGTTGAAAAAGAGGTGGTCAAGGAAGTTAAGGTAGAAGTGCCTGCGAAAGCAGTATCAAAGCCAAAGAAAGAAATAGCTCCAAGACTTACTTTGGACGAAGCGTACGCATTACTCACCAAAGAGCAAAAGAAGTACTTTGACGGATTGAGAGAATACGCATTGACAAAGTATAAGTGCAAAGAGAAGAAATCTACGTACTTCGTAGTATACGGACAGACGACAACCAATCCGCTACTCAAGTTGACGGTAAAGAAAGACACCACGGTAGCCTTGCTCAAGATGGAAGACGAGTATATGAAAGACTTGCGCCGTGACGCGACCGGCGACGGAACGAAGGTAAAAGTCAAGGAAACTGAAGTTTTGGTAAGCGATACGCAAGCCTTTGAGACGGCAAAGAAGATGGTAGACTTGAGATACGACCAAATCGAGAGATACCAAGATTTGCTACGCGAGCAACGCTCAATGAAAAAATAAATATCAATCTCTGCGGTTGTGACAATCGGATGAGATTTCTCGACTACGCTCGAAATGACATGACGTATACAAGGCGTAAGTAATCGCTTCCCAGCCGTCATTCTGAGCGGAGTGCAACGTAGTCGAAGAATCTAATCTGATAAAGACCTTTCGACTGCGCTCGATGTGACGGGCTACGCTCTCATTACGTCAGATTGAGCGGGAATTAATTATAAAAGCCTAGAAATGTATTGAATAAGTTGACAATCAAAAATAGATATATTAAAATAATATCGTTAAAAATGATGTAATTTATAACAAATATATTTTTAGGTGGTTAATATGACAAAGAAATGGCTTTATGGCAGGAACGTAGTTCTCACAGGTTGTTCTACAGGTATGGGTAAAGAAGTACTTATGATTTTGGTCAAGAAGTACGGTTGCAACGTAATGGGCGTTGCTAGAAACAAGGCAAAGCTCGATGAATTGAAAGCTGAACTTGGAGATAAGTTCTCCTACCGCAGATTTAATATTTCTGATTTACAGGCATGGAAGGACTTTGCTTTAGAGCTTGAGAATATGGGATTTATGACGGATATTCTGATTAACAATGCAGGTATGATTCAACCGTTTGGACAATACAACGACTTGACGGACGATCAAATCAAGAAAGTTGTCGATACAAATCTTATGAGCGTTGTTTACGGCTGTAAGGCAATGCTTCCTACGATAAAGAAGTCTAAGTACGGATATATTTGCAACGTTGCCAGCGCTTCTGCAATCTTGCCTGTGGGCGGCGAGAGTATTTATTCGGCAACGAAAGGCGGAGTTTGGGCATTGACTGAATGTTTGGCTCAAGAATTGAGAGGCTTTGGCATTGGCGTATCTTGCGTAATGCCGGGACCGGTCAAGACGGATATATATAAGGCAAGAGAGGGCGAGAGCGGACCAAAGGCAGATTCAATGGTCGAGAATATCGGTATCAAGGCAAGCACGGCAGGTAAGAAGATAGTTAAGTCTATCCGCAAAGGCAAAGTTAGAGTTGTTACCGATGCTGTGGCAGGTCTTATGGACTTTGGTATGAGAGTTTGTCCGTCGTTTACTTGCAGGGCTACGGGTAGCTTAATAAAGAAGTTCTCTCCGAAGGTTGCTTCCTTTAAGCCTATCTACGCAGAGCAAATAGAGAATAAGGACGCTATCAAGGCAATGAAGAAAGAGCGCAAGAAGAGCGTATATAAAAAGCTCGAACAAGTTCCGCAAGGCGCTTTTAAGGACGATGACCTAACTAATATATAAATATATCAATAAATTATTAAAAAGTATTTGACACGCCCCAAGTTGTGTGCTAGAATGTAAAAGCACCTACTATGGGGTGTAATTTTTTTGGAGGTGTTGTTCATGACAACAAGAATTACCTTGGCTTGTACGGAATGTAAGCAACGCAATTACGACACGTTTAAGAATAAAAAGAATACTCCTGATAGATTGGAGATAAAGAAGTATTGCAAGTTCTGTAAGAAGACGACTCTACATAAAGAAACCAAGTAATAAGGGGAAGTTTTATGGCAAAGAAAAATAAAAATCAAAGGGTTGCCTCCGAAGAGTTGGTATCCAATGCTCCGCTCAAGAACGCAGATTTGAGTTCTTCAAACGCTGTGGCTAAAGACGTTAAGGGGGGCAAAGGACAAAAGAATAAAAAGGATAAGAAGCCAAGCGCAGGCGCTAGAATAAGAAAGGCGTTCAAGGAGATGTTCTCCGAGCTAAAGAAGGTCAATTGGCCTACGGCAAAGAAGACGGCGTCGGCTTTCGGTATCGTTATCGTGATAGTGCTTTTCTTCCTTGTTGTTATTTCCGCGTTCGATTACGGAATTATGCAACTTATCAAACTTTTGATGGATGCTTCGGTTGGTAGCTGATAGGAGGACGTTATGGAAGATATGGAAAACATAAGTGGCGTTGAGCCGAAGTGGTATATACTCCAAACGCAATTTGGATATGAATCAATTGCAGAGACGTCGCTTAGACAGCTTGTAGAGCTCAATAATTTGCAAGATTATATACTTGATATAGTCGTACCGGAGGAGGAGGAAACCGTTGAGCGCAACGGAAAACTCAAACTCGTTAAGCACAAGAAATATCCAAACTATTTGTTTATCAAAATGGTATACACAAAGCAGATTTGGTATATGGTACGCAATACAAGAGGTATCAAAGATTTTTGTAGCGGATACGATGGCAAACCGTTGCCGATGAGCGAAGAAGAGGTCAAGAGGGCTCAACTTGAAAAAGTTACGATTGAGGATCTCGATATACACATTGGCGATACTATCAAGATTATGAGCGGACCGCTCAAAGATTTTATCGGCGAAATCAAAGATATTAAGTTTGACATCGAAAAGGTCAAAGTATCAGTAATGATGTTTGGCAGAGAAACCACGGTTGAACTTGATTTTGGTCAAGTAGAAAAACTTTAATTTATCAACAACAGTCGCGAAAGCGACTTGGGAGAGGCGTAAAATCTTTAATGCGACCTCGTTAATACCACGATTGCTAGGAGGTAACACACTATGGCAAAGAAAGTAAAGGCAGTTGTAAAACTTCAACTTCCTGCCGGCAAGGCAACTCCGGGACCACCTGTAGGTTCCACGCTCGGTCCTCACGGAATTAATATTCCGGGATTTACCAAAGAGTTCAACGAAAAGACGAGAGGTCAAGAAGGACTTATCCTTCCTGTAGTAATGACGATTTACGAAGACCGTTCGTTTACGTTTATTCTCAAGACTCCACCCGCTGCGGTACTTATCAAGAAAGCGTGCGGTTTGCAAAGCGGTAGCGCTAAGCCAAACAAAGACAAGGTAGCTAAGCTCACGCAAGCTCAACTTGAAGAAATCGCAAAGACCAAGATGCCCGACATCACCGCCGGTAGCTTGGAAGCAGCAAAGAAGACTATCGCAGGTACTGCTCGTTCAATGGGCGTTCTTGTCGAGGAATAATGGAGGCTTGATATGAAACAAAGTAAGAGATTTATTGAAGCGCAAAAACTTGTAGATTCAAGTAAGGCGTACGAGCCTCAAGAGGCTATGCAGTTGGTAGTTAATACCGCAACCGCTAAGTTTGACGAATCAATCGAACTTCACGTAAGATTGGGCGTTGACTCAAGACACGCTGACCAACAGGTTAGAGGCGTTGTAGTTCTCCCTCACGGTACGGGTAAAACTCAAAGAGTTTTGGTTATCGCTAAGGGCGCTAAGGCAGACGAGGCTTTGGCTGCAGGCGCAGACTATGTAGGCGGTGAAGATTATATCAACAAAATCAAGAATGAAAATTGGTTCGACTTCGATGTGTGCGTAACCACTCCTGAAATGATGGGTCTTGTAGGTAGAATAGGTAAAATCCTGGGACCTAAGGGCTTGATGCCGAATCCTAAGTCCGGTACCGTTACTATGGACGTAACTAAGGCTGTTAAGGAAATCAAGGCAGGTAAGGTTGAGTACAGACTTGACAAAACCAATATTATTCACGTTGCTATCGGTAAGAAGTCTTTCGGCGCAGAAAAACTTGTTGACAACTACAACACGATTTTCGACGCTATAGTTAAGGCTAAACCGGCTGCCGCTAAGGGACAATACATCAAGAGCGCAACCATTTCCAGCACAATGGGACCTGGACTTAAGATTGCAGTAAAGATGTAATTTAGCCTAATACGGCGAAAAATTGCAAATTTGTTCAAATTCGTTTGACAAATAATTGCAAACAATTTATTATATAAAAGCAAAATATCTTGCCAAAGACAGCAAGCGCGAGTTAATCGCTTAATTTCTTGCCGAGGTAGGTGTAACTTTTAAGAGTTTTTCACCCTCTGTGTCTTTGGCATAGAGGGTAATTTTATAGGAGGTAAAAATGTCAGAACATAAATCAGTCGCAAGAATTGAGAAAGAACAACATGTTGAAGAAATCAAGTCTTTGATTAAGAATTGCAACGGTATGGTTGTAGTTGAATATCAAGGTATCACAGTTGCTGACGATACGGCTCTAAGAGCTAAGTTCAGAGCTGAAAACGTGCAGTACAAAGTTCTCAAGAATAGACTTGTTCTTCGCGCTATGCAAGAACTCGGTATCGATGGCTTTGACCATCATCTCGAAGGCGCGTCCGCTTTCGCATTTGCCAACGGCGATGCTCTCGCCGCAGCAAAGATAGTAGTAGAACAAGGCAAGACGATCAAGGCTTTGAAGGCTAAGTGCGGTCTTATGGACGGCGCTTACATCGATGAAGCAGTCGTAACGAAACTTGCATCTATTCCGTCAAAGGAAGTCCTTCTCGCTCAACTTCTCGGTATGCTCCAAAGTCCTATCAGCGGATTGGCAAGAGCTATTGGGCAAATCGCAGAGAAGCAAGAGGCTCAAGCATAATTTGGGCAAACTAATAATCAAAATTGCCGTATAACGGCGCAAAAATTAAAATTACTTGGAGGAATATAACAATGGCAGATATTGCTAAAATGATTGAAGAAATTAAAGGTATGACAGTTCTTGAGCTTAACGATTTAGTTAAGGCTATCGAGAATGAATTTGGCGTAAGCGCAGCAGCTATGGCAGTTGCAGCTCCTACTGCAGGTGGCGCTAGCGCTCCTGCAGCTGAAGAAAAGACTGAGTTCGACGTAATCTTGAAGGCAGCCGGTCCAAACAAGATGGCTGTTATCAAGCTCGTTAAGGACTTGACCGGCGCTGGTCTTAAGGACGCTAAAGATATGGTTGACAATGCTCCTAAGGCTCTCAAAGAGGGTATCTCTAAAGAGGCTGCTGACGAAATCGCAGGCAAGCTCAAGGAAGCAGGCGCTGAAGTCGAAATTAAGTAATGAGTTTGATTCACAATTTGGCTACGCAAGTCTAAAATGCGCCTTTTCCGCCAATCTAACATTTGGCTCACATCGACGTACAGCAAGTACGACGATATTCGCCAAACGCTATCTTGGCATAAAAATCGCTATTTTATTTCTCGCGTATCAACTTGCTCATCAAACAATTAAGTTCAATCGACAAGATATAAAAGAGTATAGCGTAAAGCTGTACTCTTTTTGTCATTTTAAGCCGTCATTCTGAGCGAAGTCGGAGAATCTAGAATATATTTTCACGCGCTCACGTATACTATATACGTGATAAGATTAAAGAAACTAAGTCATTTTACTCAACTTGAAAAGATAAAACTTTTTACTGGCTTAGGCATACTATTGACGGTATTACTCGGCTCGATAAATCATTTCGTATATAATTGGACGGGGAAGAACGCCTTTGTTGGAATATTCGTAGCGACCAATGAAAGTATTTGGGAGCATATAAAACTTGCGCTTTTTCCAATGTTTATTATATTCTTAGTAGGCGGTTTTTTATTTTACCACAAGGTCAATAATTATTTTTTGGCTGTGCTATGCGCTTTGACAGTGACTACTTTATCTATTATATTAATATTTATGGGCTATACGCTTTTTACTCGCAGAGCAATATTACCTATTGATATTGCCAATTTCATATTCTCAATTGCGCTTGGTTACTATACTGCATACCGAATTTTCTTTATGCCTAGGCATAAGTGGCTCAACTATCTTTCTATAGTGGGAATTCTCGTCTTTTTGGGTATGTTCTTGACTTGCACGTATCATGCGCCGAATATTTTTCTTTTCCAAGAGATTTACGTAAAGTAAGGTGATAGAGAAATAAAAAACACGTAAAAATTTGCGTGTTTTTTATTTTACCAAATTAATTTCTAAAAACTTTAATTATTTTTTAATATTTTCAAAAAAAGTATACTTTTACTGAATTAAATTTATTTTTCGCGAAAAAACGATTTTTCCTCAAATACATTATAATTCAAGCACTGAAAGATTGCAATATATTATAGTCAGTAAAAGTATACTTTATTTGGAAGATTTCAACAAGCGTTGAAGTTTGACCGAAATCGCATTGAGAAAAGACCTTTCGACTACGCTTAAGGCGAGGAGTTACGCTTCAATAACGTCATTCTGAGCGGAACGAAGTGAAGTGG
>CAJTPC010000046.1 GCA_910578245.1 uncultured Christensenella sp. | reverse complement strand
TATATTAAAATTTGATATTATTGCGTTCTAAATTTATCGTCCATAAGTTTGACAAAGACCTTAGCCGTAGCCTCGGCGTCCTCATAGGCTCTGTGCGCATTTTTATTGACAATTCCGTAGTGGTCGCAAAGCGCTTCAAGCGAATGACGGCGAGAACTTGTGAGGACGTTCCTTGCTTCCGTCAAAGAATCCACCATTTTGTTAGAAAGCGGGTACCCGAGTTGGTCAGCCACGCGTTTTATAATTTTGAAATCAAAACCCGCGCCATTGTGAGCAACCAATATATAATCTTTGCAGTAATCTACAAAAAAGCCGAATACGTCCTCTATATACGGAGCGTTTTTAACATCGGAGTCGTAAATATTATTGACCTTGCTTGCCCCTTCGGGAATACTTCTCTTCGGGTCTATTAGCGTATTGTAATACTCTACTATCTTGCCATCCTCAAGTTTTACTGCGCCAAGTTCGATAATATCATCCGTATCGGTATTTAGTCCTGTAGTTTCCAAGTCAAATACTACGAACTTATTGTTCATTATATAATCGCAGTGTCCTAGCAAATCGAGCAAGCTATCGTTCATATCCACTTCGTATGGCTTTGGAGATTGGAATATCTTAATTTTATTGGCAAGCTTAATATCCTCACGGCGTTTTGCAAGCGTCTCGTAGTTAATCTTACAAAGAGCAAGACGTACTACGGCAAGCTCGTTCTTATCGGAATACTCGCTGTACTTAAAGTTGCCTAAAATAACTACGTCGTCGCCATCCTTGAGCATATCAAGACAAGTCGTATGTTCCCTCTCGCCCTTCTTTGGCTTGCGGATTTTAGCAAAATATACGCAGTCCATTTTGCCGGTAGAATCGGAAATTGTAAATTTGAACAATACGTTTTTTAATCTTCTGTCAGGAGATTTTTTATCGATAATATTTATGCGCTTTAGATCGCTGACAGTACCGCAGACGCAGATGCCGTCCATTTCTTTTTTGTACTTTTCTATGTATCTTGGCTTGCGAGTTATGTCTTTGCCTACCATATAGTGATAGTCGCCTACTATTTCAATCTCGCCGTTATCAACATATTTTACGTCCTCTCGCTCTTTGAGTAGCTTGTCCGTATCTACGGCTTTGCACACCTTGATATTGACGACAACTTTGTTTACGCAATTTTGATTGTAAATATGCTTGGCAAGCTTCTCTTTAAGAGAACTATTTTCGCAAAAATATTGCGCGGTGCTAAACACGTAAATATCTATGACTATTCTATCGCCTTCGATTTTGACGTCAGTCATTGACGGGTCCATCTGAGCAAGAATAGTCTGATACTTTAATGAGATGAAGTTGAATACCTGTTTGGAAATAGCCTCTTGGTTGATTAGATTTTTGACAAAAGCTATTTTCAAAGCAAACGTATTTGGAACCTGACTTCTGCAAAACTCCTCTATTATCTTTTTGTCTTGTTCTGAGAACTTGTCTTCTGAAATATCTTGAGGTAATAGACAAACCACGGAGAGCGAATTTGCGCCTACGTCAAGATTGAGCTTGGATATTCTCAAAAAATCGTATTTATTATTGGTAGCTTCATTTAGCTTGTCTATAAATTGCATACTACTTTTTTATCCCATGCAATACTTTATTCGAATACGTCTTGTTGCTAAAGCAGTACTCTAATATGCTTGTTGGGATATTAACCTTTGTATTCTATGATGTATTTTTTCAGCATTGGCAATATATCTTGGTTATTCACACTCTCAACAAACTCTCCGTCGACAAAGATTGCCGACTTATCTTTACCGCCGGCAACTCCAAGATTTGCTCCTTGCGATTCGCCTATTCCGTTGACAACGCAACCCATCACCGCTATCTTTAGTCCTCTTTTAATATCTTTGCACATTTCCTCGACTTGCTCTGCAAGCGACTTGACTGGGATATTTGTACGAGCGCAAGTTGGACATGAAATTATCTCGCAATAAGGATATGGATACTTATCGCAAGCCTTGAGTATGTCTTTAGCTGTTTCTACTTCTTTGACGGGATCATCGCTCAAAGATACTCTGATAGTATCGCCTATGCCCTCGCAAAGCAACGCTCCTATGCCTATTGCCGACTTCACTACGCCGGTGTGATAAAGTCCTGCTTCCGTAACACCTAAATGCAATGGATAGTCGCAAGCCTTGTCAAGCAATCTATATGTATCTAGCATAACTTTGACGTTAGACGATTTGGCTGATATTACTATATCGTAAAAGTTACATTTTTCAAGTACGCTTACGTATTCCAACGCGCTGTCTTTCATTGCTAACGCCAGTGGCTTAGACTTATGAGCGCTGTCCAAAGAACCTCCGTTAACGCCTATTCGCAAGGCGACTTTTCTTTCTTTCAAATAATCTGCAAGATACTTCGCCTTATCTACCCCGCCTATATTGCCCGGATTTATACGAATTTTGCTTACGCCCGCATCGGCAGACATAAGCGCAAGTTTGTGCGAAAAATGTATGTCGGCTATAATAGGAACGTTTACCGCTTTGACAATCTCTTTTAATGCTACTGCGCTTTCCTCATCAGGGACAGAACATCTTACAAGCTGACAGCCGGCATCTTCCAAAGCCTTGATTTGCGCTACTGTAGCGTCAATATCCGAAGTCTTGGTATTCGTCATTGACTGAATAGATACGCTTCCGTCACCTATTGAAATATTTCCTACATTAACTACTCTTTTCATTTGATCTCTCCGAGTTAATTTACTTTTGTTTTAATTTTACCGCACATCTATCCAAAGAAATGTAATAAATCTAGTATTATTGCCAGAGCAAGCAGGACTATAAGTCCGGCGAAATGGACGGTACCTTCAATTTTGCGGTTGATAGGCTTACGTCTGATTCCCTCAATTATCGCAAAGACTATTCTCGCTCCGTCAAGTGCAGGCAATGGCATTACGTTCATTATTCCTATCGA
The DNA here is from genome assembly GCA_910578245.1 of uncultured Christensenella sp. Taxonomy (GTDB): domain Bacteria; phylum Bacillota; class Clostridia; order Christensenellales; family UBA3700; genus RACS-045. Next base: position 5,398 of record CAJTPC010000046.1, on the reverse strand, counting down.
CACTGACAGTATACAAAAACCGTATATTATCGCAGGCAAACCCGCTTGTACAAGTTGAGCAAGCGAAAATATAGCCGTAGCCGTTCCGCCCATAGATTGGCTGATAGATGCAGAGCCGGTAAATAATTGCTTGAGAGATTTCCCTGTCACTCTCAACACATCGTACCCAAACGCAGCGCCATGCCCCAATGCCTTACCAAAAGATAGTTTCTGCGCGCTAAACGAACCTAGCGCCATGCCCAATCCTTTGTTTTTGCTGACATTTTCTACGAGTACTTTATCTCCGTTTTCGTCTTTCTCTCCGCTATCGGTGTATGACAAATAGTAATGTTTCTGTATATCAAGAGTTATCTTTTCTCCGTTTCGCAATACTACTACTTTCACATTATCGGCGGTATCCGAAATAAGTTCGCTTAGACGATTATATTCGAGTAGACTATATGCATTTTTGCCATTAACCGATAAAATCACATCGCCCTTCAGCAATTGCTGTGAATCTTCAATAATTTGATAATTCTCTTCATCTACGTATTCCACGTGTTGATATACTTCTCCGACGACTGGAAAATACTCTCCGTACGCGCTGAAAAATATAGTGATGACTATAAATGCCGACAAGAAGTTAAAGCCTGCGCCGGCAAACAATACTATTATTCTCTGCCATATGGGACGGTTGTTGAAATCATGCGGATCTTTACTTTCCTCATCCTCGCCTCCAAAAGCGCAAAAACCTCCAAAAGGAAATGGGCGTATTGAAAAGACTTCTCCCGTCTTTTTATTGGTTTTGGAAAATATCTTTGGTCCAAAACCTATGGCAAACTCGTTGATTTTGAATTTGAATATCTTACCAAAAGTATAATGTCCCAACTCGTGCAAAACAACCATAAGCATAAGACAGAATAAAGCTACCAAAACATAACCTATCCATTTCAGCACTTCAAGTCCGCTTACTGCCAACGTCAATATCATTTTCACCTCACCCGATAAGTTGGAGTACGTATCGTCTCACTTTATCGTCCACACAATATATTTGCGCTTCGTCTTCGATTCTCTGACCTTGATAGAACTTATCCAAAGCGCGTCTTATATAATAAGGTATGTCGTAGAATTTGATTTTATTATCCAAATAGGCTTTTACCAAAATTTCATTGGCTGCGTTCATAATTACAGGCGCTATTCCCTTTTCTTTTGCGCAATACTTAGCTATCGCAAGACATGGGAATCGTTCTTCGTCCGCCTCTTCGAAAGTCAAGTTCTTTCCTATAAAGTCATAAGTATTGAATGCGTAATCTCCCCTTTGAGGATACAGCATTGCTATTTGAATAGGCAATCTCATATCGGGAAAGCTCATTTGAGCAATTACGCTACCGTCAGCGTACTCAACCATGCTATGCACAACGCTTTGCCTATGTACCAGTACTTTTATGTCGTCTACGTCAACTCCGAATAAATGCATAGCTTCTATTATCTCCAAGCCCTTATTCATAAGAGTCGCGCTATCTATCGTCACTTTTGCGCCCATATCCCAATTTGGGTGCTTCAATGCATCGCATGCCTTTGCGTCTACGAGTTTGTCTTTTGTCCAATCTCTGAACGCTCCACCGCTTGCAGTCAACAAAATACTCTTGACGTTCTTGGCAGTCAAAGATTGCCATATAGCGCTATGCTCGCTATCGACAGGCAATATTTGAACTCCTTTTTCTTTAGCTAAAGGCATAACAAGTTCTCCGCCCGCAACTAAAGTTTCTTTATTTGCCAAGGCTATATTACTACCTCTATTTATTGCCGTAAGCGTGGGTTTCAAACCGCTAATACCAACCAGTCCGTTGATAATTAAATCTACTTTTATGTCTGCAAGTTTGCAGACGCCTTGCTCTCCTATAAAAACTTTTACGAAAGGAAAAGCCGTCTTAATCTTGTCCGCCAATGAATTACAATCTACTGCAACGTATTTTGGCGAATACTTCTTTATTTGGTCTAGTATTAAATCATTTGATTTACAAGCAAGTCCTACGACCTCAAATTCGCTTGAATACTTATCTACTACTTCAAGAGTTTGAGTTCCTATCGATCCAGTACTGCCCAATATTATAATTCTTTTCATTTCGTATGCCTTTATTAAAATATTTATAATAAATTTGATTACGCGTTTATAGCAGTGACTATTCCTATCAGCAAATACACAAGCGGCAGCATAAAAATAATGCTGTCAAGTCTGTCCATCATTCCTCCGTGACCCGGAAAAATTTTGCCAAAGTCCTTAATTCCCGCCTTGCGCTTAATCCAACTTGCGCCCAAATCGCCAAGTTCGCTCATTACTCCGCCTATAAGTCCGAATATACCGTAAATAAAGCCGGATACAAGCAAATTATCCGTGAGTTTAAGCAAGCCAACATTGTTGAAATTGACGAAAAGACCAGTAACGTCAAAGAGTACGAATACAAGCATCGCGCCGATAATTCCACCTAAAAGTCCTCCAATCGCTCCGCTTATCGTCTTTTTAGGACTTATGTTGGGACATAGTTTTTTGCCTTTGCAAGTCACTCCCACAAAGTAAGCCATAGTATCCGTCATAATTGGCACGAGTAAGGCAATGAAAATTCCAAGCAAGCCGTACGAACTATGATTGATAAAGAAGAACGTAGAAAATATACCGAGAGGATAAATCAGTATAAATATCGTCGCAAGCAAATCATTGAGTTTGAATACTCCGCGATTTCCCAGATTTACTTCTTCAGCAGAGTTTTTTGATAAGTCGCCAATACTTTTCTCTTCAACTTTTTGTTTTTTAGATTTATGTATAAGAGTAAACTCTATAATAGCAATCATTACAGCTAAAAATAAAGTAGCAAATGCTCCTATCTCACCCTTTTGAATAGTCCACTCAAATGCCAATATCATAGGATAAATTGCAACGCACGCAAAAATCAGACTCCCCTTAATTGCATTGAAGCCGGCTTTTTTGAAGGCTTGAGCCATTTCGTATACGCCCAAACAGCATATTGCAACGCCTACTAAGTCGGCAAATTCGACATATATTTGACGAAGTCCCAAAATAGTTGCAAAAACTATCGCTAATAGAACTATTGCTGTCAAAATCCTTTTGAGCATTACTAAATTCCTCCAAATCTTCTATCTCTCTTTGAATATTCTACAAGAACGTCGTCGAGAGTAGCCTCATCAAAGTCGGGCCAATACTTATCCAAAAAAATCAATTCGCTATATGACGCCTGCCAAAGCATAAAGTTACTCAACCGCTTCTCCCCGCTAGACCTAACTACGAGGTCCAATGGTGGCAAGCCTGCGGAATACAGACAATCTTCAAACATTTGCTCGTCAATCTCTCTCAATCCAGACTGCAAAATAGTATTCACCGCTTTGACAATTTCTTGGTGAGAGCCATAATTCAGCGCTATATTGACGATTATTCCGTCATTGTTTTTGCTTGCGTTAATTACCTTATTGATTGCGTTTTGAGTAATCTTTGGAAGTTGAGATAAATCTCCGCTAAATCTTACTTGATACCCTGAATTAACGTAATCTTTCATCTCTTTCTTGACAAATTGCGTTATCAAAGAAAACAAGAACTTTATTTCAGACTGCGGACGTTTTGACCAATTTTCGCAAGAAAAAGCATACACGCTCACGACTTTTATTCCCTTCTGCGAACATGCTTTAACAATTTTTTTCAGCGCTTCCGCGCCTTGACGGTGTCCGTCACTGCGAGATAGCCCTCTCTGCGTTGCCCAACGGCCGTTGCCGTCCATAATAAAACCTATGTGAGTCGGTATTTTGAGTGTCTGTTCCATTTTGCTACCTAGAACGAAAAACCTATTTATAGGCTTACTTCGTTATACTGACATAATTTCTTGTTCTTTTTCCTTAGTCATCTTGTCTACAACATCAATTTGAGAAGCAAGTTTCTTATCGACGTCCTTTTCGTACAAAGTTGCGTCGTCCTCGGATATAAGACTGTCTTTCTTCATCTTCTTAATAGCGTCGTTAATATCTCTTCTAGCGTTGCGAAGAGCAACCTTGGTATTTTCCGACAATGCTTTAAGCGATTTGCAAAGTTCTTTTCTTCGTTCTTGAGTGAGTTCAGGGAAAACCATTCTCAAGACTTTACCGTCGTTGGTGGGCATAATTCCCGTATTTGCATTAATGATAGCCTTTTCCACCTCTTTAAGTATTGACGTATCCCAGACACTTATAAGCAACATTCTTGCTTCCGGCACTTGAATATTGCCGATTTGCTTAAGCGGAGTTGGTACTCCGTAATAGTCAACTACGACTTTATCGAGAATATGCGGATTTGCTCTACCTGCTTTCAAATTGTTGAATTCATATTGAAGAGAAGCTATGCTCTTGTCCATTTTTGTTTCAAATTCGTCAAAAACTTCCAATACTTCTATTTGTTCGTATGCCATAATTTGCACTCCTTAAAATTTGCTATCATAATTATATCAAATAAAAAAAGTAAATACAATGATTTTCGTGCATTTTATTTAGCGAAAAGTGAGCGTATTATCCCCATTTTTTGCGAAATAAGTTGCTTTATCATTCTAAGCGTAGTTGCAAACTTCAACTGCTTGCTTTTACCTCAACTGTTGAGATATCCTCCACTACGGTCGAGGTGACAAAGTTGATATTGACTATTTTACTAAAATGTAATATAATAATTACACAGTGGAGGTACAGTATGGAAGATATGAATGTTAGCAATACCAACGCAGACAAAAAAGGCACAGCCAAAAAAGTATTACTTATTTTATGGGCAATTGCGTGCTCGGCAATATTCCTTTACTTGACTTTAAGTTACTTAAACGTTATTTTCTCAGCAACTTCTGAAATTCAAAGAGTAGCAGATGAAGAATTTATCAAAGCCTATAAATCTACTATTGTAATAGATATTCTGCTTATTTCAGCGATAATTCTATTCTTTGTATCCTTCTTTATTCAATATTCAAAATTAATTAAAACAAAATGCTTTACTATTGGCAAAAACGATAGCAATACCAATTATATTATCCAACTCGTTTGGAGTATAGTATGTGGCTTGGTATACCTTTGTGTATTTGGATTATTTTATACATCAATATCACGCATATATAGAAAAGTTATGATTGAAAACGATTCGCAAATGAAGGACTTGTACGTAAATCATATTTTTAGCAGTATTGTATGTATATTTTTAATTGCATGCCTCTTCGTTTCTTTCCTTTTACCAGCAATATTTAGAATGAAAAACCGTGACGTTGAAGAGAATAAAGCCGACATTTTGACTAGAGTGTAGCGGATAAATTATTGATAACTAAAGGCGGATATGCTTGAAGCATACCCGCCTTTAATGTATAAGAAATCCACGCGTTAGACGCGTGGTTCAAGAAAGGCTTAGCCG
>CAJTPC010000045.1 GCA_910578245.1 uncultured Christensenella sp. | reverse complement strand
GGTTGCCGTCTTACGGACGGAAATCACACCAATCTCTGCGGTTGTGACAAGCTGTTCTACACGTCATTTCGAGCGAAGTCGAGAAATCTCAACCGCTTTGCCGTCATATTGAGCAGAGCGAAACGAAGTCTAAGACTCCTTTCTCTCAAGATGGAGAGAACCAAGAAATATCTTGAAAGAATTGACGAATAGCCGTTTAATGTGATAAAATCTTGATACACTAGTTATAGAAGTATTTGCTTGGTAATCAAGCTACGGAGAATAAAATGAACTATTTGTCCAAGATTTGCAGAACTACTCATCCATACGTGGCCGGCGAGCAACCGCAAGATAAGAGTTATGTCAAACTTAATACCAACGAAAATCCATATCCGCCTTGTAAGGGGGTAAAGGAGTTTGTTAAGAATTTCGATATTGATAAGCTCAAACTTTATCCGGATCCGCAAAATACGGATCTTGCAGTGGAGATTGCTAAAAAACACGGTTTGGAGAAAGAAAACGTCTTTATAGGCAACGGTAGCGACGAAGTCCTTGCGATGTGTTTTCCTACGTTTTTTGACAAGGACGGCGACGGAGTAGCTTATGCCGATGTGACTTATTCTTTTTATAAGGTATGGGCAAAGGTAAATGAGATCCCCTCTTGCGTTATTCCGCTTTTGGACGATTTTAAGTTGGACGTATCTAAGTTCAAGCAGGCGAAGTGCCAAGGAATGATAATTTGTAATCCAAATGCGCCTACGGGACTTATCGTCAATAGACTTGACTTAATGGCTATCATTGAAGCCAATCCTGAAAAGATAATAATTATCGATGAAGCGTACGCAGATTTTTGCAACTGTTCTATGGCGAATTACGTAAATAAATATCCCAATCTGCTAATAGTCCGCACTTTCTCAAAGTCGTACTCTTTGGCAGGAGCAAGATGCGGATACGCGCTTGGCAACACAGCGCTAATCAACGGACTTAAGACGATAAAGGATTCTTTCAACAGTTATACCGTCAACGTGCTAACCGAGGGTATAGCTGTCAGAGCTTTGCAAGATACCGAGTATTTCAATTCTTGCGTAGACAAAATTATCGCTACAAGAGATAAAGTCGCAGATGAATTGAGAGGACGGGGATTTGAGGTATTGCAGTCCAATTCCAATTTCTTGTTCGTAAAGCACAACGAGCGTCCGGCAAGCGAGGTATATTATCAGCTCAAAAAACTTGGCGTGTTGGTAAGACACTTTAGTTACGGAAGAATTGATAATTATCTTCGTATTACAGTCGGTTCGCCAAAAGAAATGGCAAGTCTTGTATCGGCTTTAGACGAGATACTAAAGGTTGAGTATAGCAATAGCGAATTAGAAGAAGAGTAAAGAATACTTTCGACAAAACTAGACTTTTTTATAGAGAATTTTCAAAGATACTGCTTTCAAAAAGTGGTATCTTTATTGTATGGAAAAATTTTTGACTCAAGTAAGTGAAAACATATCTTCCGACGTGGCAAAGGTTGTGACCGATGTTATGCCTATGGGGCATATATGCGTGTGCTATTTGAGCAAGGATAAGGAGCTTGTTCAAAAGGCGGTTAAGGAAATAAGTGAATTCGAGTACAAGATTACTTACGTTGAATATCCCGATGAGGTGGTATGCGACAGCGAAAGCGCGCAAGATATAGTGGAGAGCGATGACGACGTAAGATTATTCTTGGGCGTAGGGGGCAGAGAGATTGCAGATCTTCTTTGCATAGCCTGCGAAAAAAGGTCGTTGTTGTATGCGATTATTACTAATTCTCCATTTTTGTACGGCGTGGGATATGCGCTCAAAGGAGTAGCGCCAATCAAGCTGTTGATTGATAATGACGGCAAAGAAAGTTTTGAAGACTATGCAAAATGCGTAGGCGCGATTTTGGCGCATAGAGTTGCGCTTTGGGAAAAAAAGTATATACATCATATGATTGGTATTCAAGACTATGCCAAGCTAAAACAAGAGCAAGACTTGCTCGATGGCATAATCGGCGATGGAAATATGTTGGATGCGGACAAGCTTTTTGGCGGAATCTTGGAGTATGCTCAGATATTCGATACGTCATACAAGCCGTCAGTGGAGATACTTGCTAAGCTTATAGAAAATATCAATCTTACGAATGATAGGGGCGAAAGTATGTTGCTTGCAGGTATAGCTCTTGTCAAGTATTTTAAGGCGATTATGTCTATTGAGGAGTGCATGTTGATACCGCCGTCGGACGTATCTTCCCGTTGTCGCGCGCTTGCTAAAATCTTGGGCTGCGATGTCAGCGATGTCATAAATATGGTTAAGGATAGAAAATTCCAAAGCAAATGGCTGTATATCCATAATGAGTATAGAGAGGATATGCTTAAAGAGATAGAAGACCTAGATGCAAAACTGCCAAGAATTATTAAAAGCGCAAAGAGGTTTATGCAAGACGTAGGCTATCACTTGGGAGAGGATTACGATTGCAACAGTATTATTCAACTCATTTACAATCTCTCTCCAATCGTTCATGAGTGCTCGCCAATAGCAATGGCAGAAGTATTACTGGGCGAATAAAAGAAATTATAAAAAATTAACGTAAAATAAAATATTTAAGTTATCGAAAGAGCGTGATTATTGTACGCTCTTTTTTCATTGGCAAAATTCTACATTTTTTGCATTTGCGCTCAAGTATAAAAGTCTTTTTGCTGGCAAAAATCAAAGTAACGTATCAATCGGAGAAATTATGAAATCAATAGCGATATACATATTGGCAATCATATTTTTGTCGGCAGTGGCGCTGGGACTATCTTATCAAGTAAAGTTGCCCGATGGCGCTCAGGAAATGCAGGTATACTCGCTTGCCACACCGCTAGTGGGCGAGTGCGATCAAGTGGACATGATGACGAATTTTAATATTTATCATTATTACGACAAATTTGTGAGTATAAAAGATTGCAAGCTGGACAATACTTTGGGTGTCGCTTACGTATATCCCAAAGATAGCATGAGCGAGCAAATACTAATGAAAAGGCTTTCAATAGACGTAAGGTTTACTCAAGACCTTGAGAACGGCGTAACTTATTACGGCAAAAGCAAGGCGGGCGGTAGAAGCGTGTATATTGACGGACAGGAAATAAACGTACAAATTGTAAACAATAAAAATTATATCATCGTGGGCTTTCCGCTGATTATGGGAAGTTACTAATTGGAGGTAGTAAAATGTCAAAGCAAACGAAACGCACCAAAGAGAAAAGACAAGGCGCGCCCAGTCAGACAGGAGTAAAAGTGGCGCAGTTTTTCAAAAAGAATATTTACGTAATCTTGATGATCGTATGTATTCTGGCAATTGCGACTATGATAACCTTAGCCGTAGTACTCAATAACAACAATGCAGACACGGTTTTGAAGCCTATCGTATCGGGTGATGTATCTGGAAATGTTCCGCCTGTTGTTAAGCCGGACGATCCAAATGACGACGACGTTATCAAACCGCCTACAAAGTTGGATTTTGTCATGGCAGATCCATTAGACGAATACACGTTTGGACAAACTTACTCAGAAGAGCACGTATTCAATGCAACTCTAAACCATTGGCATCCGCATGAGGCGCTTGACTTTTTAGCGAAAGAGGGTAGCAACGTAAAATGCGTATTTGACGGAACGGTAAAGGAAGTCGTCAAGGACGGTTATAGCGGTACCATTGTTACCATTGAACACCAAGACGGATTTACTACAGTATACAAACTTCTTGACAACGTTACGGTGAAAGCAGGCGACAAGGTGTCTAAGGGCGATGTTATCGGTAAGGTTGCCTTGGTAGAGGACGAGATGAAAGACGGAGCGCATATCCACTTGGAGCTTTACAAAGACGGTAAAAGAATCAATCCGCTCGATTATTTGTTGTCCGGAGATAAATAAAACGCAACAAATCTATTAAATAGTGTAAAGGTGAAAAAAGACTACTCCTGCAGAGTAGCCTTTTTTATCTCTTATCTCTTATCTCTTATTTCTTATTTCTTATCTATACTTCTTACTTCTTCACTCTTCACTCTTACTTCTATTCCGGCTTAACGTCAACTTTAATAGTAGCGCTGACGTTGGTATACACTTTAAGTTCCACATCGAATACGCCGGCAGTCTTGATAGAATCTTTGAGATTGATTTTCTTTTTGTCGATTTCGTATCCAAGCTTTGCAAGTTCGCCGGCTATTTCTTTTGAAGTAACCGCGCCAAAAGACTTACCGTTGTCTCCGAACTTAATGACCACGTTGATCTGCTTTCCGTCGAGTTCTTTTGCCATAGCTACGGCGTCTTCGTACTCTTTTTGTTTTTGTCTTGCCAAAGCGGCGTTCTTTTGATTGGTTTCGTTAATGACGCCTGCAGTAGCTTGTTGCGCCAAATTCTTTTTAATTAAAAAGTTGCGAGCATATCCGTCGTTTACTTCGATGATTTCACCTTTTTTGCCTACGCTCTTTACGTCCTTTAACAGTAAAACTTTCATATTTCACCTCGCTTGCGTAATTATTTTAGCACATAATTCTCAACATAGCAATAGGAAAATTGCAATTAGAATAAATCATTAAGATTTGCCTATAATATTATTAAAAAAGGAGGAAGTTATGTCTGGACTTAAATGCACAACGCACAACTGCGAGCATAATACAAATTGTCATTGCAACGCAGGAGTGATATGTATCAGCAAAAACGGCGTCTGCAAAACCAAAGTAAAGCGCGAATACGGAATATTGGAACAAGAAAAAGCTAATATCGAGGCGGCTAAAGATTTTGATTTTGAAGACAACTCACAGGTATTTATTCAATGCGACAGTACTAAGTGCCGTTATAATCACAACAACACTTGTTGTTCTCAAATCGTCAACGTATGCGACGGTATGTTGCGTACGAAATGTTTTACGAAGAACGTAAAAGAGTAGTATCTAGAGTCCTATCGATTTCTATTATTGCGATTTCTTGCGCTTAGTAGTAAGAGCAGTATTCTTGCTACTTGCGCGAGAGATAAGAAGAAGGAAATCAAATAGGTCTTTGCCGCGCTACTTAATACCTTTGAAGCAGTATTGACCTCGTCGGGTGTGAGTATACCGCACTCGACGAGCTGTTTTTTTGCTCTAGAACTTGCGTTGTATTCGCAAGGAAGAGTAATAAACGTAAAGAGCGCGTATAAAACATAACATATTAAAGCGCCAAAATAGAAATAAATTGATATCCTAGTGCCGTTTATGGCAATCAATTCAAAGATTATTCCCAATATCAAAAGCGGAGATATCATTCTTGACACAACGTTGACAACGGGTACGAGCGCGCCTCTCAACTTTATCGGGGCATAACCCTCTGCGTGTTGTATTGCGTGGCCTACTTCGTGCGCGGCGACAGCAATTCCTGCGACTGACGTAGAGTTGATAGTCGATGCAGAGAGATATACCGTATTATTTCGCGGGTCGTAATGGTCTGACAACATTCCTGCGCATTTGCAGATATTGACTTCAAAAAGCCCATTGACGTCAAGTATTTTTCTTGCTACTTGCTCGGCGCTCATACCGCAGCTTGCCGGTATCACGTTGTATTTAGAATAAGTCGTTCGTACAGATATACTTGCAAAAATCATCCAAAGAAATAATGGTATGGAAGCGTACGCTATAATGAGGACTATCAATTCAAACATATTGTTCTCCGCTAATATATGAAAATATATTATTCATTTATAATTATAATAAATTATACCATATCATTAGGAAGATATGCAATGTTATGCTGAATTTCTTACGACAATTTTACGATAATCTTATTTTTAGAATTTTACCGTGCTCTACTTCAAATCTAAAGGTCTTGGTATACAGTCCGTCGCAGTCGGAGTACAATAGAGTTATTTCAAAAGGCTTGTATTCTAAGCAGTCGCATATTCCAACGTAGTTTCCTAGGATGTCTTGCAGATCGCAATCGCGCAGCGTATTGAATAGAAAGCTACGCGCGTAATCTTCATCGCCGTAAAATACGCTCTCTACAAAGGCGTAAGGCAACACTTCGTCTATATAATTATGCAAGCAGTGATTTTCAAAGTGACGGCTCTTTTCGACAAAGCACTCTTTGCAAAAACTCAACTTGCGTACGCATTTGCGGTTCAGAGTATCGTGCAAATTATCGCATACTCTCAATCCGTCTTCTTCGGCGCATACTTCGTCACAACAAATATCGAGAAGTAAAGTATAGTCGTCTTTGTAATGCAATACTCCCACGTACGTTTTGCCATTCTCCAAACTTGCAAAAATAGACAACAACTGACCGCTGGAAATAGGTATGCAAGAAAACTTGACGTCGCGCACTTTGCAAGGTACGTTGAGCGTGATAAGTTCGTCTTGCGTTTCTACGCTTATTTTGTAAAAATCGTCTATATGGCAAGTTAAGCAGTGCGCGCTACCTGAGTTGGGCTCAAGCACCTTTTGGATATACGTCTGACTTTGTATGTTGCAAGGTCTTCTTTTGGGGCAAAATCTTACTATATAATCTTTGCCGTGTCGTATGAAAATTACGTCATCGCGTAATTTGCCTTTGCCACTTACTGCGCAGAGTATAGGCAAGTAGTTATCGTCATAAGGTACGTACTGCAGACAGAAACTTCCGTCGGTATGTACGGTGTGTTGATTGCTCTTTACGCCATCGATAAGTATCACGCCTTGGGGATTGTCAAAGTGTAGTCTTGTCATAGTCGCCTCTTTTCAATATATGCGCGTGATACTAAATTATGTTAAAATTTCTGTACTGACCCAACGTTAGAAAAACCGCGCAAAAAATTGCGTGTTTTTAATTTTACCCTAAATTTTTCTATTATTTGAAAAATGTTTTTGTTATTTCCAAAAAAAGTATACTTTTCTTGTAATCGCCCGAAAAGGCGTTTTTTCTCAATTACATTATAGTTCAAGAGTTGAAAGATTGCAATATATTAGGGTCAGTAAAAGTATACTTTATTTGGAAGATTTCAACACGCGTTGAAGTTCGACAAAAATCGCATTGAGAAAAGACCATTCGACTACGCTTAAGGCGAGGAGTTACGCTTCAATGAAGTCATAAAATCTCAACCGCTAAAAGGTATACTAAAAGAGGAAACTATGAACTCAAAGACATTAAGAGCAAAGTATTTGAAATTTGCGATATTAATCATATCGGTATGCTTTATATTGGGAGCGATAAGCGCATGCTTGCCGTTTAATATATCTATACCTACGTTGGATAACGATTCAATTAATACTATGTCAAGACCAACCACGCCTACTACTAATGGATTTAGTTATTTTGCTGACGGAGTAAAATACGTATATACCGACAAAGATAAGGTAAACGATTTTAGAGCAGGAACCGAAGATTTTGATATTACAACAATAATCGTCAAATCTACCGATGTACAAGGTACGCAGACGAATCCTCACGTAATTACATCGATAGACGAGTGGGAAATATTTGTCAAGAAAATGGCGACTGATTCCACGTGTGGCACAGGGCAATACTATGTGCTAGGCAATGATTTGGATTTCGCCGGAGAAGCATTTCACCCTGTTGCTAACTTCAATGGCACTTTTTATGGACTTGGCTATTCTATGAAAAATATCACTTGCGACACGTGGCAATATTGGACGGGTTCGGCTTATGCAGATATAGGCGCTTCAAATATAACGAACAGTGGTTTCGGAATATTTTGTCAGATAACAAATGCTACTATTACTGATTTAATAGTTAGGGACTACAGTTTTCTAAATATTCCACAGTCATCAGCTCTAAAATCTTTTTGGGGACCTTTTACCGGAGCCATAGCGGGCGTATCCTATGGAAATGATAATATACTTAATTGTCATACATTAGGAGAGGTAAAGTCGTCAACAACGTATTCTACTTTTATTAATGCGAGCGGAATAGTAGGTACGAAGTATACTGCAAACAGTACGTTGCTAATATACCGTTGTTCTTCCGAAATAGACGTTAATGTCAGCGTTAATACGATTAGAGCGGTGATGGTTTCAGGTATGTTAGGAAGCGGTAGTTTAGCAAACGCAATCATACACATATATGATTGTGTTTCAAATGTGAGATGGACCGGTACGGGAGCTTATCATCATGTCAGTGTGGGAGTGGCTTGGAACGTATCTTTACCTACTATGGAAAATATAGTAGGTACGATTGACACTACTACAACGATTAGACCTTTTAGTGGAGTACTAGCCGGAACTGGCAGTTACGCAACGGGAAAAAACGCTTATATTGAAGGAAAAAACGGTACAACTTCGAAAGAATCTATCATAGCTATGGCTGGTGATACAGGGTCGGCAACCGTTAGCAATATTAATATTGTTAAAAGTTCTACCTCGTATGCCCCTTTGCAAGATGTCTCTCGCGACATATTGGGCAGTAACGTAATTACTTACGGTAGCACTGACCTTATGAAAGCTTCTGCAAAAACATTCTTCAGCAATAATTATTCTAATATTTGGGATACGGATAAAATCGGCGGTAGTTATGACCCGGACAATTCACC
>CAJTPC010000044.1 GCA_910578245.1 uncultured Christensenella sp. | reverse complement strand
ATATATATCTTAAGATATTATATAGACAATAATATTATTATAATTATAAATATAAATCAGCTTTTATAAAATCAGATAAATAGGAGAATTTATGATAAAGAATAACTATACCCGCGAGGAGCTAAAGGCAAAGAATTACTTTGAATTAAGAGATATTGCCAAGAAAAAGAACGTGGAAAACGTATCGTATATGTCTGAAGAGAATCTCATTGACAGCATATTGCTTGCGTGTAATAAAAAGGTTCAACAAGTAACTACCGCTCATGATAATCAGAACGTTTCTATTGGACCGCAATACACGCGCGAAGATTTTCAGAATATGACGATACACGTTGTGCGCACCATCGTAAGGGAAGCGGGAATTACTCCAAGCACCAAAAACAAAGATCAGCTCATAGACGCATACTTTGAGTTTATGCAAAATGGCGGAGAAGCTTATCAGGTTCCCAAGCCCAAAAGAGGCAGACCTGCCAAGTCGGAGACTCCCAACGTTGTTAAGGATTCGATGTCTTCAACAATTTCAATTTCTCAAGCGCCAAAAGAGGAATACGAAACCGAAAAGATTTTGGACAACGCAATTGAAGACGATGCAAAGACGCAGTCCAATATTGACAGCGCTACAAAGGAAAGCGTTGAAAGCGAAGAGCGTAGCGGTATCTTAGAGATATTAGACGGTTACGGCTTCTTAAGAGCGGAAAACTGCGAATGCGGAGAAAAAGACGTGTACGTATCGGGCAGAATTATCAAGGCGCTCGGGTTGAGAGCCGGCGACTACGTTGTGGGTATCGCAAGGAAAAATTCTGAAAGCAAACCGCCTGCTTTAACAGTTGTTCAAAGAGTAAATCCCGAAATTAAGTATGATTTAGTATATCAAAAGGACGATAAAGGCAGAGATATTGCCGGTACCGGAGAGTATAAGGCGATTGGTTACGTTGACGACAGCGGTACAAATTTGACAAGTCTTAGACGTCGTCCGCATTTTGACGCGCTGACTCCTATATTCCCGCAAGAGAGATTGAGATTGGAGATTAACACTGCTGAAAAGAGCGTCACAAGAGGAGATTTTGCAATCAGAAGTCTTGACTTGATAGCGCCTATAGGAAAAGGACAGAGAGCTATGATAGTATCTCCTCCAAAGGCAGGCAAGACGACTCTTCTCAAGAAAATTGCAAATTCTATCACGACCAATCACTCGGAAGTTACGCTTTTTGTATTGCTTGTTGACGAACGCCCCGAAGAAGTTACGGATATGAAGAGGTCTATTAAAGGCGAAGTCATATATTCGACTTTTGACGAAGTGCCGGAGCATCACTGCAAGGCTTCGGAACTGCTTATCGAAAGGGCAAGACGACTTGTGGAACTTGGCAAAGACGTTGTAATAATGATGGATTCGCTTACACGTTTAGCAAGAGCGTACAACCTTACGATACCTCCGACAGGCAGAACTCTTTCCGGCGGTATCGATCCGGGAGCATTGGCAAACCCCAAGAAATTCTTTGGCGCGGCAAGAAATATCGAGAACGGCGGTTCGCTCACGATAATTGCGACTGCTCTTGTAGATACGGGTAGCAGAATGGACGATGTAATTTATGAAGAATTTAAGGGTACGGGCAATATGGAAATCACCCTTGATAGAAAACTCAGCGAAAGGAGAATTTTCCCGGCTATCGATCTCAACCGTTCATCCACGAGAAGAGAAGATTTGTTGCTTTCTCAAAAGGAGCTTGAGGGCGTATGGGCGCTTCGCAAGATGCTCTCAACTGGCGATTTGCAAGATACTACCGACCAACTTCTCAATATGATGCAGAAGACCAAGAATAACGAAGAATTTGTCGAGTCAATCACAAATCAAGTTAAAGTACTGGAAAAGAGCGGTTATACCATCAAGAATTTTTCAGGCAAATTCTAATAGAACCTCACTCAAAATAATTAAATGATAGTATCTCAATAAATAAAATAAATTAGTAAATACTAATAAGGAAGAAATTATGAAGAAGAAAATTGTTTTTATAGTATCCTTATCACTAATTTTTGCAATGTTATGCGCGTTTTTGGTTGCGTGCGACGGCAAAGCTCAACAGGGTAAGTCTGCTTATGAACTTGCTGTTGAACAAGGCTTTGAAGGCACGCTGGACGAATGGCTTGACAGTCTAAAGGGTATAGACGGACAGAACGGAGTCGATGGAAATGACGGCGCTGACGGAGCAGTTACTATACAGGAAATATTTGACAAAGCGGTAGCGGAAGGCTTTAAGGGAACGTATATGGACTTTTTGCAGTCCTATCTCAATTTGAGTGAAGATGTCCAAACCGCTTCTAATCTTGCGCTATTATCGGCAGTAAAAGTAAGGGCAAAAGGCGTAGTTACAGATAGATGGGGAAGAGAACAAGACTCAACTTCGAGCGGTTCAGGCGTTATCTACAAATTAAACAAAGATAATGGCGATGCATATATTATTACAAATTATCACGTAGTGTACAATACAAACTATAAGACAGAGGATAAGATTTGTGACGATTTAGATGTTTTTTTATACGGTTATGATGAGTTTGAAGAGCAAGCTATTCCTGTCAAGTATATAGGCGGAGCATACGACTACGACATAGCAATTCTTAAAGTCAGCGGAAGCGAAATAATCAAAAGCAGTGACGCAAGAGCGGTTGACGTGGCAAGTAGCAAAAATGTTGTCGTAGGTTCTACGGCATTAGCGATAGGCGCTCCTTCTTCGGGCGGCGAAACATATTACAATGAGATTAAATTTTCTGTCACCAAAGGAATAGTTAGCGTTGACAGCGAGAACATAACTTTGAACGATGCTACAATAGGCTTATCATATACCACAAGGGTTATGCGTGTAGATACGGCTATCAATTCCGGCAACAGCGGCGGCGGACTTTTCAATACAAAAGGTCAGCTGATAGGCATTGTAAATGCAAAGGCTAGTTCGATGAGCATAGATAATATGGGATATGCTATTCCGAGCGATGTAGCAGTGGGAATAGCCGATTACGCGATAGCTCATTGCGATGGCGAGGAAAATAAAAATATCAAGAAGTTGTATCTTGGAATAGCCGGAACTGTCAACTCGTCCAAAGCAGTTTATGATACTGCGACCGCGACCGTTAAGGTAGTCGAAGAGATTTCAGTAAGTTTAATCGAAGACGATTCTTTGGCAAGCGACTATTTGCAAGTCGGCGATATTTTCAAAGCAGTAGATATTGACGGCGAAAGATATGAAATAACTCGCAGTTTTTCACTTTCCGACGCTCTTTGGAAAGTAAATGACAGTACGACGTCGATTGCATTGAATATCACACGCAACGGTGAAGATAAGGTTGTAGTAATTCCTATTAGCTCAAGCGACTTTGTTGCGCTTAAATAGTATTGATATAATATTATAATTATTATAGTATATATGTAATGTAATAGACTACGTTTAGTAATAAATATCTCACAACTCTCATACAATTTCGTATGGGAGTTGTTGCATTATGAACATAGTATTTACAATAATGATATTGGCGTCTTTGATTATGTTGGTAGTCGTTGCGCCCGAGAGCGCTTTTTCTATAATGATAAGCGGAGCAAACAACGCGTTGACCTTAGCGTTTACGCTTATAGCAATCTACGCGATTTGGTTGTCTATACTCTCGCTTATGGACGGCATAGGTCTAAATAAAGCTCTCGACAAATTATTTCGCCCATTGACCAAAAGGCTCTTCAAAGGGGAGAGCGACCTTGCTTTGGAGTATATTACTCTCAACTTTTCCGCCAATCTTTTGGGTATGGGCGGCGCGGCGACTCCGTTAGGTATTAAGGCAATGGAGAGTATGCAGGACGGCTCTCAAAAAGCTACGGATAATATGATTCTTTTTATGGTAATCAATTCTACGTCAATACAGCTTATTCCCGCAACGATAATAGGCTTGCGCGCGTCAGCCGGTAGCAATGCGCCGTCGGATATAATTTTACCGTCATTGCTTGCGACTTTGATTTCGACCGTCACGGGCGTAATGCTTGCCAAACTTTGCGCGTTGATTACTCACAAAAAAAGCAAAGTCGAAAAGGCCCAACCGCCCAAGCCTCTGTTTATGCCCGTCGGTGAGAGGAAAAAGATATGAGCAAATACATACTTCCCATCTTTATTTTTCTTGTAATAGCCATAGCTTTTATTAAAAAAGTTCCCGTTTACGACAATTTTGTAAAGGGGAGTAAGGAGAGCTTGTCAATAGTGCTGTCGATATTTCCTTATATTTGCGCAGTGCTAGTAGCTGTCGAACTCTTTTCGCTCAGCGGGTTAAACGCATATTTTGCCAAGATTATGTCGCCTGTTTTGACTTTCTTGGGTATTCCTGAAGAACTTTGCGAACTTCTTATTATCCGTCCGCTGTCAGGTAACGGTTCGCTTGCGTTATTGGAGGATATCTACAAGACCCATGGCGCAGATGCGTATATATCCCGTTGCGCATCTGTAATAGTCGGCGCCAGCGAAACCGTATTCTACGTCGGTACAGTGTATTTTTCAACCACCAAGGTTAAGAAACTCAGATATGCGATACCAATTTCTCTTGTGGCATGCTATATTGGCGCAATCATGGCGTGCGTTCTTTGCAAATTTATGTAGAATTGACGACTAACTTGACATCGCGCAATATTAGGTGTATTATTTGATTAAACCAATCTAATTTAGCGAGGCGAGAAATGAACATAGACTTTTTTAAGAAAGAAAAAATAACGAAAATGAAAGAAAAAGACAAGGACGCAGTATCTGCTCTCAACGTAGTAATCAATAAGATTATGCTTTCTTCTATTGAAAAAAGAGCAAAAGGCGAGGAAATGAGCGAGGGAGATATTTTATCGCTACTACAAAAGACGGAAAAAGAATTGATTGAAGAAAAGTCAGGTTTTGAAAAAGCCGGCGCAGGTTACGCCGACAAAATACAAAGCCTAGACAATCAAATCGCTACCGTAAAAAGTTATTTGCCACAGTTGATGAGCAAAGAAGAAATAAAAGAAGTTATTCTTGCGCTACAGGACAAGTCTGTACCTGCGGTAATGCGCCACTTCAAGGCAAATTACGCCGGCAAGTGCGATATGAAAGAAGTCAATGAAGTATTGAGAAACCTATGAATAAGGGTCGCGTAGTAGTAGGAATGAGCGGAGGAGTTGACTCTTCCTTGACAGCTTTGCTTCTAAAGGAGCAAGGCTATGAAGTCATTGGTCTTTTTATGCGTAATTGGCATGAAAAGGACGATGGCGGTTGTTGCAGTGCAGACGAAGACTTCTACGACGTGCGCAAGGTTTGCAACGACATTGGCATACCTTATTACAGCGTTGACTTTGCCGATCAGTATTACGAGCGCGTATTCAAACTTTTTGTTGAGGAATACAAAAAGGGCAGAACTCCCAATCCCGATGTGCTTTGCAATAAAGAAATCAAGTTTGCGCCTTTCGTTCAACACGCTTTGTCTATGGGCGCTGACTATATCGCTACAGGACATTATTGTGATATACTTCATGCTGATGATGGTCTAAACTATCTTCTCAAAGCCAAAGATACCAATAAAGACCAGACTTATTTTCTCAATCAACTTTCTTCCAAACAACTTGACAAGGTTCTTTTCCCCCTTGGCGGTTTAGAAAAACCTGAAGTTAGGGCTTTGGCTAGCAAGTTTAATCTATCGACGGCAGACAAAAAGGACTCCACGGGCATTTGCTTTATTGGAGAGCGCAACTTCCGCAAGTTTTTGAGCGAGTATATACCAATGCAAGAGGGCGACATCAAGACTTTGGATAATCGCATAGTCGGCAGACACAACGGAGTATTCTATTATACTGTCGGACAGCGCAAAGGCCTTGGCATAGGCGGTAGCGGCAACGGCGAGCCTTGGTTCGTAGTAAGCAAGGACGTTGAGAACAACGTGCTTTACGTATCGCAAGGCGACCAATCTATGATTTATCATTCTCGCCTAGAGTGCGACAAGTTCAATTTTATTACCTATAAACCAAAAGAAACATCTTTTAGGTGTACGGCGAGAATACGCCATCGACAACCGGAACAACAAGCTACGGCAATAATAAAAGGCGATGGTTTAGAGCTTATCTTTGATACGCCTCAACGCGCGATTGCCGAAGGACAGTACGCAGTCGTATACGTAGACAACGTCTGTTTGGGTGGAGGAGTTATAGAGCGCAAAGGCTAGTTGGCGTAATACGTCTTGTGCGAGGTCAGAATCTAATCGGATAAAGACCTTTCGACTACGCTCAAGGTGACGGGCTACGCCCTAAATACGTCATTCTGAGCGGAGTGCAACGAAGTCGAAGAATCTTTACGTCTAACGCGAGCGTCAGAATCTAATCGTCATTTCGACTGAAGCGAAGCGGAATGGAGAAATCTCAACCTTTTGAAAATAATCTTAAAAAACACGCAAATTTTTTGCGTGTTTTTAATTTTACCCTAAATTTGTCTATTATTTGAAAAATGTTTTTGTTATTTCCAAAAAAAGTATACTTTTCTTGTAATCGCCTGAAGAGGCGTTTTTTCTCAATTACATTATAGTTCAAGAGTTGAAAGATTGCAATATATTAGGGTCAGTAAAAGTATACTTTATTTGGAAGATTTCAACACGCGTTGAAGTTCGACAAAAATCGCATTGAGAAAAGACCTTTCGACTACGCTCAAGGTGACAAAATGAGAACGTCATTTCGACCGCAGTGGAGAAATCTCAACCGCTTAAAAGCATACTTAAATAGGATAGGGAATGAAAGAAAATCGAAAAAACAGTTATTTGATAAAATACGTAATAGTGCTTGCAATATTAATTGCAATGACAGTTATAGCGTTCGCAATACCCACTGGAGTTGGATTAATAGGCGATGACAAATTACAAGAAATATCAAGTAGTAATCTTACAAATACTGCGTTCAACGTCAATTATCCTACTGCCGGAGAACTAGGACAATTTGATAATGGCGTAACGTACGTCTATACGGATCCAACAAAGGTAGATGACTTCCGTTCGGGCGTTATTTCGAGAGATATTACGGAAGTGACCGTAGACACGTCTAAGCCTCATGGCACGTCTCAACAAAATCCATACGTAATCAGTACTTTAGCCGATTGGGATAATTTTGTAAAGAGAATGGCGACAGGCACGGCGTACGGCGCAGGCGAGTACTTCGTATTGGCAAATGACCTTGACTTTACTGGCGAAGCTTTTCATCCGGTAATGGTATTCAACGGTAATTTTCACGGACTTGGCTTTGCTTTAAGAAATATTTACTGCGATACTTGGCAATATTGGAATGCAAGTACCGCCAATTGGGCAAACGTTGCGGCTTCTACCACTTATGCTTTCGGTACGTTTTGTAATACAACAGCGGGCGCCGTAATTACAGACCTTATCGTTGAAGATTATCAGTTCTTAAATATTCCAATAACCAATATAATAAGTACGCTAGGAAGACAATCTATTGTGGGCGGTATAATGGGATATTCCAGAGGTGGCGCAAGTTCTATTCTGAATTGTCATACCTCAGGCGTAATTAATGGTCAAACGGCAACAAATTACACGCTTTACACTCCTTGCGGTGGAATAGTAGGACTAAGTATGAATGGAATGACGATATACCGCTGCTCAGTTACACTTGATAT
This sequence comes from uncultured Christensenella sp., assembly GCA_910578245.1. Taxonomy (GTDB): domain Bacteria; phylum Bacillota; class Clostridia; order Christensenellales; family UBA3700; genus RACS-045. Next base: position 918 of record CAJTPC010000044.1, on the reverse strand, counting down.
GACTTTTACCAGATATGCAAATAACAGTTGCGGTATGATATGTGGCGGAATCATTGCAAACGCTTATCAAGGTGATGCTGCTTATTATACTTATATATATGACGTTGTCGCAGAAACGACAATCAATATTACAGCTACTTCAAACTTTATCGGTAATATTGTCGGTATCAGTCACTCTAAGACTTTCAAAGTTGAAAACGCAGTATGCAAAATCGAAACTACTAGCAACATTGCAAATAGCGCCGCAGGTATAGGTTGGCAAAATACAGATTTAGGAACTTCTTCAAGATTACACAATATATACAGTAGTTGTTTTCACGGCCAACCGGGCGCGACAAAGTTGCCTAATTATTTTTCGGCTTCATCCGGCTATTTAACAGCTTCGAATTCGCAGTTGAGTAATTTGCATATAGTCAAGCCTTCTGCGCTTCCATATGCCAGTATTGGTGGTGCCTATCATACTACTATTAATAATTCCTCTCCGTTGCAACCTGCGTTGCACGAAGTTATTGACGATATTTACGCCAAAGTCGAAGCTGACGTTGACAGCGGAATTTTACCTTCAAAGATATGGGATAAGAGCAAGATAGGCAACTACACTCCTGCAGATTCTCCTGTCCGCAACTTCCTTACCGCCAACGTTACGTTCAGCAACTTATTGAGCGGTGGCGGAGAAGAAGGACTGGGAATAGCTACGGCAGAGTACAGAGCGGGAGATGCTTTGCCATCTCCGAGCGGAAGTTATCTTAAGCCTAACCATACCTTTAGAGGTTGGACTATGGATAAGACGGGAAAGAGCGATCCTATCAATGAGCTACCTACGGGAGTATTTGGGGACGTAACTTTCTATGCGGTATGGGGCTTACCGGACAGTTACGTCAACAATAATATAACTACAAGTCTAAGCGTAAAAGACAA
>CAJTPC010000043.1:477-8720 GCA_910578245.1 uncultured Christensenella sp. | reverse complement strand
TTGCGGTCGTCTTTGCAGACTTTGCAGGAGCTTTAGTTTCTTTTGCAGGTTCTGCCTTTGCGGTCGTCTTTGCAGACTTTGCAGGAGCTTTAGTTTCTTTTGCAGGCTCTGCCTTTGCGGTCGTCTTTGCAGACTTTGCAGGAGCTTTAGTTTCTTTTGCAGGTTCTGCTTTTGCGGTCGTCTTTTTAGACTTTGCCGGCTCTGCCTTAGTTGCCTTCGCTGTTGTCTTTGCCTTCTTCTCCACTTTTGGTTCCTCCTCTACTTCTTCTTCTGCTACAACTTCTTCCTCTATTTCTTCTTCAACTTCTTCTACTTGCTCTTCTACTTGATCTTCAACTTGCTCTTCAACTTCCTCTTCTACTTCTTCTTCAACCTCTTCGTATTCTACCTCTTCCTCGACTTCCTCTTCGACTTCTTCGTACTCGACTTCATCTTCTACTTCTTCCTCAACTTCTTCGTATACGACTTCTTCGACGGTTTCCTCTTGAGGAGTATCTTCTATCGGCTGTTGAATTTCTTCTTGTTCGATAGGGGTAGCTATAGGCTCTTGCTTAGCTACTTCGTTTTGCATATCAGGCTGTGACTTTTTGCCATTTTTTCTAGCGAGTTTTTTTGCTTCCTTAGCTTTTTGCTTTTCTTCTTTAGCGCGTATTTTAGCGAGCTTTTTTTCTTCTTTAGCTCTCTTCTTTTCCTTAGACATAATATATACTCCTTAATTTTTTGCTTAACTAATACTATATTAGCACAAATAATTTGCAATTTCAATGAATATTTGTAAATATTTTTACAAATTTTTGGTAATTTTATTATTTTTCAACAAAAAAATACCACCTAGTTTGCAAATAGGTATGACAAATTTGTATACCCTGATAGCAAATCGATATAGTCCAATTTTATTATATTCAAAAATGCGTCAATAATTGACAATAATTCTTTTTGAAAACAAATTGGACTCAAAAAATATGTGGATAAAAAATCAACAAATTAAGGAAAATATTTTGACAATATTCAAAAAGTATGATATGATACATTAGAACTTAATATAAACAACTTTGGAGAAATACCCAAGAGGCCGAAGGGGCTCCCCTGCTAAGGGAGTAGTACGTGAAAGCGTAGCGAGGGTTCAAATCCCTCTTTCTCCGCCACTGCTAAGAAGTTGCTTCTTGGCGAGAAATAGAAAGTGAGATACGGTGTATCTCACTTCTTCTATTTCTCTGCTTTTGGGCAACTTCTTTTTGTAGTTACTAATTTATTATTTCATTCCATATCGACTTTATCTAGTTCCCTTAGATTTATGCTGTAAACATCTCTCTTGCCGATTTTTTTGCTAACAACGATGTCCTTATTTTCTTCAAGCACATTCTTTATCACCGGATAACTGAAAAGAAGCATATCTTTCAAATCAGTCATCTTAAGACCTTCAAAACCAAAAAGTGTATTTTGCAATAGGTAAAAAATTACGTTAAAGTATTTTTCTTTACCTTTATATATCTTTTGTAACACAGCCTCATAATAATCAAGTCTTACCGCCTTTTCTTCTAGTTTATCAGCCATATGCAACAAACTTATTTTTATAAATTCCAAAAAATTCAATATAAACAGAGTAAGATCTCCTCTATTGATTTTATTATTTGTTATATTAAATAATTTGTTATATCTAGCTTTATTTTCCTTTATTACCGTTGATAAACCGTAACTTATCAAATAATTTAATTCTTTTGACAGCATATAACTACTGATAAATCTATTCATACGCCCGTTCCCATCATAAAACGGATGAATATAGCCTAACAAATAGTGAAATATTGCTATATTTATAAGCCTATTTCCATTATTATCATTCAATATAGCAAGCGCTTTATCCATAGCGTTGTTTATTGCTTCTTCCGGCATTATACCAACGTGAATCTGTTGTTGTTTATTACTCCAAACACTTACGCTACTTTTTCTAAAATACTTTCCGTCAGGTCTATTATTTGGACATTCCGCAACAACTTCCGGCAAAACAATTTCATCGTATAATTTACGTACGTCTTCGCAAGTGTGCAAACTAATTTCATCGCCGTCCATAATTCTTTCGTATTTCTTTACAAGATTCAAAAAACGTAATGATTTGTCCTTACTTATTATGTTATCGAGTATATCACTGATTTCCCGTTTAGTACTATGCACGCCCTCAATTTCATTAGTAATATTAATCTCATCAATTAACCTATTTCTTCTGTATTGACTCAATGCTACTCCGGGTAAGCTATTACAAATACGGTCAAGTTTTCGATTTGCTTGCATTATATCGTATAACAATTTGGTAACTTCTTGAGCGCATACGTAAAATGCTTGATTACCATTTATTTCGAAATCAAGTTTTTGTGTAGCTAAGCCATTAAAATATTCTGCATACTTTTCTTCATACTCTTGTTTGCTATTGTAAAAGAACTTTTCTAAGTTTTTATATTGCATAAACTCACCTTTAATAAATAATATCATAATTTTTTTAACTTTACAATAAAATATGATACTTTATTTTTAATTTTTGCCATTTTTTTGAAAGAAAATAGGTAAAATTCATTTATTATTAAAAAAATAATGAAAAATTAAATAGAAGTTGCTTCTTGGCGAGAAATAGAAAGTGAGATACGATGTATCTCACTTCTTCTATTACCCTGCTTTAGGAGCAAATACTTTTAAGTTGCTTAGTTCTTCATTGCTCTTTGCTCTCTAAGGTAGTCGGCGTATCTTTCGATTTGGTCAACTCTGAGGTCTATCATTTCTTTTGCCGCATTAAAGGCTTGAGCGTCGGCAATCAAGACTTCGGTCTCTTTTATCTTAATCTTTGCTCCATCGTTGGTAGCGTTACGGCGAATGTCTTTCATGTACTCGTCTTCCATCTTGAACAATGCAACGGTGGTATTTTTCTTGACAGTCAACTTGATGAGCGGATTTACCGTAGACGGTCCAATCGTAGTGAAATACGTAGACATCTTCTCTTTGCACTTATCGTCCTTGCTCATAGCGTATTCTCTCAAGCCGTCAAAGAACTTTTGCTGTTGTTTGGTAAGTTTAGCGTACGCCTCTTTGAGCGTAAGGCGCGGAGCTACCTCTTTCTTAGGTCTGGGTACCATGACGGGCATTACCGCAGGCAAATCTTTCTCGACTACCTTTTCTACAACTCTCTCAACGGGCACTTCTTTGACCACTTGCTTTTCGACGACTTGCGGTTGAGCATTTTGATTTACAGACAATTCAAAAACTTTTTTCATAAGAATTTCTTGATTTTTTACTATCTGCTTTATAGTATCTTCATAAGCGCTGTTGGGCTTCTCTACAGACTGCTCTTCAATCTTCTTCATAAGCGCTTCCTGATTATGAGCAAGAGATTCTTGATTATGAGCAAGCGCTTCCTGCGTCCTTATAATCTGTTGGATAATTCCATCGTTCTCAAGCGAAGCAACTTTAGGAAGCTCGGAAAGTTGTTGTACCTTATAGATAAGCTCATGCATAAGCTCATCGTTGGCATTGGCAGACGCAACCTCTCTCTCGACAATCTTTTCGATAGGCTGTTCTTCCAACTTCTTCATCATCAACTCTTGGTTTTCCATGAGTTTTTTGATAACTTCATCGTTTTGACTATCGGCAGGTTGCTCGGAAAGTTGTTGTACCTTGTCGAGAAGCTCTTGCATAAGCTCATCATTGGCGTTGGGCTTTTCTGCAGATTGTTGTTCGGCAAGCTGTTGCATCAACTGCTCAATCCTTTCTTCGTTCTTCTCGTTGAGCTGTCTTAGACGCTCTTCATTCTGAGCGTTCTGCTCCATAAGTCTTTCTATAAACTCATTGTTCATAGCCGACGGGTCGGGCAATTGCTGGACGTTGGACGCCATTGCGTCATTGATCATACCGCGAATTGCGCCCATGTCTAAGCCTGCGCCTTGCGCGCCGCTGTTAGCGCCCATTACGCCCATCATCATCATTCTCATATCTTCTTCTTTCTTCTTGGCGTGAGCTTGATCAAACTCTGCCTTAGCAGTTTCTAATTCGCTTTCCGCCTTATTGTAACCGCTCTTCTCGATAATTGCGAATATTATACTTGCGACAGCCAAGCCCATAAGCGTACAAGCGATTGCCGTCCAAGCGTCCATTTTCCAGCCGAACAAGCCTGTCGCCATAGAAGCATAGAACGTCGTAGAATATTTATTCTTAACGTCTTTCTTGTCTTTCTTCTTCTTTTTGGCAAATCCAATACCCTTAATCAAGCAAATAACGATGATTAAGATACTAATCACACTGGCGATAACCTGCCACCATTCTTGAAGCGCTTTGGTCACGTTGCCGAAATCTACAATACCGCCGATAGGTTTATTACCGCCGTTGTTTCCGCCTTGCGATGACGGGTCGTAGATAATCTCTTCCAAGACCTCTTTATTAGCGTCTATTACTTCGAAATTATTATCGTCCAGCTTAGCTACGACCTTAGCGTAGTCAAGACCGTTGGCAATATCGTCAGCGGTGAGTTCAAAGCCGTCTGCGTCATAATAAGTATAGGTAAACTTCACGTCGTAACCGCTGACAGAAAGCATCGGCACGCCCTTGCTATCCTCTACCCAAGTCAATCTATTCTGCGGTATGACAGCCTTATCCACTTTGACAGTCACGGTGTAACTATCGGTAGTACCGTCCTCCCAGACAAACGTCTCAGGGTCTATACTGATTGTTACCGTATATTCGCCGGCATTAATCAAATCGCCGTCCACCTCAAATTTAACGCCGCTCTCGGCAGGCTTTCTCAAGAAGTCCTCGATAGTATGCGCAGAGCCGTTGTAGGTAATGCTCTTGCTATCGTCAAAGACAGGTTTTTCCAAAGTCATAATAGACCCCGGACGCGTAACTGTCTTTCTGTATTCGCCGTAGATAAGTATATCGTCCTCGTATCCCTCTAAGGCGTACAGCTCCTTGTAATATACCGTATTAGGTTGCATCTGACTGAGCGTAATAGTATTGCCTTCCTCGTCAAGGTATCTATAACCTACGTATCTCTTTACCCAAGTATCCATCGGCACTTCGGCATTGGTATTGTTACCTTGCCAATCGTCCGACTTGACGTCTATCTCGTAAGCCTTAATCTTAATATTGTATTCATAGTCCGGCCACTCGTCCCACTTGACGTTGGGATTATTTTCATTGAAAATGATAAGGTCGAATTTGACTACGTACATACCTGCGTCAAAAGCCTTTAACCCATCTCCGTCAATACCCTCATACGTCTCTCCGTCCTTGGTAATCGTCATAGTCATATAGTTGTACCACCCCTCAACGGTTATGCCGAACATCTGAGCAAAGTCGTGTTCCTCGCCGTCGAATACCGTCCAACTGCCATCGAATACCGGCTTGGCGATAGTCTTGGGAACAATAGTCCAAGTCAATTTGCTCTGCAGACCGCTGGGCATAACAATAGGTTCATAGTTGCTACCCAAATCCGCCAAAGTATATTCTACCGCGTAGGTACCAATCTCGCTCTGCTCTTGATTGTCGCCCTTGTAAGTGATGGCGCTCTTCAATATGTCGGGAACGTTGATAAGAGATACGATGTAATGTACCACTCCGCCACCGTCAAGTCTGGTGTACGGCAAATCGCCTACGTAGGCATTCTCATCGCTATTGGCAAGCGTAGTATATCCCCATACTATGCCCGAAGTGTCCACGCTGGCTTTTGCAATGCTCCAGACAAGCGAAGTCGGGAAGTTGGGCGCATTGTAATTGTCGGTGTCGTAAGAGAATACGATATCTGCCGAATATCCCGTACCCGCATCAGTCTGCTCATTACCTGTCACACTGACGCTCAATCCGGCAATGTTGTCCTTGCCCGCTAAAGTCAATGTGTGCGCCGTAGTATCGTAAGTAAACGGCAATATTTCGCTACCGCTACTGTCCAACCACTTGCCTTGCGCAAAGTCGTAAACAGCATTAACGTCGCCGTGCGAGTACTGCCATTGAAGTGAACTTACGTCAAAGTCGGCTTTGATTATCTCGAACTCAAATACGGCGCTGTCCGCCTCGATATAATTGAGATCTCCGCCGTAATTGAGCGTAGCCTCTACGCGATACTTGCCCACTTGAGTCGGCGCGTCGGTCGTGCCAGACGTAGAGGAATCCTTGAAATACGTCAAGGTAATATCGGCGGGCAAGATACCGCCATCGGCTTTGGTGATTTCTATCGTAGGCGCGTAAGCATTGCCGGTATAAGGCAAGCGCGCGCCGTCGATATTTTGTCCATTGTACTTCAGTATCAGTGTTACCGGATACTTATTCTTACCGATTACGAAGACGTATTCGTCTGTCGTATCCGTACCGTTGGCAAATTGATAATTGCTTGTAAAGGCAGATTTGAGCTTAGCCACAGCCTTGAAAGTCATCTCTTCCGTAACCTGCGTAGGCAGAGAAGTCACTTCGTTGCCATCACTGTCGTAATAGGTGTAATCTACCATTGAATTCAGATCAAGCGTACCTACGCTCCTTAGCGTAGGCAATTTGAATACCTCGCTGTCGCCCACGTTGTCGTCCTTCCAGCTTGCATTCAAGGTCGCCTTGATAATGCTCCAGTCGTACGTAAAATCAAAGCTACCCGTATAAGTGTCGCCGGCTCCTGCGGTAGGCACAAAATAATTGTTGATATAATTACTGCTTACGCTGAAAGTAACTGTCGTAGTATAACTTCCCACAGGCGCTTTGTTGTTGCCCGAATACGTTACTTGCAAGCCTGCAGGCAAAGTACCCTGCAATTCCATTCCCTGCGCCGAACCGTTGTACTCCAAAGTACTTACGGTAGGCCAAGTCAAACCCGATAGGTCGTATTTAGCCTTGTCGATTTGATAATGTAGAGTGTATTGCGCATTGTAACTCTCGTACGTGGAATCGTAATTCGTCAAGTATACCGTGACGGAATATAGACCGCTCTTGGCATTCGTTGCCGTGACGTCACCGCTGTAACCGTTGGTGCCTTTGGATATATCTATCTTTACGCCGTGCGATGCCAATACGCTGTCGTCTATGCCGAAGCGATACGCCGTACCCGTGTAGGTCAATACGTAGGTCGTCGTAGGATTGCCGATTGGAATATTGTTGTAATTCCAATTAATTACGGCGTCGGTCATGGTTATTCCCTGTCCTTTTACCGTAAATGCCTGCGTCTTTATAGCCGCCAACGAATAGTTGTCGTTGTCTTTATTGGAACCGTACAACTCTACGCATATCGTGTAACTACCCTGCGGTATATCCCCCGGCATCGTTATCGTTCTTGTCTTGCCGGTGATTACCTTGTCATCGTTGATATTGTCATACTTGATAGAACTTCCTATATTATTATCAATATAATATATATAAAGCTCCGTACTGTCGTTTTCGTAACTGTCGCCCACTATAGTTACGACAGGTCTGTCGCCTACGTTCCATGTGAAATCGGATATCGAGCAGGATATCGTCAACGTCAACGGCTTTTTGGTAATCTCATACGTCAATTCTATCGCCGCGCTCGTTCCGTCGGGCCACTGCGTAGCCACGCCGTTGTCCGTCAACTTGCACACCACTTTGTATGTACCTGCATTCTTTGCGCTTAACGTGTTGCCCGACCTCGTCATTCCGGCAGGCAACTCTATCGTAATATCGGGGTTGTCACCTCCCGTCATTGTGAAGGTGATGTCCTCGCCCGTGTACTGCTTACTGCTCTGTCCCGATATCGCAGGTTTTGGCACGTCTTTCTTGTCGATTTTGAATTGGATTGAATACGTATTGTCTAATTCATAGTTACAACTTGCATTGCTTATTATTGCCGTAGCCGTATACGTACCCACCGCAGTAGGTCTTACCGTATCGTTGTAACCGTTGATACTTGTATAATTAAATGCAAGCTTTGGCGCTCGCCCGTTGACGTCGTCGTCGCCTGTGTATACGTCCGTGGAATTTTTCAGCGACACGACCGGCATACCGCCCGTGTTGAGCGCCACAATGACGCCGATTTTCTTTTTCTTGATGGTGAAATTAAATACTCTGGTATGCGCGTCCTCGCCTTTGCTCGTATCGGGGTCGCCTTTGAATGCGTAATCAGGGTCTTCCGCTAACGCGGAGTCGGAAATCTTCGCCGTCACTTGATAAGTGCCGGCGTCTATCATACCCGTCGGGTATGATAGAGTGATTTTTGTCGAGTCGTACCACTTTGTCTGATCCGACGATACGTCAGCCAGCGTCTGCGGCTG
>CAJTPC010000043.1:0-427 GCA_910578245.1 uncultured Christensenella sp. | reverse complement strand
AGCGCCGGCAGATTTTAGATTGAGATGAAACGCGGGCCGTACCGCGTAGCTATTCGTGACATAAGAGTGAGTCATGCTAGTGCCGGCCGCCGCCAGTACGTACGAATAGGCGTAATAGATAAAGTTAGCCGACCGGAGCCAGGAATACGTGCTTGACGCACGTTGGTTAACGGATGTTTGCCACAAGCCGGTTACACCGCTTGTGCATCCCACTTCTGCTACGCTGGGAAGCCACAGCGTGTCGTTTTTCCAGGCTTGATACGAGGTATGATTTCCGTCTGTATTTACGGTAGCATGAGTATAGTAATTGTGGGCGGCATCGTAAGAGCCGCCGCTGTCCAATGCATCGTTGTTGAAATCATATGACTGCGCCGCGGAAGTCCTCGCGCTTTGTGAATGTTGCCATGACATATTGTCAGGCACTTCG
>CAJTPC010000042.1 GCA_910578245.1 uncultured Christensenella sp. | reverse complement strand
GCCACGGCGTACTTCCTGAAGAGAAAATCAACCGTCAGCCATTTTATTTTGACGTAAGTATGCAATACGACTTCGCAAAATCCGCAAAAGAAGATAATCTATCTCTTACGCTCAACTATGACAAGATTATGCACGAAGTGAGCGATTTTTGCAAAGACAATACTTTTGATTTGATAGAAACGCTGTGCTACCGCACGGCAATTATGCTAATGCGCAATTATCCAATAAAAAGCGTAAGTGTAACGGTCAAAAAACCTCAGGCTCCCGTATCGCTCCCATTTGACAACGTATCGGTATCTACAACTTTGACGAGAACTGCGGCGCTGCTCTCTCTCGGAAGTAATATGGGAGATAGACAGGCTTACCTTGAAACGGCAATTAAAAGACTTGGAGAACATGATGATATTACCGTGAAAAAAGTGTCTTCTCCCTATGAAAACGCTCCTTACGGCGGTGTGGCGAAGTTTCCGTTCATAAATATGGCAGTAGAAATCTCTACCTATCTGTCGCCTTATGAGTTGCTCGAATATCTTCACTTGATTGAAAGAGAGGCCAAAAGAGATAGAAGTGTGCGCTGGGGCGATAGAACCTTAGATATGGATATAATATTTTATGGGGATAAAGTGTTGGACGATGATATACTCACAATTCCTCATCCCGATTATCAAAATAGAGATTTCGTAATTATTCCCCTTAAAGAAATTGCGCCAAACTTTGTATGTCCGATAAGTAGAAAAAGAATTGGCGAACTATAATCCAATACTAAATTAAAAACACCTTTTCAGGTGTTTTTTCAATAGAAAATTTTAGTTTAGCTCTAGACAAATCAGAATTCATTGTTATCAAAGCGAATTGAGAATATCAAGCAATATATCCATCGCCATTTCGGCTTTGTCGGCAGTGGTGTTGAGGTGACGGTATACCTCGCGATACTTAAATATAGATTTGAAGTCATCGCCTTCAAAAAGACTGGACAAGGCTTTATAATATCTTGCGCCTACCTCGTTTTCTAAACTTTTGACGTTGAAGGCTTCTTCCTTAGCCATGATCTTATGTTTTTCCATACTCCCGACCGCTTTTTCGATATGCTCGGCAATATCGCAAAGTATGGCTACCATTTTAGTCATATCCTCATTTGGCTCTATCTCAAAAAATCGCATTTCGTCAATAGAATTCTTAGCGTAATCAAGCACTTCGTCAAGTTGACCTGACAAATCAAAGATATCGTTACGCTCCATCGGCGTAATAAAAGTAGCGTTGAGTTCGTTGACAAGATCGCGTCTTGCAATATCTCCTTCGTCCTCTATGGCAATTACCATATCGCCGTAACTCTCATGGTCAGGCTCGCCTACCGACATGCAGTATTTGTAAAGCGCGTCTAAGCCCCTGCGCATTATTTCGCATTGATGCGTTAGAAGTTGAAAAAAGTTTACTTTCTTTCTGAAGATTTTCATTGTCAATCTCCTTTTTATGTTATTATTGTTTAAGCAGTCTGCAAAAATATGGCATTGAGTATCAAGCATATCAACGCGCCTACGCACATTGCAATTGGAAATGTGGCTATCCAATTGATGAATATCTTCTTTACTCTCGTCCAATGCACACCGCTGATACGCTCGGATATTCCCACGCCTATTATGCTTGAAGATACTACTTGCCCCGTGCTGACCGGAATACCCGTAAATGAGCAAGTCAACGCAACTGTTGCCGTAGCAAGTTGAGCCGTGTATGACTGTATCGTGCCCATACGATATATCTTTTTGCCAACCGAATATATAAGTTTGTACCCCCCGAACAGAAGTCCTAACATAATCACGAATGACAAGATAGCAACTATCCAAAAATCAAATTGGTACGCGTCAATACTTATTCCCTCTTGTCCGCTACACAGTACCATTGCAAGTAAAAATATACCCATAGACTTCTGAACATTGTTGATAGAAATAGACGTACTGAGAACCGTTACGTTGAAAACCTGTAAGGCTTTGAAAACTTTCTTTACTCTTCTGTCCATTCTTCTGCAAATAGCGATAAACAACTTATCCATAAGATAACCAACTACTATGCACATTATCGGAGTAAGAAATACCATAAGAATAACTTTAAGACCGACAGCAGACCAATCCACGCCGTTAAAATTAAATGACACCAATCCCGCTCCGACAAGTCCGCCCAGCAAGGTATGCGATGTGGAATTTGGCAAGGAAGTGAATATGCATATAACTGACCATATCAGAGTGGCAAGCATAGTAGACAATAAGAATATAAAACCTGCCTTTTGCGATAAGCCGTCAAATGCCTCGCTCTTGATAAGCGAGCCAACCGTGCGCGCAACGCTCGTATTGCCAATCCAACAGCATATTACGAGTGGCGCGATAAACTTGACAACGCCGGCAATAACGATTGCGTAAATAGGTTTGATAGCGCGCGTTGCAACGCAAGTAGCAACGGCATTTGCTCCGTCGGAAAACCCCATATAAAAGGTATAAGCTATTGCGAAAATAAAAATTACTATTACGTACGCGTTCATCTAATTTACTGCAATTTTAAGTTATTATTTATTATAATATTATATTACTATACGCCTACCGATAATATCAATAGAATTTATAAATTTTTTATGGACTTTTTGGTATGTTAGACGAAATGATGTCATTTGAAGCGTGCCCGAGAAATCTCAAACGATTTACTGCAGTCCCTCTACGCTACAACCTTGGCGACAAACTCGTTGCGTAAGCTACCAACATTCTGTGCATGTTGGTATATTTCGTAATGACAGTAAGGTACCTATCAGGTTCTCCGTCGCCTCCCTCGATAATTATATCATCGGTATCAGGGGTTTCTTCATACGAGCCGGTTCCGTCTTCTTGACCGTTAATCTTGAGATATAGATCATTAAAAAACTCTCCTATGTTGCCAAGACTCGGTTGGGAAATCCACCAATTATAAATCTTTTTGTTGTCTTGCCTGAAGCCCTCAGGTATGGGATAGGCTTCTACGTTTTCAAAGTATGTTTCGTCATACTTGATTATTTCATATACATAACTTATAGCGTATATATATCCGCAATATTTCAAAAATGCATCGCCGCTGTTTAACAAAACGTAAGCGCCGACGAGATTAGCCTCGTATTCCCTCATAACTCCCTTGGTATGCGCGAATTCATGCGCTATCGTGTGCGCACTATCGACGATAGGCATATCCCTGTTATACCCCGGCTCGCAAGTTGGCAAAAATGTAATGCCTGCAATTCTATTGAGCGTCATAACGCCGCTGGATATAATAGGCTTTGCTTTAGGCGTATAGTCGTAATAATACTCGTCAGTCAAGACATTATCCACCGCTTGACGAATTTTTTCGTTGAGTTGCTTTTCGCCGTACGGCGATACAACGCTTCCGTCGTCGTTGTACTTGCCAATATCTTGATAACAAGCGTTTAAGTCGTCTATAAGCGTAACAAAAGATTTAAGCGCGAAGTCTTTACTTATTTCCCCTTGATAGGCGTCGACAGGAGCCGCTTCTCTATTGTAAGCAAAGCCTGCCGTAAATATATAAAGATTGGCTGTACACACGCATACAATCAAGAGCGCAAGCATAATTCGATTGGATAAAACCTTTTTCTTTTTGCAAAAGAATACAATCGCAGAAATAATGCTTGCAAGCGCAAACAATATTGCAAGCGTTACGAGTATTTCAAATATATTGACTGACGTAACGGAATAAAACTTACCTGCCACGACTTGGTAAGCGTTGACTAAACGACTGCATACAAATTCGCATATAGCTTGGTTGGTACGCAAAATCAACATCAAAATAAGCAAAAAGAATAATACGGCAAGCGTGATTACCATTGCCAAAGTACCCTTGCTTATCTTGCGAGTTTTTGCTACGTCTTTAGCCATTTCCCCTCTCATACGCATTGTAATTCCATTTTTAATTAGTATATCATTTGAGCCAAGTTTAGTCAAGAGGAAGTATTTTGTAACTGCTTTAGTATGCGTTGCATAAAATGTATTGGCTGAAAAGCCATAATTCACTACCAAGGAGAAATTATATGTTCTGTAACTCATGGTGCAACAATAATAGCACTAACTTTAACAACAATTCATGCGGTTGCAACTCCTGCGGTTGTAACAACAACCGTAGCGGAAGCAATAGTAACTCAAATAGCGGTTGCGGCAATAGCTGTGGTTGTAATAACGGCTGTGGCTGTAACAACAATCGTAGCTGGAACAACGGCTGTGGCTGTAACAACTCTTGCGGTTGTAGACAACGTAGCAACGGAGGTTGCGGTTGGTATACCTGCCCTTGCTCATGCAGTAATAACAATTTTTTTTGGACTTCGTCGACAGTGACTAGCCAAGTACCGCCGACAACTCCAACTGTAAATCTTGGTTACTTTACCAATCCTAGCGCTACGGCAATTGCTACCGGCGCTACGATCCCCCTTTCTTTGACTAGGCAAATCGGTCAGCAAATTACTTCCAGCGGTAGCGGAGCGCTCTTGCCTACAGGAGTGTATGAGGTAAGTTATTCCTTAAGCGGTACCCCTGCTGTTACCCCTACGACCCCGCCTGAAACCGTCAGCGTAGGTATCCAGCTCAACGGCGTAACTCTCCCAATCTTCACACAATCGGCAAGCGCAACGTCAACTACTAGCCCTTACAACATTTCGTCGCACGGCATAATCGACGTCACTGCGCCTAATAGCATTCTTACTCTTGCCAATTTGGGAGCAGAATCGCAAAATTATACCGACGTCAACCTCGTCATAAGAAAAATATAAACCCCTATAATTCAAGAGGAGCGTATCGAAAGATATGCTCCTCTTTTTGTATCTAAAGCGTTGTCAATAGGTCTTTATCCATTTAAGATTTCTCCGCTTCACTGCGTACATTATATTACTTGTTCGGCGAGAAGAGAGATAGGCAAAAGATAAAATAGCGAATTTTTTGTCAAGATAATTTTTGGCGAGAAGCGTCGTACTGGATGTACGGAAAAGGCGCATTTTAGATTTGCCTAGACTCTCTTTGAGCCGAACATTTTACAACAATATACACAGCACTCCGCCCTTGCCCTCGTTGACAATTCTCGTAACCGTCTTGCGAAGTTTACCGCGTACGTCTTCAGGCATAGCCATGAGCTTGTTATTAAGACCTTCTTTCGCGATTACGTTGAGAGTCTTGCCAAACATATTGGTATCCCAAATTCCTTGACCGTCCTCGCCAAACTCCTCTAGCCATGATTTGAGATTTTCTTCGTTTTGCATATCAGAACTTAGCACAGGATTAACTTCCGTCTCTACGTCTACTCTCATAATGTGCATTGCGGGAGCCGAAGCCTTGAGTTTGATACCGTATTTAGAACCTCGTTTGACTATTTGCGGACTTTGTAGCCTCATATCCTCAAGAGTCGGCGTAACTACTCCGTATCCATAGCTATCCACGTCTGCAAGCGCTTGCTTTATCTTCTCGTATTGATTTCTTGCCTGCGCAAATTCTTTTATATATGACACGAGTTGGCACTCGTCGGCTATTTCCATACCGCACTGATCAGAGAGTACGCGATAGAAAAGTTGAGATTGGGGTGTGACGGTCAATGCGCAGTTACCTTTGCCGAAATCTACTTTAACGCTTGTTTCGTTCTGTAGATATTCGTCGTCAATAAATATATCAATGAGTTTCTTATAATCGCCCATTACCTGCATGCTTCTTGCCACGTCGCATACCTTGTCGATAATGTGAGATATTACCGCGCTTTCTCTAGGCAAAGCTTGCATCCAACCCGGCATATTGACGTCTACCATGCGAATAGGGAATTGCAAAAGCACGCTCTCCAAAAGCTCCGTCATATCTTGCGCGCCCATTTCTTGAATATTCTTCAGCATAACGGGTATGCCGTACTCGTCGGCAAGTTCATCTCTCAATCTAATCGATTCTGAATCTTGCGGATGCTTGGAATTGAGCAACAATACAAAAGGCTTGTCAAGTTCTTTCATCTCTCTGACTACTCTCTTCTCTGCCGTCAAATATCCCTCTCTCGGCAAATCGAGTATGGAGCCGTCCGTTGAGATAAGTACGCCAATAGTCGAATGGTCAGTGATAACCTTGCTGGTGCCGTATTCTGCGGCTTGCGAGAAAGGCATTTGCTCTTCGCTCCAAGGAGTATTTACAAGTCTATCGCTATCTCCCTCTTCAAAACCTTGCGCTCCTTCAAAAGGATAACCTACGCAATCCACTAAGCGGAGCTTAGCGGTGCAATTGGGCGCAAGCTCTACGTCTACTCCGCCGTCCGGCACAAACTTTGGCTGTGTAGTCATAATAGTTTTGCCATCGGCAGATTGTGGCAACTCATCTACTATGCGTTGCTTATGATAATCGTCTTGCAAATTAGGCAAGACCATAGTTTGCATAAATTTTGTAATAAAAGTTGACTTACCGCTTCTCACCGGTCCGACAACGCCAATATAAATATTTCCTTCCGTGCGTGTTGCAATATCCTGATAAAGGTCGAATTTTTCCATATACTCCTCCAATTTTTAGTTCGTTAAAGTATATTAAGGCGAAATAGCAAATATTCGACATATGAAAAATTTGTAGAAATATTTTTGTCACTTCGAGCATAGCCGAGATATCTCAACAGTATTTTTCGCAAGCTAGAGATTTCTCCACTTGGCTTTGCTCAAGAGAACTGACAATAAAAATAGGTATACACAAAATTGCATATACCTATTTTATTTCATATTGACTTATCAATATTTTATTTTGTTACTCTGCTTCTACTTCGCCGAGCGTATGCCCCCTCGACCGTAGCGGAGAGATCTAATGTCAAAAAGAATTTGAAATTTTATGTAATAACAAAAGCGGAATGATATTCCGCTTTTGCTTTACGCTGTTAAACTTCTGTGATTCTTAAATTTAATTAAGACTAACTCCCTGCAGCATCCCCAGATACTTCTCAAGCATTTCGTCATACTCGGTATAAATACTGCCCTCTTGCATAATAGAATCTGCAATATCTTTACACTTCTCGATAAGTCTTTTATTGATAAACACGCCTATTCTACCGCTACCACCGCTTTGATTGACGCCCAAGAAGTCGCCGTATCCTCTCATGTCAGCGTCTATTTCGGCTATCTTAAGACCGTCTTTATTGTCTTGCAAAGCATTGAGTCTTTGATTTTCTTCCTGCTTTGAGGTATGCAAGAAACAATACGACTTGATATTGGGATTTCTCCCCACTCTTCCTCGCAATTGGTGAAGCGCAGCCAAGCCGAATCTATCGCTGTTGAGAACTGCCATGACGCTTGCGCGCTGGCTGTCTATACCTACCTCAATTACTGAAGTTGCGACAAGCACGTCGATATCCCCTGCATAAAATCTTGCCATTATCTCGCTCTTTTCCTTGTCTTTCATACTGCCGTAGACAAGTCCGACGTTGAGGTCGGCGAGTTCTTTTTTGACAAGCTGTTTGTACAGCATCTTTGCCGAAAAGACTTCAAGTCCTTCGCTGTCTTCGACAAGCGGACATACGATATACGCTTGCTCGCCGTAAGAAACTCTTTCTATTATAAATTTATAAAGTCCCTTGAGTTTGTCATCGCCCATAATGAAAGTGGAGATATTATTCCCCGTACCTTCTCTTGGGTAAAGCTGTGACATATCTAAGTCGCCGTATATAGATAGCGCCAAGGCTCTTGGAATTGGCGTAGCGCTCATAACCAAAGTATCAACGCCCACCGCTTTATCTTCAAGTTTACTCTTTTGCCTTACGCCAAAGCGGTGTAGCTCGTCAATGACGATAAGTCCGAGATTGCTAAACTTGACCTTGTCGTTGAGTACGGCGTGCGTACCGACTATCAAGTCAATCTCCCCTTTGCCAAGCGCATTAATAATAACTTTTTTCTCCGCAGTCGGCGTAGAAGAAGTAAGCAAAGCTACTCTCAATTTATCTCCGAAGAGTGAAAGCGCTGTGCGATAATGCTGACGCGCCAAAATTTCCGTCGGCGCCATAATTGCAGATTGCTTACCGCATTTTTTTGCAAAAAGGCAAGTAAGTAACGCTATTACCGTCTTACCAGAGCCTACGTCGCCCATCAACATTCTATTGGTGCGCCTTTCTCCTCTCAAGTCGTCTATGATTTCTTTAATTGCCTTATTTTGCGATTCAGTGAGTTGATACGGCAAATCGCTTATATCTTGTCTGATATCTTCAATTGAACACAGATACGGGCGCAGTTTTTTATTTGCAGAATTGTGCTTAATGATTCGATACGCAATTATCTGATATACCAGTTCTTCTATAGCTATTCGCTGTCTGGCAGATTTAGTAATATCCATATCAACAGGGTCATGCACTGTCCTAAACGCCTTATCGAGCGACAAATCGCAGTAATCGTCAAGGCGGCTTACAATATGAACGTTGTCAAGACATGCCTTAACTATATTACGGAAAGTCTGTTGCCCAACGGCGTCTTTTAGCGGATAGATTGGGACTATTCCTTGCAGACGTTTGTTATCCTCTGCTTTTTCGAAACTTGGATTAGACATCTCGATTTTTTTACCGTTAAGACGAGCTTTTCCCCAAAACAAAAATTCTCCGCTCTGCTTCAAAAGCGAAATGACAAAAGGCGAATTAAACCAAGTGAGCTTTATCTTCTTACCTTGAGTATTGAGAGTTGCGGTGCAAAACGACAAGCCTCGTTTCGCCCTAATAAGACCGCTGACAGAAGTCAAAAAACCTTTGAGCAGAACGTAATCACCGCTTTCGATGCTGTTCAAGTCAGTTTCTTTGGTCATATCCCAGTAGAACTTTGGATAAAAGTATATAGCGTCGCGTGGAGTAAATATTCCCAGTTTGTTGAGTTTTTCCGCAGTCTTTGCTCCCACTCCCTTTACGTCGGTAAGTTCCATAATCCCTTCTTTAATAACTAATTCTTATTTATATATTTTA
>CAJTPC010000041.1:4691-8969 GCA_910578245.1 uncultured Christensenella sp. | reverse complement strand
TATAATAATTAAATTTATAGAGGAAAAGAATATGGTAGATTTTCTAAACGGTTTAGAGAGAACGCATAAGTGCGGAGAGCTTCGCGGTAGCGATATTGACAGGCAAGTCACGGTAATGGGTTTTGTGGCAAAGTATCGCAATTTGGGCAACTTGCTATTTATAGATTTGAGAGATATCAGCGGAGTTGTCCAAGTGGCTTTTGACGATCAAGTTGATAAGTCCGTGTTCGAAAAGGCTGCGACGATTCGTAACGAATTCGTAATTGCGGTAACAGGCAAAGTCAGAAGTCGCGGAAGCAATATCAACAAGAATATGCCCACAGGCGAAGTAGAGATACTTGCCAGCGATTTGCGTATACTTTCCGAGGCGGAAGTTACGCCTTTCGTAATTACCGAAGATATGAAAGTCGGCGAACAGTTGAGATTAAAATACAGATACCTTGATTTAAGACGCAATTACTTGCAGTCCAAACTTGTTATGAGAGATAAAATAACCAGAGTAGTTCGCAACTATTTGGCAGACAACGGCTTTTTGGAGATAGAGACGCCTTTCTTGGGCAAGTCTACTCCCGAGGGCGCAAGAGATTATCTTGTTCCGTCAAGAGTACATAATGGCGAGTTTTACGCTCTTCCGCAATCGCCTCAACTTTTCAAGCAGTTGCTTATGATTGCAGGTATGGACAGATATTACCAAATAGCTAGATGTTTCCGTGACGAGGACTTAAGAGCCAACCGTCAACCCGAATTTTCTCAAATAGACCTAGAGATGAGCTACGTAGAAAACAACGAGCAAGTTATGGCAATTGCCGAAGGCCTTATCAAAAGCGTATTCAAAGAGTGTCTTGGTATGGATATTACCGAAAAATTCAGACGCATACCTTACAGTGAGGCTATGGAGAAATGGGGTAGCGATAAGCCTGACACACGTTTTGATTTACAACTCAAGAATTTATCGGACATTGTTAAGAACTGCGGATTTTCAGTATTTACCTCAGCTGTTGCCAACGGCGGTAGCGTGAGAGCAATCAACGCAAAAGGACTTTGCTCCAAGATGACGAGAAAGGAAGTGGACGCGTGTGGCGAATTTGTCAAGAGTTACGGCGCCAAAGGACTTGCGTACGCAATGCTTCGCGAGGACGGTAGCGTAACTTCGTCAATACTCAAATTCCTTACGGAAGCAGAACAAAAGGCAATCTTTGAGAGAATGGACGCGCAAAAAGGCGATATTATTTTCTTTGTCGCTGACAAGGATAAGGTCGTATTTGACAGTCTTGGCGCATTGAGATGCTATCTTGCGGATAAGTACGAACTTTACGACAAGAGTAAGTACGATTTCTTATGGGTAGTTGACTTCCCGCTTCTTGAATATGACGCTGAAGAGGACAGATACGTAGCAGTACACCATCCGTTTACCAGCGCAATAGTAGAGGACATACCTCTTCTTGACACTGACCCTCTTAAAGTTCGCAGTAACGCGTATGACATGGTTATCAACGGTCAAGAAGCAGGAGGAGGAAGTATCCGTATTCACGACTGGCATATGCAAGAGAAAATATTCTCATTGCTAGGATTTTCGCAGAAGGATATCGAGGAGAGATTCGGCTTCTTCGTTGACGCGTTCAAATACGGCGCGCCACCGCACGGCGGACTTGCTTTCGGTCTGGACAGACTGACGATGTTGGTTACGGGTACAGACAATATCAAGGACGTAATAGCTTTCCCGAAAGTGCAGAATGCGTCTTGTCTTATGACGGGAGCGCCTGCGCCGGTTGAAGAAAAGCAACTCAAAGAACTTGCTCTCAATATAGACAAAAAAGACTAATCTATAAAGAAGAAATCGCACATAAAAGTTATATTGTTTTTAATAAATATCGACGGAGGTTGTATATGTTTAACAAAAAGCAAATTGACGACGTAATTAAAAATGAGCGCGAGGACGTTGCTGTTGGCATGTTTGAGCAGATGGAAAAACTTGCAGACGAGCAAGAGCGTCAAGAGGAGTTTTACGAAAGCGCTAGTTTGGAAATGCTACGTAATCTTGTTGAAAACGGAGATGATGATGCTTGTTCGTATTATATTAACAAGCGTATCACTGAAGATCAAGGTCTTGATTGGGACGATATTAACTATTTAGATACCGCGATAAAGAACCTAAATTATTCGGCGTCTTTAATTGGAGCATATATCTACGGCTTAAAGAATTCACGCTTCAAAGACGTTGAAAAAGAATTTTTTAGTTATGCGGTCTGTGAACAGTATACCGATTCCGACGCTCACAAATACTTAGATAAAGCATATAAAAAGAATGCTTCATTGATAGACGAAGTAGATAGAGCGGTATTATCCGTATGTCTTGATAGATGGGCTACGTCAATGCTAATGGGAGAAAAATATTTCTCTTTTACAGCGCAGTTCAACAGAGCGGATAAGAGTTCGGAAATACCGGATTGGAAGTCGGCTTATATTTTTGAAATTAATCTTACTCACGAAAACGGACGGGAATCCGATTCTGAAGAATTGTATATAGCGTATATTCGTGGCAAAGATAAAGACGATTATCTTAACGCGCTATGCAGTAACGTGGCGGAAATTCTTTCTGTCATAGCTCAAAAGACAGGATTGTCTGCGGGAGATTTATACGTTGACGGCAAAAAGCTTTTTCACTACGGAGCAAGCGTTACTGTAAATAATGGCAGTACTGATGACGCCGTCAAAATTGTGTCTGATGCAAATTTGAACGTAAGCGTCAGCGATGAGGGTAGACTTAAGAGTTATATCTGCAGTTATTGCGGTGGCGCGACGGATTTTGGCGGAGTGTGTTCGGTTTGCAGTAGAAAACAGGTGAATGTAGACGACGGCAATATTGTCATAAGAAAAGGCAAAAATACAGAGGCGCTTCGATGCACTCAGTGCGGGGCGCCGGTGAATCTTGAAAATGACTGCAAGACAGCGTATTGTTCGGCGTGCGGTACTACTTTTGCCGTAAACGGTAGCGCTCTTACCGACGGCGTGTTTGGATTGAATTATGAAAACATTAGAGCAGATATGCCTGAAGGCGCGCAGTTACCAAAAGTTGAGTTTGTAAGAGCCAGCATTGCAGAGGGCGCGATAACAGCGATAATGCCTCGTAATTTTATAGTAATGTCTGACGAAATTCGCAAAATAAAATATCCGACTAATGCGCCTAAATATATTTATACGACGCCGGATACCACAGTCAATCTCAATTTTAATTTCAAAGGAGCTTTGGACGAAAAAGACGTCTTCGATTTCGGTCGTCAAATGTTGACAGCTCTTAAGAGCGTATATACTACTGCAAAGTTTGGAGAGGCAAAATTGCTTGATAAACCCCAAAAAGTGTTTTTCGTTGATTTCATTACGGCGGGTATGGACCAAAGTATCTATAATGCGATGTTTTTCTTTTCATACCACGGTAAGCAAGGCGTAGGCTCATGGAATTGTTTAGGAAAAGACAGATGGTTTTGGGCGCCTGTATTCGAACACGCAGTAAGAACTATGGAATTCAAATGACGTAGTCATTTATAAAAATTATGGCGTTGATTTTGTTGATTATCTTGCAAGATATATGATAAAATCAAATAGTAAATATTTAATTTAATATAGGAGATACTTATGATAGATTTTAAGGTTATCAGAGATACCGACCCCGAAGTTTGCGATGCTTTGGAATTAGAACTTACCCGCCAACAAGGCAATATTGAGCTTATTGCAAGCGAAAATATCGTTACTCCGGCGGTAATGGCGGCAGCAGGTTCGCATTTGACCAACAAGTATGCCGAGGGTTATCCGGCAAAGAGATACTACGGCGGATGCGAATACGTTGATATAGTAGAAAAACTTGCTATTGAAAGAGCATGTCAGCTTTTCGGCGCTAAGTACGCTAACGTTCAAGCGCACAGCGGCGCCAACGCAAATCTTGCTACTTTCTTTGCTTTGTTGCAGACAGGAGATACCGTGCTGAGTATGAGCCTTGCTCACGGCGGACACTTATCTCACGGAAGCCCTGTAAATATTTCAGGTAAATACTTCAATATCATTCCTTACGAGGTAGAGCAGTCTACTAGTATGATTGATTACGATAAGGTAGCTAAACTTGCTAAAGAGTGCAAGCCGAAACTTATTCTTGCAGGCGCAAGCGCATATCCGAGAGCATTGGACTTCAAGAAGTTCAGAGAGATAGCAGACAGCGTAGGCGCATATCTTATGGTAGATATGGCTCATATCGCAGGTCTTGTTGCGGCAGGCTGTCACGCAAGT
>CAJTPC010000041.1:0-4681 GCA_910578245.1 uncultured Christensenella sp. | reverse complement strand
CCCGTACCTTACGCAGACGTAGTCACCACCACCACTCACAAGACTTTGAGAGGACCTAGAGGCGGACTTATCCTTACCAACAATGAAGAGATAGCTACCAAGATTAACAAGGCGATTTTCCCGGGTACTCAAGGCGGACCGCTTATGCACATAATTGCCGCTAAGGCAGTTGCGCTCAAAGAAGCAATGAGCGAAGAGTTTAAGCAATATCAAAGACAAATCGTCAAGAACGCTCAAGTTCTTGCTAAGGCTTTGCTTGATAAGGGTATCAACCTTGTATCGGGCGGAACCGACAATCACTTAATGCTTATCGACCTCACTTCGAAGGGGATGACGGGTAAAGAACTCGAAGCGTTGCTCGACAAGGCTCATATCACAGCCAACAAGAATGCAATTCCTTTCGATACCCAAAAGCCGTTCGTAACTTCCGGCGTACGTATAGGTACTCCTGCCGTTACGTCAAGAGGCATGAAAGAAGACGATATGCTTGTTATCGCAGATTGTATTGCAGACCTAGTTGACAACAAGGAAGAAGCAGTAGAGCGTTGCTCCAAGAAAGTTGCCGAACTTTGCAAGAAATATCCTATCTACGCAAACGATATTATCAGATAACATCATTATTAAATACCATATTGTATTACGCCCCATTAGTTATAACAACTTTTGGGGCGTAATTATTTTTTTATCCGTATAAAAACCGTTGACAAGCAAATAACAATAGAGTAAAATAATACCTAGTAAATTACTAGGAATACCGCTAAAGGTATGAGGTGGATATGAAATTATCTTCAAAAGCCAGATACGGGTTAAAGGCTATGTGCTATATGGCAGACCACCACGGAGAGGGTGTTATTAGCCTATCATTAATGTCGTCTAGCATAGGCGTAAGCGATAAGTATCTTGAACAACTCATATCTACGCTGAAGAAAGCGGGACTTATCTGCGCCAACCGAGGCGCCAACGGCGGATACTTTCTTGCAAAAGAGCCTGAGGATATATCGGTGGGCGAAATAATAAGAGCGCTTGAGGACGGACTGGTAATAATAGATTGTTTATCGGGCGAGTGCGACAGTAAGTGCGGTTGTTCTAGCAATCCTTGCGAAGGCGAAGGGAAGTGCAACTGTTCGACTTACAACGTCTGGAATAAGTTGTTTGAGGCAATCAACGACTGTTTGGATAGCATGTCACTGTCAAGTTTAATAAAAAAAGAGGTGTAATATGTCACAAGATAGATGTATTTATTTGGATAATTCGGCTACTACTTATACCGACCCTAGAGTAATTGAAGAGATGCTGCCGTATTTTGGGCAAGTATACGGAAATGCCTCATCGCAACACTTTATGGGCAGACAAGCTCTTAAAGCCGTTGACGAAGCAAGGGCGAAGATAGCAAAAGCCATTGGCGCCAAGCCAAGCGAGATATACTTTACCTCCGGCGGTACCGAGAGCGACAACTGGGCAATCAAGGGCATAGCTCACGCTAGGGCGGACAAGGGCAAGCATATAATCACGTCTTGTATCGAACACCCTGCAGTAATGAAGACTTGCGAAAGTTTGCAAAAGCAAGGTTTTGAAATAACGTATTTGCCCGTAAATAACGAAGGTATCATAAATCTTGACGATTTGCAAAATGCTATTAAAGAGGACACTATTCTCATAACCGTAATGACTGCCAACAACGAAATGGGCGCAATTCAACCTTTCAAAGAGATAGGCTCAATCGCCAAGAGCAAGGGTATCGTCTTCCATACCGACGCTGTGCAAGCCATCGGCAACGTGCCGATAGACGTAGTCAAAGACAATATCGACTTGCTTTCCATGAGCGGACATAAGTTTTACGGACCAAAGGGCATTGGCGTATTGTATAAGCGTAACGGCTTGAAGATAGAAAGATTTATGGACGGCGGAGAGCAAGAGAGAAATCTTCGCGCCTCGACAATCAACACTCCCGCAATCGTAGGTATGGGCAAGGCAATAGAAATTGCCGTAGAGGATATGGCAAAGAACAACGCGCATATCAGTGAGATAAGAGATTATTTTGTTAAAGAAGTGATTGCGAATATCGACGATATATATTACAACGGACCAAAGGACAACGCCAAGAGATTGCCATCCAACGCCAACTTTTCCTTTAAGTATATCGAGGGCGAATCGATACTTATGCGCCTTGATATGGCAGGTATAGCAGTGTCCAGCGGGTCAGCGTGTTCGTCGGGTTCGCTTGAACCGTCATACGTGCTTTTGTCGATAGGCGTACCTATTGAAGTTGCGCACGGCTCGATAAGATTTTCTTTTGGGAAAAATAATACGCTTGAAGAAGCAAAATACACAGTAGAGAAATTAGTTCAGACGGTAGACGTATTGAGAAAGATGTCACCGCTTTACAACAAATAAAGGAGTATATATTTATGATGTACAATGATAAAGTAAAAGAAGCATTTGCCAATCCCAAGAACGTGGGATTTATTGAGGATGCAGACGGCGTGGGTAAAGTAGGCAACGCCGCTTGCGGAGATATAATGGAAATCTCTCTTAAGATAAAGGACGACAGAATCGTCGACGCTAAGTTCAGAACTTTCGGTTGCGCGGCGGCTATTGCTACGAGTTCGACGGCTACGGAAATGGTCAAGGGTATGACTATCGATGAGGCATTGAATCTCACAAATGCAAGAGTAGTCGAAGAACTTGAAGGACTTCCTCCTCAAAAGATACACTGTAGCGTACTTGCAGAAGAGGCTATAAAAGAAGCTATTGAAGACTATAAAAAGAAAAACGGCAAATAACAAGCCATAATTTACCACCGACAAAATTCCTCAAATTGTATTATAAATCTTTCTTGTGTACACACTATGCAAGAGAAATTATAACAAGGAGGTGAACAAATGTTGAAAGCCGGATTGATGCTTGGCTTCGGCGCAGGCGTGGTAACAGCCGTTGTAGCTACTTCAAAGATGAAGAACACTATAATGGAACAAGGCAAGAAGATGCTCAAGGATAAGATAATCAAAGTCCTTGACTAGTAAAAGAGTATTCTCTTAAAGCAAACAAAAAGTGGCTGTCACAGTTACAAAGCAGTGACAGCCACTTTTTATTTTATAAGTTATATTTTAATACTGTCTATGGCAAAAGTCGTTTGTCGTATTAGGCGGGGCAATATAGCCGTCGTTTTTGTCGTTTGTTTCGAATATGATATTATCCACGTTTTTGACAGTCAAATCAAATTGTTCTTGAGTACGCACCGTCCATCCTATTACGAGCATATTAGGATTTTCTTTACAAATCTTCTGATAATACTTGCTAGGCAGATTTTTGATAGAAGTTGCCAAAAAGTCTACGAAGCGGTATTGCTTCATTCTCTTGACAAGTATTCTATGGAAGGGATACCAATCGCAAAGCTGTCCGAGAATTATTTCCGGATGGTTTTGCGCCCACCAGCGTACGACGTATGGGTCGAAAGATTCAATACAGTAATTTCCTTTATAATCTTTTAGTACATCCCAAATTTGCGAGCAAGTTACGTCAACAAGTTTAGTCGGTTTGATTTCTATTACAAGTCCTACCTGCCCATCGACTAAATCCAGTGTTTGCTTGAATGTAGGGATAGAGTAGTTTGTGTTCATCAACTTATAATCTTCTAGTTTTGACGAATTGATATTTATGACTTTTTCTTTTCTAGAGCAAGTGCGAATTAGCTTTGGATCGTGATGCACGATAAGTTCGCCGTCAAGCGTACGCCATACGTCAAATTCTATTCCGTAGCCGTGCTTTATTGCATTTTCAAAAGCGCCCAATGAATTTTCGGGTAAGTCTTTGTTGTTGTGAAGCCCTCTATGCGCTACAGGCGTGGATATCAACCATTTTGTGTCTTTTTTCATAAATTCTCCTAATAGCCTAAAGTTTCGTTGATTACTACTACGTATACGTTCTCTTGGTATCTCGTAGGGTGGTGAGAAATCAAAGTAGCGTTGCAGATACACTCGTCGCTGTCGCACATACAGCACTCTCCACTGGTTGCGCACGGAGTATTTCTTTTGACCCTTCTCGCATTGGGCGGAGCGGCGACGTTGCGGGCTCTGTCTATTGCGCTTGCAAGGTCGGGTGTGATTTTGTTGGCGCCTAGTATGTACATAATATTCTTCACGCCGAAAGCCAGCGCAGAGATTCTATTTGCCGTGCCGTCTATATTGACGAAGTCGCCTTCCTCGCTTAGAGCGTTGGTAGAAGATAAGTACCAATCTGCCGAGCCGGCGAGTTGGTATACGTTTTCGTTGTCTTTGAGCGGAACGAAAACAGAATGAGTATACACGGTATTGCCCCTATCGTAGAGTAATTTATCTACGCCGAGGTCTTTTATCGTCATGCTTCCGCCTATGCCCACGCTTGCTTCTTGGGGGATAAGGTTAAGCAAGAAGTCGGTTGCTTCTTTGCGATTGTCAAAGAAGAAAGGCTTAAAACCTCTTTTCGTCAAGTTGACGAGCAATTTGTCGGTATTCATAGCTTCTCCTAAATTTTACTCTTAGACTTTGCTAAATACTGCTTATTTAATGCGAAGCGCAAAAATTGCGTCCTCATAGCGTAAGCGGTATAAAGCCGAAGAGCCTTGATGATTGTTTTTGTAGCTTTTTTAAGCATATTAATGCTTATCAATTTGCGATTGTCAGCGCTACCAACATTATTATAC
>CAJTPC010000040.1 GCA_910578245.1 uncultured Christensenella sp. | reverse complement strand
AGGGTTTTACCCGATATTGTGAAATACCACCCGTTTGACGGGTGGATGGTTATTTGAATTTCTATCGTAACTATAGTAAATAGTATTATCGCTATTTCTTGCGTTTAATAGCCTTCAAAGTCTTTTGTACGATATCGTCTACCGTCAAGTGGAATCTTTGCGCTAGATATGGCATTTTGCCTACTTCGCCGAACTCGTCCTGAACGCCAACGCTTTCCATCGGAACGGGGCAGTTGTTAACTACGACTTCTGCGACGGCAGAGTATAGACCGTTGCGGATATTGTGATTTTCAGCTACTACGATTGCGCCTGTGGTCTTTGCAACCTTGACAATAGCTTGTTCATCGATAGGCTTCCAAGTAAAGACGTTGAGTACGCCCACGCTCATTCCCATACCCTTAAAGATTTTGCTTGCTTCTAATGCCTTGCTTACCATAATGCCCGACGCGATTATCGTAGCGTCCTTGCCGTTGACTACCGTCTTTGCTTTGAGAAGGTCAAAGTTTTCGCCATCTTGGTATACGGTTTCCGCCTTTTTGCGTTGTAGTCTTATATACGTTGCGCCGTCATAGGCGATAATTTGTGGCATAAGCGCTTTGAGCATAGTTGCGTCCGTAGGCTCTACGCAAAGCATATTAGGAATTCCGCGCATAATACCCATATCCTCAAAAGGCATATGAGTACCGCCGTTGATTTCTGCGCAGATACCGGGGTCGGTGCCTACAATCTTGACGTTTTGTTTGCTGTACGCTACACTGATAAAAATTTGGTCATAACATCTTCTTGTCGCAAAAGTGCCGAAAGAAGAGCAGAATGGAATTTTACCGCAAGTAGCAAGTCCTGCTGATACGCCCACCATGTTTGCTTCCGCGATACCCACGTTAAAAAATCTGTCGGGGTAGGCTTTCTTGAAAGGTCCCGTTTTGATACAGTTCATAAGGTCGGCTTCTACGACTACTATCTTGTCGTTGGTCTTTGCCTCTTCTACCAAAGAGTTGCAATATACTTCTCTCAATTCCAAACTATCTTGCATATTACTTGTCCTCCTTACCGCAGAATTCGCGCCATTGCTCTTCGGTGATTGACATAGAGTGACAGCCTGCGCCTTTGCTCGATACCCAATCTACGCCGTAGCCCTTTATAGTGTCAAGGATAATCAAAGAGGTCTTATCCTTAATAGAAAGAGCGGTATTGATAGCATCTTCAAGAGCTTCGATATCGTGACCGTTAATTCTTTGAGTATGCAAGTTGAAAGCGCTACCTTTTTCGTCGAGCGGTTCTAAGGCGTTGATGTCCGCCGTCATACCGTCAATCTGCATGCCGTTGTTGTCAATGAAAATGACGAGATTGCCAAGTCGCATATTGCCGGCGTACATAAGCGCTTCCCAAACTTGACCTTCTTGGCTTTCGCCATCGCCGAGTATGCAAAACACTTTGTAATCTTTTTTGTCTATTCTGCCTGCAAGAGCCATACCTACTGCCGCGCTTAAGCCTTGACCGAGCGAGCCGGCCGTCATATCGATGCCTACAGTCTTGTTCATATCGCAGTGAGAGGGGAGATTTGTACCGGGTTGGTTGAGAGTCTTGATCTCTTCCATTGGGAAATATCCCTTGTCGGCGAGTACGCTGTAAAGCGCGGGACCTGCGTGACCTTTGCTCATAACGATTCTGTCCCTATCGGGGTCTTTTGGATTTTTGGGATTTACTTTTGCAATATCGTAATATAATACGGCCAGAAGGTCGACTATACTAAGCGCGCCTCCTATGTGTCCCACGCCCAATCTTCCTATCATCTCAACGGTAATCTTGCGTACGTCAAGAGCTTTGGATTGGAGGTATTCCAACTTTTGTTTCTCCATAACCACTCCTTAAAACTCAGAAAATAGCATTTAAGTTATACTGACTTTAGTCAATATAATTTTGTACTGACTTTATTTTAACACTATTTGCAATAAATAAAAAGTATTTTTAGGGTAGTTTAAGCAAAAAGATTTACAAATTCTTTATAATTATCCAAGCATCGAATAATAGTTGGTATTTAAGCAAGCGTTGTGATAAAGATATTGCAAAAATCTTAACGAATTATAGTGTAAAAAATTTTTGCAATGGCAATACTACTCTTGATATTAAAAAATATGGAGGGAATACAATGAATCCTTTTGAACTCAAACCTATGCCACAGGACAAGCAATTTTGCGATTGGTCTTGTCTTAACTCAAAGCCTTACGATAAGGAAGAAGTAAGTCCTTATACTAAGCTCCGCATAATTCTTATGAACGGAACGGAATATGAATCCGTCAACTTTTTGCATCGCTTCTCGCGCAACTGCGACAACAACGACATTCGCAGACAGCTTGCCGCTACGAGGAGAGTAGAGCAACAACAGCAAAAGCGTATAGCCAATCTCAAGCCTCTCAATGAGAATATCTTGGAGCATACGATAGGATATGAGCATTTGGCTGTCGATTTGACTTGCTTGCTTGCTGAAAGAGAAAAGAACGGCTACGTCAAGCAAGCGCTTGACTTTGCGCTGCTTGAGGACTTTGACCACCTATACAGATATGCCGACCTTCTTGAAATGGAGCAAGGCGTAAAGGCTCAAAGACTTGTGGGCGAGTACGTTGAGATTATGCCGGGCAGACCTACGATTGCCGAGCATAGACACCCATACGACAGCATAAGATATCATATCGACTCTAAGACAAGCGATATGCTCACTGTGCTTAACACTATGATAATTACGGCTGCGGAACAACAGACTATGAATTATTATATGAATCAAGGCGCGTTCTATGAGCAATCTACGCTTGGCAGACAACTCTATACCGAGATTGCTATGATAGAAGAACAGCACGTAACGCAATACGGTTCGTTGATGGATACCAACTGTACTTGGCTTGAAAATTCGCTTATGCACGAGTATTGCGAAGCATATCTATATTATTCTTGCTATATGGACGAAACCGACAAGCGTATCAAAGGTCTGTGGGAACAACTCTTTGAGCAGGAAGTTGCGCACTTGCATACCGCCGCGCAAATGCTCAAGAAGTACGAGAAAAAGGATTGGCAACAAATCATACCTGTCGGCGAATTCCCGGAGCTTTTGGCTTTCCATTCTTGCAAAGACTATGTTCGTCAACAGCTTGAAAGCGTTAGACTTACTGCCGATAGAGAAAATTATATCAACGTCAACGAATTGCCGAAGAACAGCGATTTCTTCAACTACCAGAGTTTAGTCAATCCAAAGACTGCGAACGTAGCTTCTCACAAGGTAATTGACGATTATATCGATAAGAAGGGTATCGATTACCGCTATCAAATTGCAGAGCATCCAATCGACGCTTTGAGAGATAGACACAAGGACAACACTTCCGTAGGTCTGAGATAGGAGTTTGGCGAGAAGGGAGGCTAGTCAAGTCTAAAACGTATCTTTTTCGCATCGTTTTATTCTTTGCATATCTCCCTTCCCGCCAAACGATAGAGTAACGCTCTTGTCCGTGAAATTCTTGCGCCACTCCCTTCTCGCCAAACGAGAGGGAAGGGCGTTTTAGGTAATAGGTAAGAAGTAAGAAGTAAGAAGTATTGGGGGGATAGGGAATAGGTAGCGTATGTCATTTCGACTGTAGCCAAGCGTAATGGAGAAATCTCTATCCTTGTGACGTCATTCTGAGGAGTTTACTATGTTCATACATATTTGCATATATTGATATCAACGATTGAAATTATGTGCATACTTGCATATTGATATATGCTCATATTTGCATTTGAATATTTGTATATACCTTGGCGTATCGTCGCAATTGACGGTTTTTGCGAATTTTGTATTCTCTTTCGCTTGTTGCAAAAAATGATAACGATCAAACAAATTTGTTATGCGGTAAAGACACTTTGCCTTTACTTTACTTGATTTTAATAAAGCGATATGTTAAACTTTATACGAATTTATACAAATTTATTAAAAGAGGTAAATTTATGTTATTGAGCAAGTTGGTGTGCGAGCGTACTAAAGAAGCGCCGCAAGACGCAAAAATCAAGAGCCATATTCTTTTGTCAAGAGCAGGTTTTATTAAGCAGGTAGCAAACGGCATTTATACTATGACTATGCCCTGCCAAAAGATGAGCCAAAAGATACAGGCTATTATTCGTCAGGAGATGGACGCTTTGGACGGTCAAGAGGTTTTGTTCCCAGTCGTTATGCCAAGAGAGATTTGGGATAAGTCTGGAAGATACTCGTCTATCGGTAGCGAAATGGTGCGTTTTAAGGACAGAGCCGACAGAGATATGCTCCTTGGTATGACCCACGAAGAAGCGGCGGTACACCTTGCCAATCACATAGTCAGCTCTTACAACCAACTTCCTATGATGATATATCAATTGCAGACTAAGTTCCGCGATGAGGCTAGGTCGCGCGGAGGCCTTATAAGAGTAAGAGAGTTTACTATGAAAGACGCCTACTCTTTCCACTCCACAAAAGAGGACTTAGAGCAGTATTACGACAAAATGTTTGACGCATACTACCGTATATTCAGAAGAATAGGTCTAAAGAACTTTATTGACATCAAGTCGGATAGCGGTATGATGGGCGGTAGCATTGCTCACGAGTTTATGCTATTGACGGAAGTCGGCGAGGACAGCATCGTACTGTGTAACGACTGCGAGTATAGAGCCAATATGGAAGTAGCCGAAGGAGTAATAGATACGCCAAAGAACGACGTTAAGCCTTTAGAAATTGTATTTACCGGTGAAGATAAGACTATTGAAGAGGTTGGCAAGAGATTGAACGTAGAGCACAATCTCACTTGCAAAGCAGTCGTATTTGCGGTAAAGGGCAACTCTGACGAACTGGTCATTGCTTTTACAAGAGGAGATTTAGAGGTCAACGAGGCAAAACTCAAAAAGGCTTTGCTCAAGGACATCGTTCCTTACGACGGCGGAGTAAGCGAAGTTTTAGCTTGCGGTAATATAGGACCTTTGGGACTTGACAAGAGCATAATTACGGTATACGATAAGTCGCTTGAGAATATTAATTCTTTGGTCATAGGCGCCAACAAGGCGGAGTATCACTATACGGGATTTAATTTTAAGAGAGATTTGCCGAGCGCAAAATTTGTCGATATATCCAAGACTAGAAGTGGCGACAAGTGTCCTATATGCGGAGGCAAGTTGAGAGTAGAGAACGGTATCGAGATAGGCAATATCTTCCAACTCGGCACAAAGTACACCAAGTCAATGGATATGACGGTACACGGCGCAGACGGCGTTGAGTTCAATCCTATAATGGGATGTTACGGCATTGGAGTAGGAAGAGCAATCGCGTCTATTGCTCAAGAAGCGAGCGACGACAAAGGGCTTATACTTCCAATGAGCGTAGCTCCATGGCAAGTCCATATCTGTCCGCTTAGACTTGACGACGAAAATGTCAATACAAAAGCGTATGAGTTGTACACCAATCTCGCCAAGCAAGGCGTGGACGTACTCTTTGACGACAGAAGCGTAGGAGCAGGAGTGAAGTTCAACGACGCGGATCTCATGGGTATGCCTATAAGAGTAGTCATTTCGCCTAAGAGCCTAGCGACAGACGAAGTAGAAATTACTTTAAGAGCTACTAAGGAATGTAAAAAGATACCTTACGCAAAGGCAATTGACGAAATCAGCGCGATAATCAAGGCGCAGATGGAAGAATTAAAGGGTTAATTATAAATACGAAATGCCTGTGAAAGTCATTGCCAGGTAGCAAATCAGCACTAACAAAGTCATCATACAGTAAATTGCAAACCCAATAAGGGAGTATCTAAAGCACAACTTGCCAAGCGAGTTGTGTCTTTTTTTGATTATAGTTGCTACAATTGCGCCGACAGGCGGAAGTATAATTGACAATGCGATTAAAAATCTTGTGAGCAAGACGTGGTGTTTGTCAAAAATATTTTTGTCGCTAAAAGTACGCAAATGCTCTCCGCACGTTGGGCAGAGAACCATATCTTCGTCTATTTGCGAGTTACATTTCGGACAAGTTTTCATTTCATTTACCTTTCAATAATTATATCACGCGCTAATATATTTTGCAATATGTTATTGCAATAGAGTGATATTTTTGATAAAATTAAAATATGTTATTAGAAGTACTCCAAGATAATTTTTGCGTCTGTAAAATCGACAGCGTAAGCCAAGCCGATATAAAAAGCGACTTTTTCTTTCTTGCCAAGACGGACGGCGAAGTGTCTTTGGTATGCAAAGAGCAGGACACGCCCAAGAATTGCCTTACTATAGATAGAGATTGGCGAGGTATGCGAGTATTGGGAACTCTTGATTTTGCTTTGGTAGGTATACTTTCTAAGATATCGACTGTCTTGGCAAACGCAGACATACCTATCTTTGCCGTGTCTACTTACGATACCGATTACATTTTAGTTAAGGAAAATTATTTCGACAAAGCGTTGAGCGTACTTAAAGACAACGGATATTTTATAAAATAAAAATATATTTTATTATTTTATTATTTTATTGCTTTAGAGCGCAAATTATTTTATAATTAGTCTGACAGCAAAAGCAAAGTCTTTTGTAGATAAGGGGATATTATGGAAGAAAGCAAAAAGAAGATTATCAAGCAAAGCGTAATGATTGCCGTAGCGACAGTCTTTATCATTCTCGGCATACTGTCAATAATTCAAGCCACAGGTAGCAATGCTGGACTTGGCTATATCAGCGCAATTCCCAACGTGATTTTGAAGTACGCAGTAGTCATTATCACCAATGCAATAGGCATAATGCTTATGTCAACTTCGGCAGGTACGTTCGAGGGCAAAGTCAAGAATATATTTTCAATCGCAGTGTGCGCATACAGCACTATTATGACGGTTCCGCTTTTATTAGCATTCGTACTTATGTTTCCTGTGGGCGCAGGTTCGACGCTTCCGGCTTTCTTGGACGATATGGTAAGAGAAATCGTAGTAGCCTTCCAAGACTTGGTAGGCAACAATGGTTGGCAATTCGTAATTTATACGCTTGGCGTAATTATGAGCGTAATATTCTTAGCCTTGCCAATTTTGTCCACGTATTGTACGGTTAAAGAGATTGATTTGATTAAATTGATTAAAGAAAAAACTAACAAAAAAGACCGCGTATAACGCGGTTTTTATTTTTAATCGCTTTCGCCAAGTAAATAATCTGTCGTAACTCCAAAGTAGCGGGCGAGAGTTACTATTGCATTGGCATTGGGAGTACGTTTACCAAGCTCCCAATTATTGATAGCAGATTGAGATAGTTTGACTTCTGTTGCAAGTTTATCTTGAGATAACTTGCTCTTTATTCTTAATTCTTTTAATCGCTTATTTGATATTGTTAAGTCCACGTCAAAATCGTCTGAGCGATATACCGGAGTATTATCGCCGCTTTCTTTCAATAGATAGTCTGTGGTTACTTGGAAATATCTTGATAAAATTATTACAGCCTTTGCATTAGGTACTTCAACTCCAAGTTCCCAATAACTCACTGCACTTTTGCCTAAACCTGTTTCTAAAGCCAGTTGATTTTGCGATACGTTAAATTCTTTTCGCAATTTTCTAATATTTGATGTAAATTTCGTCTGCATATTCATACTTTTGTAATTAAACAATTGATTTGTAGTTATTAATAACTAATCGCTTTCGCCAAGTAAATAATCTGTCGTAACTCCAAAGTAGTTGGCAAGCGCAACTACTGCATTAGCGTTTGGCGGACATTTGCCGTTCTCCCAATGATTGATTGAAGTCTTGGTTAAATTTGTCTTTTTCGCAAGTTGAAATTGAGATAAATTCTTTTGAGTTCTCAATTCCTTTAATCTTTTATTAAATACTGACAAATCTACGTAAAAGTCGTCTGAGCGGTGAAGCATTGAATTATCGTCGCTTACCATTAATACGTAATCAGTGCTTACTTGAAAATAGCGAGATAAAATAATAATTGCATCGGCGCACGGAATACGATAACCTCTTTCCCATAAACTTACTATGCTATCACTATAACCTATCTCTTTAGCGAGTTGCGGTTGTGATACGTTAAATTCTTTTCGTAACTTTCTAATATTTGAGGTAAATTTCACTTGCATAAGTAAATTTCCCAACTATTTTGACCGTATAACAATTGACATCTGACTATTTGCACCGTATAATATAATCATGGACAAAAATATGGAAAGATATACACCACAAGCAATGATGTTTGCTTTGCTCGCATTTCAATCGCAGGCTCAAATAGAGTATGACGATAATATTTGCGGAACGCAAAAAAAAGTATTAGAGAAGCGCAAGAAGTTAATGTTGGATACTATAGGGAAAAATAAACCGTTGAATAACCTTATGGAAGGCATTGATTTAGCGTATAAAGATTTTCATACCGCCACCGTAGCGCATTATTACAAAGAGGGCTTTATGTATGGAGCTCAACTTATGCTTGAAATTTGCGGTTATGAAAAAACAGGCAAAAAAAATGAAAAATTAAATAAGTTATTAAATCTTTTAGATAATTTTAATTTAGATAAAGATAATTGATAATGCGAACAAACATTGAGCGGTGTAGTAGCTCAATATTATATAATAGTCGTGACTTTTGGGCAATTTAAGCGTCGGCGCAAACCAAGACAATCCCAAAACGCTATCTGAAGAGATAAAGAGTACGCAACCTATTAAATTGAGTAGGGTAAATGCGTTGACGCCTCTTACTATCATAAGGTTGATTGAAGAAGTGAG
Organism: uncultured Christensenella sp.; assembly: GCA_910578245.1. Lineage (GTDB taxonomy): Bacteria > Bacillota > Clostridia > Christensenellales > UBA3700 > RACS-045. Next base: position 628 of record CAJTPC010000040.1, on the reverse strand, counting down.
TATCAAGTTGAGCGCGAGATAATATATTGCCAGCATTACGTTTTGCGCCTTGCTTGAAGTGAGCACTTTGCAAGCAAGAATGATATATACGATTGGCAAAACAATGAGAGTGGGAAGCAGATAAAGTTTGAACGGTTCCAAGGTGAGGAAGTTGAACATATAGCAAAGATGTCCGAGGAAGAAGAACGCTACGCCGACCACCTGAATAAGATTCTTTCTTTTAGGATGTGAATTGCAGTCGTAAAGGCATAAGAATATATCGCCTATCAGACCTAGAATAAGTCCGAAAATCACGACAAGGGAGTAAGATTTTTCTTTGCCGTCGTGTTGCGATAGATAGAAAGCAAGTATGCCCACGCCAACAAAGCAAAGCGACCCGCAAGTCTTTGCTATCAATTCAAAGTCGTAATTGCCTTTATTACGAGAATACGACTTTAATATGCCAAGGACTATACAGACCGCCACCAAAATATACATTATTACTTCCATATATTAATTAAACTATAAATTATAAAAAAAGTCAATACCCATAGGTTTACTTTTTTAACAAACAAGTGTATATTATACAAAATTTTGTCCGTTATTGTTGGCGATAGCGCTTATATTTCTATTCATTGTGATTTTTCTA
>CAJTPC010000039.1 GCA_910578245.1 uncultured Christensenella sp. | reverse complement strand
TCAACTCAGGTGGAGTTGATGCGCCGGCAACTATGCCGATTTTAATATTTTTATTCACATTGACCGATTTCAAATCGGCTAGCGTTTCTATCAAATAAGTCAACTTACAGTTCTTATTGCATATTTCCTGCAATTTTTTGGTATTAGAACTGTTTTTACTTCCGACAACGAGCATTACATCGCATTCTTTACTGAGCAATTCACACTCTTTTTGTCTACCTAAAGTAGTATAGCATATAGTGTTATTTGTATCAAGCGTTTTTATCGATGTTTGTAAAATTTTGATATATTTTTCTACAATTTTATGGTCGCAAGTAGTCTGTACGACAAGACAATATTGTTTTTCGTTGTCAAAAACCGCGTCTTCTTCTCCATTAAAAATTATTGCGGTATTGTCGCACCAACCGTTGGTACCGATTACCTCGGGATGATTGGGATCGCCTATAATTATTATCTGTTTTCCTTTCAGATAATTTTCCCTGACTATCTCATGAATTTTCTTAACAAAAATACAAGTGCAATCTACGTATTCGATACCTTTATTCAGCAAAAAATCATATACGTCCTTACCCACTCCGTGAGATCGGATAATAATTTTTTTACCCTTAAAATCATTTAGGTTGTCGACGGTAACTACTCCTCTCGCCTTGAGCTTTTCCAATACGACTTCATTGTGAATCAACTCGCCGTAGACGTATGCTGGAGTATCTATATTCAATGCAACGTCAACGGCTTTTTTTACTCCTTGGCAAAATCCGCTATTCTTCGCTACTGTCACCGACATTTGCACTCGACTCCTTGCTTTGATTTTCCTTATATTTCAAGTATCTCTTTTTACTTCCTCCGCACTTCTCGACGAGTATATCCATCTCCTCTCTTAACTCTTTCATTTTATCAATGATAAATTGAGTTGCACTTTCTTTAACTTCACTCATCTTTTTGTCATAAAACTCGTCTAAGTAAAAAGGAGTCCCGACCATAAGTTTATTTCTTCCGAAAATTACTGTCTTTTTATAGTAAATCATTGGGACAATAGGCGCTTTCGCCTTAATGGCAAACGTAGCAACGCCTTGCTTGAACGGCAAAAATTCTTTACTGTTTTGCCGATTTCTCGTACCTTCGGGAAAAATCAAAACCGGTTGATTATTATTTAACGCGCCGATAATATTTTTTACCGCGCCAACGTCGGCTTCTCCCCTTTTAACAGGAATACAACCTAATTCTTTTGAAACCTTGTCAACAAAAGAATTGGCTGTAATTTCGTTTTTCATTAAAACCTTTCCGTCTTTCCCCATTATCCTTGACATAATTACACATGGGTCAAGAGCCGAATAATGATTGCAAATAACCAGCGCTTTGCTATTTTTAGGAAAATTTTCCTTAAAATAAATTTTTGTTATCCATAAAACTTTAAGTACTTTTCTAACAAAATTAGCTATTCCTTTATAAAACCAACGCCCTCTTTGCTTCTTCTTATCCTTTGCTTGCTTTGCAACTTGATTGTTCAATTTTTTTTCGTTAACTCTAGCGTTATCATTTTCGTCAATCTCTTTTATCTTTGACAATATTGTATCAACGACTTGTTGTAACGACATTTCAGTACTGTCTATCTCGTAAGAATCCTCTGTCTTTTTCAATGGCGCAAAATCTCTATTCATATCGTTGAAATCTCTGTCTTTCACGTCGGCAAGAATTTGCTCATACGACACGTCTTGACCTTTTGCTTTGAGTTCTTCAAATCTTCTCTTAGCTCTTTCTGTGTCATTTGCCGTCAAATAAAACTTATATTTCGCATTTGGTAAAACGTAACTTGTAATATCTCTACCGTCTAAAACTACGTCGCTTGTATCGGCAATTTTTCTTTGCATATCGACTAAGAATATTCTCACGGCAGGAATTTTAGAAACCTCTGACGCGTACTTTGAAATTTCATGTCTTCTAATATCTTGCGACACGTCAATGCCATTAAGACAAATCTTATTTTCATCGCTCTCTTTAATATAAGAAATATTTATTTCGCTCAAAAGCGACTTGACATCCTCTTCTTCAGACGGATTCTTACCGCAATTAACTACATGCAAAGCTACCGCTCTGTACATTGCCCCCGTATCTAGGTAAGTAATTCCCAAAGTCTTTGCGACCATCTTAGCGATTGTGCTTTTTCCTGCTCCGCTAGGTCCGTCAATTGCAATATTTATCATAACCTCTCCATAATACTAATATTTTAACTCAAAGCAGTATTTTTTGCAATCAATTCATCGCACTTTTGCTCATTTGATGCGCAGTGCTAAAAGCAAGTTGCAAATTGAAACCTCCGGTCAAAGCGTCTATATCCAATACTTCACCGATAAAATATAAATTTTTTACCAGTTTACTCATCATATCTTTTGGATTGATTTGCTTGCAGTCAACTCCGCCCGAAGTAATAATTCCTGCATTGATATTCTCTAAACCAACTATAGTAAAGGTCAAATTTTTGATTGTTTGAGCCAATTTTTCTCTCTGCTCTTTTGTTATGGAGTTTACAGCTTGCCTTTCATTAAGTCCGCTTTGTTTTATCACAACGCCAACCAATGATTTAGGCATAAGCGCGGAAAGAACGTTTTTTAACTCAGTATTGCTTCTTTGCGTAAATTCTCTAATAAGTCGGTTTTGCAAAATCTCATCGCTCAACGCAGGCTTTAAGTCTACGCAAAGATAATACTTTCCATCGAATTTTCCGCAAAAATAATGCTTATTTATTAAAGACGATAATGATAAAATAATAGGTCCGCTTACTCCGGTGTGCGTAAAAAGCATTTCCCCAAATTGCGAAAATATCGTTTTATTATCTCGCTTAACGCTAGCGCTCACGTTTTTAAGACTTAAGCCTTGCAAGCCGTATTGCTCTTTTACCAATATAGGCACCAGCGCAGGCCTAGGCTCAATTATGTTGTGCCCCAAAGACTTTGCCCACCTATATCCATCGCCCGTACTTCCGGTAGATTGATATGAAATTCCACCGGTCGCTATTACTACTTTGTCGGCTAAAATTCTCTCTCCTGTGTTGATATTTACTCCATATGCGCCGTTTTGGTCTACTAATACACTCTTGACGCAAGTATTTAGTTTGACCTCAACAGAATAATCTTTTAAGGCTTTTTCAAAACATTTAATTATATCGCTGGATTTATCCGATTGCGGAAAAACTCTATTGCCTCTTTCTACTTTGAGCCGTACCCCTTTATCTTCAAAAAAGTTCATAGTATCTTTTGGCGAAAATCCATAAAGCGCAGACGTCATAAATTTGCTATTTGTCACTATATTTTCAAAAAAATCCGCAAGATCGCAGTCATTAGTCAAATTACATCTGCCCTTACCCGTAATGAACAATTTCTTACCGAGTTTTTCGTTTTTTTCTATCAAAGTGACTTCTGCTCCGTTTTGCGCCAATAATACCGCGCACATCATTCCGCTTGCTCCGCCACCTACTACTACAACTTTCATAATATAGTTTCGCCTTTTAGTTTTTCAAAATATTCGTAGTTATTCCAATCGTTTTTTACAGGCGAAACCGTTATGTACTTATTATCATACAGCCAAATATCGTCCTCTTGAGAGATATCTTCGTCCAAGATTACACGACAGTGCGCCCTATATCCAAATCCCTCTTCTAAGCGGTAATTCTCATCATATCTTTTTACTCCCAATTTGGCAAACTTTACGCCGGCAAGGTCTTTATTGTTGCCTACCGGTATGTTTATATTAAAGATAGTCTGAGCGTCATCGGGAAGCAAATCATAGAATCGCAAGTAATTTTTAACTATAAAGTCGGATGAGAAGTCGAAATTTTCCAAAGTATACTCTTGAGATACTGCAATAGACTTGATATTATGTACCGCGCCTTCCAAAGCAGAGTTTACAGTTCCCGAATAGAAAATATCGGTACCCAAATTAAACCCCTTATTTATACCGCTGATTATCAAATCGGGAGTTTTTGGCATTATTAAGTTTAATGCTACTTTGACGCAATCGGCAGGAGTGCCGTTGACCGCGCAGCACTTCACCTTGTCAAGCAAATGCAATTCTACAAAATTTACGTACTCATAAAGCGTAAAGCTATGCCCTGTACCTGACATTTGTCCTTGCGGAGCTACTACGGTAACGGTATTATTTGCAGATAATTTTTCTGCAAGCTTCAAAATTCCTTGGCTATAAACTCCATCGTCGTTAACTAATAAGATATTCATACTTAAATTTTAGCAAAAAATTAAACAAATGTAAAATAATATAAGAGAACTCTTGTATTTTCACAAAAGTTCTCTTTCTAATTATATCAATTCTCAATTTATTTTGAATTAACAGTTTACAACTTTACTCTTAACAGCTCTTTTATCAAAACATACTAATGATAAAGAGAGTTAAGTTAAGAAATATTATACAGGTTGAATACCTTTGGTAGTATCGCCAACTTCTCTATCAACGTGCTTTTTGTTAGCTTGACGATACTTAAAGAAATTAAGGGCTACCTGCGGGAAGAGCGCATACGACAATACGTCCTCATCCTGCTCAATATACTCTTTAATCTCTTCTCTATACTTTGCAAGTTCAGGTTTCAAAAGATCTGCAGGTCTGCAAGTAATTCTCTCTGCGTCGCCAAGAACTTGCTTGACTACTTTTGCGTTTGGTTCTGCCGGAAGTTTTCCGTACTCGCCTTTCAATACGCCCTTGGTTTCTGCGGAAACCATCTTATATCTCTCGCCTGCAAGCACGTTGAACACAGCTTGCGTACCTACGATTTGGCTGGTAGGCGTAACGAGCGGTGGATAACCCAAGTCTTTTCTTACGTTTGGTACTTCTGCCAAAACTTGCTCATATTTATCCAAAGCATTTGCCTTCTTGAGCTGACCTACAAGATTGGAAAGCATTCCGCCGGGAACTTGATAAATCAAAGCGTTAACGTCGGTAGCCAAAGACTTATCCGTCAACCAACCGTCTGCCTTAAGTCTTTCAGCAACTTTCTTAAAGTGATTGGATATTTCGTTGAGGTAAGCAACGTCCAGACCGGTATCGTACTCTGTACCCTTCAAGATAGCAACCATAGGCTCTGTAGCAGGTTGCGACGTACCGTTACCCAAAGCGCTCAATGCGCAGTCGATAATATCTACTCCTGCCTCGACAGCTTTGAGATACGTCTGATTACCTGTACCTGCAGTTTGGTGAGTATGCAAGTGAATCAAAGTCGTAGGTTTAAGAACTTTTTTCATACCTTTTACGAGGTCGTATGCCACGTAAGGCAACAAGATACCTGCCATATCCTTGATACAAATGTTATCAGCGCCCATATCTTCAAGCTCTTTTGCAAGTTTAATAAAATACTCGTTGGTATGAACAGGCGAAGTAGTATAAGATATTGTAGCTTCGCAAATACCGCCGTACTTTTTACAACTCTTTATAGCTTGCTCCATATTTCTTGGATCGTTGAGAGCGTCGAATATACGCAATATGTCACAGCCGTTTTCAATCGTCTTTTTTACGAATTCGTCTACCACATCGTCCGCATAGTGCTTATATCCCAAGATGTTTTGACCTCTGAAAAGCATCTGCAACTTGGTCTTTGGCATAGCCTTCTTCAGTTGTCTTAATCTTTCCCATGGGTCTTCGTTGAGGAAGCGTAGGCACGAGTCAAAAGTAGCTCCGCCCCAACACTCTATAGAATAATAACCTGCGTTGTCCAATTTTTCGCACATTGGCAACATCTCGTCAATTCTCATACGTGTAGCCGCTTGAGATTGGTGAGCGTCACGCAAAATAGTTTCTGTAATCTTAACCATAATTTTATACCTCTTCTTATATTATACGCCGAAGATAGCAAGCAACACGCCTGCTGCTACGGCAGAACCGATAACGCCTGCTACGTTAGGTCCCATTGCGTGCATGAGCAAATAGTTGTTTGGATTTTCCTCTTGACCAACCATATGCGAAATTCTTGCCGCCATTGGCACAGCAGATACGCCTGCCGAACCGATGAGCGGATTGATTTTTCCTTTAGAGAGTTTGCTCATAAGTTTACCGATAAGCAAACCGCCTGCCGTACCGAATGCGAATGCAAATACGCCAATCAAAATAATCAAAAGCGTTTCTAATTTCAAGAATACGTCGGCAGTAGCCTTACTTCCCACGATTACGCCAAGCAATATCGTAATAATATTGATAAGTTCGTTCTTTGCCGTGTTGGTAAGTCTAGGTACAACGCCCGACTCTTTCATCAAGTTGCCAAGCATCAACATACCGAGTAGCGGAATTGCCGATGGCAATACGATACCCACGATACCCGTAACCGCTATTGGGAAAATAACTTTTTCCGTCTTGGATACAGGACGAAGCTGTTCCATTACGATACCTCTTTCTTTCTTCGTAGTAAGAAGTTTCATAATAGGCGGTTGAATAACCTTTATCAAAGCCATATACGAATATGCCGCTACGGAAATTGCAGGCAATAAGTGAGCCGCCAATTTTACAGTTACGTAAATTGCCGTAGGACCGTCTGCTCCTCCGATAATACCGACTGAAGCGCCTTCTTCTCCGGTAAAACCTATATTGATAGCAATAATAAAGGTTACGAATATACCAAGTTGCGCGGCCGCGCCCATTATCAACGACTTCGGATTTGCAATCAACGGACCGAAGTCTGTCATTGCGCCAATGCCAAGGAAGATAAGCGGCGGATAGATTACCCACTCTACGCCCTTATATAGATAGAAGAACAATCCTTGGTCTTGCACGACTTCGTGAGCTACCGAAATATTAGATACTTCCGGCAACAAAGCGTGTACGGCGTTCTCTAACGCCTCCACCTTATGTACCATATCCATACCGTCAAAGTTGCTTACGTTAGCCTTGAGCCACTCGGCTATCTCGGGAATCCCTGCAAGATCGCTTACCGTTAGACCTTTCAAGAGCTGGTCGCCTATCTTAAGAGTTTCACTTACGCCATCGACCATAGTCGTAAACGTATATCCGTACGTGCCGTACAAGATATTGTACGCGCCGGGAATATTTATAATAAACATGCCAAAACCGATTGCAAGTAGAAGATTGGGCTCAAACTCTTTTGCTACAGCAAGATATATAAGTATACACGCAATGGCCATCATTATGAGATTTTGCCATATCGGTGTTAAAGACGTTACAAATCCGGTACTGCGCCATAAGTTTTGAAGCGACTTTACCATATCAAACGATTGAAGCGTCGTAATTATGTTAAACATTTTGCCTCCACTAAATCAATGATTATGCAATCGTACAAAGCACTGCTCCGGAATCTACGTTTGCGCCTTCTTGAGTAGAATAAGTGATTACGCCTGAGCACGGAGCGGATATCGGAGTATCCATCTTCATTGCTTCAAGAATAATAATTGCGTCGCCTTCTTTTACCGTTGCGCCGTTGCTAAAGCAAAGTTTCTTAACAAGACCGGGCATCTGAGATTTAACCGGCTTTCCGTTGCCAACAGGCGTTGCAACAGGAGTTGCTTGCGCAACAGGCGTAGCAACTTGAACAGGCGCCGATACACTGCTTATTGCGCCGTCTGTAGTCTCCTCTACTTCTACCGCATAGGTTTTGCCGTTTACATTGATGTTAAATTTACGCATAATAATTCTCCTAAAACTTTTATTTATTGTGATTAAATTTCTTTTATTGAGCGAACTCTAAATTTGAGATTTGACTTATACGTCACGTTTTGCGTTTCGTAATAAGCATTGATAGCCGCCATTATGACCGCTACGATTTCTTCGTCCTCTTCTTCTAATGCCACTTTCTCTTCGACTACGGCAATTTGATTTTGCATAGCCTCGGACTTTTTAGCGATACTTTTTTCTTTTAACTTGCCCACGCCTTGGAATATCAATTTCATAATCGTGACAACGATTATCAACAGTATAAGCATTATGAATACGGTACCAATACCAAGTAATGCAACCTGCAAACCTATAAGTATTCTTTCTCCAAAACTACTGTTTTCTATATCAAGAGCATCTCTATCTTTGCCGCTAAAATCATGTGGCAACGCCATCATTGCAATCAAGCCTGCAAGGAAAGCGACAAGGACTACGCAAATAATAACTGTTTTGATTATTTTTTTCTTTGACATAATCTACCGCCTCTAGATACCCAATACCATTAACAAAGCAGAAGCTAAATAAGGTCTTAGGTTGGTTGCCTCTATAACGTTATCGATATAACCGTCCTTAGCGGCAACTATTGGATTAGATTGCATTTGAGCGTATACCTCTTCCTCGCTCTTGCCTTTGATAGCGATATTGTTCATTACCTTTTGGAAATACGCCATAGCTTTTGCCAAAGCATCGGCATCCAATTCTTTATTTTGCTCAAGCTCTTTTGCAGTCTTTTTGAGTTCTTTGATTTGGTCGGTAGCAATAACCTTGCTCACCTGCATACCCACCGGCGCAACGACTGCGTTTGACGTAGCCAAAGTATAATCAAAGCCCATAGCCTTGCTCATCAAAGCGCTGTAAGCGTAACCGACCGCATTGCCTACGGCTACGCCAATCTTTGCTATCGTGCTTGTAGCTATTGTTTTCATCAAAGCGTTGGTACGCTTTGCAAAACCTTTCACTTCCTGCTCCAACGTAGAGTTTACGCCAAGCGAATCTACAAGAGTAACAAGCGGAATATTGTAAGCTTCCAACTTCTCGACAAATGAATTAGCCTTGTCAAGACCTTCGATAGAAATATAGTCGCCCTCGGTTGCGATTACGCCAACGGAAATACCGTTGAGCTTTGCAAGCGAACAGACGACTTCTGTAGCGTACGTTGGACAGTATTCTACTACGCTCTTTTGATCGAATATAAGTTCCGTTCTTTGTTTAGCGGAAATTTTCTTTTCCAAATTAGGATTGACTCTATTTGGATCATCGTTAGCCTCACCCTCATCAGTCAACAAAACAGAAGTAAGTTTTTGAAGCTGTTTTGCCAAATCTTTATCATCGCTGTAGAGGAATTGAGCAACATCGCTCTTGCCCTCGTACGCTTTATATCCGAGTTGAGCCTTATAATCAACAGGAAACGACTTTGCATCAGAAACTAGATACATAGGCGAATTGACGGACATCACTGCGTCCTTTGACATAAAGACGAAGTCTGCGCCCGCAACAAAAGTAGCCATCATGCCTACTGCAACGCCTTTAACGATGCAAATATGCGGAACCTCGTCTGCAATTTCAAATCCGCCCGCAATAAGTTTTGCATATCCTTCCATTACGCTTGCGCCCTCGCCTACTCTTGCGCCACAGCTGTCAATAATAGAGATGAGCGGCGTACCCGCCTTGATAGCTCTTTGCATGCATTTATAAATCTTATTGGCATGAGCCTCGCTCAAACTTCCTTTTAGCACATCGGCATTCTGCGCAAAGATATGCACAGGATTTCCGTTAAGCGTAGCATAACCGGTAACGACGCCTTCGCCCAAAGCGTCTTTCGCCTCGTCAAAGCTCTTGCCTGTAAGAAAAACGTCAGTCTCAACAAAACTTTCAGCGTCGACAATGCTTTCGATAAATGATTTAATATTCTTGGTAGCCTTGTCAATAGCCTTTGCGCTAGCCGAGAGTGTATTGTTCTCCATATAAACCTCCAAAATATTGTATAAGATAAATGATTAATTAACAAAATGTTGCGTTAGTCTTAAATTAAGTCATAATTAAAGACTTTACTTTTCAATCATAAAATATTATATT
>CAJTPC010000038.1 GCA_910578245.1 uncultured Christensenella sp. | reverse complement strand
GAATAGGCTCAATAGAGGATATAATAAAGTATTTCAAAGAATATCCGCTATGGCAGATAATAGCAAGTGTGATAAGCATAATCTTGATAATGATATTCCTCACCAAGACAGCGGGATACAACAGCAAGAGAAAGAAGTATAACAAGAAAGAAGAGAAACTGGATACGGTATACTCGGTAGTATGGGGAATGCCGATGGCAGCTTGGACGGGCATAGCATGCACGCTTATGGGCTTGGCGGTAGTATCTTTTGTAATAATGTTGATAGCCAAGAAGAAGTGCAACGATGCGGAAGAGGAATACGAAGAGAGATTCGAGGAATATCAACGCAACAAAGCTGAGTTTGACGAGAAAAAGCGTGATGAAAATATGCAAATGATGTTTATGCGTATGATGGGCGCGCAAGGCGCAAATATGGGCGCAAGCGCAGGCGTAGAACAAGGCGGATATACTATCCAACAAGGCATAGGCGTAGACGAAATGCGCGGACTTATTTCCGAGACCGTAACGGCAATGCTTCCGGGCGTACAGCAAATGCTTCCGCAACAAGCGTCTACTAATGACGAGTTGGTGGGAAAACTCATAGAGCAAAATGAAAAGCTGATTCAACAGCTTGCTGAACAAAAGTCTTCTGAGAAAATTATTGAGCGAGAAGTTGCGTCGTCTAGCGTCAATGAAGAAACAATCCAAAAATTGATAGATAAGAATGACGAACGAATAGAAAAGATGATGAAGACGCAAGAAGCGCTAATAGAAAAGCTATTAGAGAAAGACAATGCTCCGCAAGTCGTTGAAAAGGTTGTTGAGAAAGAAGTGCCTGTCGAGAAGATAGTGGAGAAAGTAGTTGAAGTTCCTGTAGAAGTAGAGAAAGTTGTAGAGAAGGAAGTTATTAAAGAAGTGCCGGTTGAGAAAATCGTTGAAAAAGAGGTGGTTAAGGAAGTCAAGGTAGAAGTGCCTGCCAAAGCAGTAGCAAAGCCAAAGAAAGAAATAGCCCCAAGACTTACACTAGACGAAGCGTACGCATTGCTCACCAAAGAGCAGAAGAAGTACTTTGACGGATTGAGAGAATACGCGTTGACGAAGTATAAGTGCAAAGAAAAGAAATCTACGTACTTTGTAGTATACGGACAGACGACAACCAATCCGCTACTCAAGTTGACGGTAAAGAAAGACACAACGGTAGCCTTGCTCAAGATGGAAGACGAGTATATGAAAGACTTGCGCCGTGACGCGACCGGCGACGGAACGAAGGTAAAAGTCAAGGAAACTGAAGTTTTGGTAAGCGACGCGCAAGCCTTTGAGACGGCAAAGAAGATGGTAGACTTGAGATACGACCAAATCGAGAGATACCAAGACTTGCTAAGAGAGCAACGCGCAATGAAGAAGTAAGCCAATCTATCTAATTAAATATAACAAGTCTTTTGCGGTGTTGCATATAATACACTGTGAAAGACTTGTTTTTTTTATCTGATATATGTGAAGTTAAGTATGATACGCCATCGTTTTCCACTTTTGGAAGCGGCGGCAATTTGGCAAGCGTTTTGTATCCCAAGACGGCAAAAGAACTTGAAAGCGCCATAAGTCGTTTGAATACGGAATCAAAGGAGTATATTATTTTGGGAGCGTGTTCCAATACTCTTATAAGTGACGATGGCATAGACGGCATCGTCATATCTACGCAAAGGCTAAAAGGCAAGGTAATAAACGGCAAAAATATATATTTGTCAGCGGGAGAGAGGATGAATAGCGTATGTAAGTTCGCGTGCGAAAATTGGCTTAGCGGGATAGAGGGACTGTGTTCGATACCGGGGAGCTTAGGCGGCGGTTTGGTTATGAACTGCGGAGCTTTCGGCAGAGAATTGGGGGACGTAGTAGAGTATGCCGATATTCTTATAGACGGAAAAGTCGAAAGAATTATGGCAAAAGACTTAGATTTTGGCTACCGTCACTCAAAGGCCAAGAGCCTTGGAACAGTCGTGGGAGTAAATTTGCGACTTGCCGAAGGGAGCAGAACGCGTATTGCCAAAGATATGAAAGGATACGCTATTGCGAGAAGTAAGTCGCAGCCCAAAGGTAGATCATTGGGTAGCGTATTCAAAAAGCCCGGAGTTACTTCGGCGGGTTATTATATCGATATGGCGGGACTAAAGGGCTACAGAATCGGCGGAGCGCAGATATCCGATATGCACGCCAATTTTATTATCAATGCGGGAGAAGCGACCTCTACGGATTTTATACGGCTTGCCGATTATGCGAAGCAAGAGGTTGACAAACGCTATGGTATTAAGTTAGAATATGAAGTAGATTTCTTATGATATTCGAGATTGTAAAACAATTTGTATAAGTCCCGAAAAAGGAGGGAAACAGGTTGGAGTTAAGGATTACTGCGGATTATCATTCGCATACGACGTATTCTCACGGAAAAGGTAGCATTGCCGACAACGCGCTTGTTGCAAGCCAAAAGGGCTTGGAGATACTAGCTATTACCGACCATGGCGCGCGTCAACCGATAATAGGAGTAGCCCCAAAGAAGTTTGACGCTATACGCAAAGACTTACAAGAGGTGCAGAGCCATTATCCGAATTTGAAGTTGCTTATGGGGATAGAGGCAAATATAATGGGCGTAGACGGAGATATAGACATCTCGGAAGACGACGCTAAACGATTGGATATCGTTATAGCGGGCTTTCACTGCTTGGCAATGCCATATAAATTTATAGATAATTTTAGAATAAACTTTAACGTGATTTCTAAGTATACGGTAAAGTCTACGAAAAGTCAGATTGCCAGAAATACGGCAATGTTTATCAAAGCAGTAAAAAGACATAAGATTGATATTCTAACTCATCCGGGCTTTAAGCTAGACGTAGATTATAAAGAAATAGGCAAGGTATGCTCGGACTACGGCACTTACGTTGAGCTATCTTCAAGGCATCGCACGCCCAACGATAGCAATATCGAGCAGTTTCTTGCTACACAGTGCAAGTTTGTATTAAATTCCGACGCGCACGTCAGCGCCGACGTAGGTAATTGCGATTTTGCAAAGTCGATAGTAGAAAAATACCAAATTCCTTTAGAGCGAATAGCAAATATCGATAGCAAACAACTCGTTTTGCGTTCTAAATCTTAAGGACAAGCTACGTAGGCAGACAATGAATTTTACTGCAAAGTTAAAAAATGATTTATTGAAATCAATACCTTCGGATTCGGCAAATAAGCAAGAGCGTTTTGTCTTTCTTTGCGCGCTCACAAAGATGATAGGCGGCATTGACGTATACAAAAAATCAATAAGTCTGACCTATGAACTAGACAGCGCGGAGGACGCAACGAATATTGCCGGTATGCTCAAGGAGTTCACAAAGGGCGAAGTTTTTTTCGTTGTTGACGGCAGAAAGGGAGATAAAACTCCTAAATTGCAGATAAAAGACAGCTACGCCAACGAACTACTCAAAGCTATGTCGCTGTCGCATTTTGAGGGAGATAAATTCATAATTGACGACGGAAGTGATTTTTTTGAAGACGCTTTGAGAAGCAATAATTCCCAAGCATTTTTCAAGGGTGTGCTTTACGGCGGAGTTAAGTTGCAATTTCCCGACGAAGATTATCCCAACTATTGTCTGCAGATTTTCTTCTCTGATATGGCATTTTGCGAAAGGATAGTCAAAGCGCTTGCCGATATGGACATAACAGCCAAAGTATACGAGAGAAAAAGTATAAATATATTGCAATCGCGAAATAGCAACGATATAGCAGATATCTTAGCGCTCGCAGGAGCCGTAGACAGCGTGCTTGAACTTAACAATATTATTGCTAAGCGGGAGATAGACAACGAGTTCAATCGGCAGAGCAATCTGTATATGGCAAATCTAAAAAAAGCCGTTGACGGCGCGCAGAAGTATTTGCAGGCTATAGAGTATTTGCAAGAGAGCGGCGCCTTGGAAAGAGTTGACGAAAAACTTCAAAAAGTCGCTAGGGCGAGAGTGGAGTACGACGATGCTAGCATGCAAGAGCTGGCAGATAAATTGGGTATGAGCAAGACGAGTTTGTCAAGGTATCTCAACAAACTTCTGACAATGGCTGAGGAGAGAAAGAATGGAAGAAAATAAAGAGGTTTTTGGCGGCGGACTGCTTGAGAGTATTGACGCAATGCTTGCGGACAAGCCTGTAAAAGAGATAGGTCAAAAGACGGAGAATATAAGCAAAGCAGATAATAAACAAACTGTAAAAGATAGCGTATACGATAGATACGAAAAGCCTTTCGTGCATTTGCATCTTCACTCGGAGTATTCTCTTTTGGACGGACTTGCGAGAATTACCAAAGGCAAGAAATCGCCTCTTCTCGATACCTGTAAAGAACTGGGTATGCCAGGTTGCGCGCTGACCGACCACGGAAATATGTTCGGAGCGTATACTTTTTACAAATCTGCGAACGCCCGCAATTTGAAGCCTATCATAGGTTGTGAATTCTATACTTGCGACGATATGAAAAGCACGAGCAGCGCAGAGCGCAATCACTTAGTCTTAATTGCAAAGAACAATGAGGGATATAAAAACCTTGTTAAAATGGATTCGCTTGCATACATTGACGGATATTATTACAAGCCGAGAATTGACCTTGACTTGCTCGAAAAGCATAGCGAGGGCGTGATATGTCTTTCGGCGTGTCTTTCGGGGCGTATACCAAGACTTTTATCATCGGGAGATTATGAAGGCGCAAAAGCCTACGCGCTTAGACTTAAGAAAATGTTTGCAGAAGGCGATTTTTATATTGAGCTTCAAGATCACGGTTTGCCTGAGCAGAGAGCTATCCGCAACGACTTGGTACGCCTTGCCGATGAGATAGGAGTAAAACTCGTTGCGACCAACGACGTGCATTACGTCAACCGCGAGGACTATGTGGCGCAAGATATACTGGTGCGTATAAATACCGGTAAGACCGTCAACGATGCTACCGGAATGGAAATGGGCAACGACCAATTCTATCTCAAGAGCTATGAAGAGATGATGGAAATATTCAGTTGGTGTCCCGAAGCCGTAACCAATACTATCGAGGTAATGGAAAAGTGTAACGTGCGTATAGAAAAAGAGGATTTGTATCCGCCGTATAAACCTGATGACGGTTCAAAACCTGAAGACTATTTGCGAAAGCTCGCATATGAGGGCTTGGAGCGCAGATATCATACTATTACGGACGAGATAAGAGAAAGAGCCGAATACGAACTGGGTATTATTATCCGCACGGGTTTTGCAGAATATTATCTAATTGTTTGGGACTTTATCAATTATGCGCGTACCCAAAATATTCCCGTAGGTCCGGGGCGCGGTAGCGGTGTGGGTTCGATAATCGCATACGCTATTGGTATAACCAATCTCGATCCGCTCAAGTACCAACTCTTCTTTGAGCGTTTCCTCAATCCTGAGAGAGTTTCTGCTCCCGACTTCGATATAGACTTTTGTATGGACAGACGCGGTGAAGTAATCGATTATGTCATTAAGAAATACGGCAAAGACAAAGTCTGCCAGATTTTGGCGCTAGGCACAATGAAAGCCAAAGGCGCAATCAAGGACGTTGCAAGAGTATACAACGTACCTTTGGATATAGTCAATTCTACGACAAAACTAATTCCCAACGCCCCCGGCGTAACGCTTGACAAGGTGCTTGGCAGAGATCCCAGTACCAAAGAGGACGATCTTAAACTTCGCAATCCCGAAGTCATTGAGATATATGAAAACAATCCCGAAATGCATAGGGTAATCGATATGGCGCTTAAGATAGAGGGACTACCGCGAAATTGCTCAAAGCATGCGGCGGGCGTCGTTATATGTAAAGAAGTCATAAGCGACCACGTGCCGCTTCAACGCAACGGTCCTGATATCACTACTCAATTTCAAAAGGAAGAAGTCGAAGAACTCGGTATGCTCAAAATGGACTTCTTAGGCTTGACGACTTTGACGGATATAGACAAGGCGTTGAAGTACGTTGAGAAAAATCACGGCGTCAAGATAGACTTTGAAGAATTGGGATACGATGACCCTGAGGTATATAAATTGATAGGCACGGGCGAAACCGAAGCCGTGTTCCAACTTGAAAGCGCGGGTATGAAAGGCTTTTTGAAAGGCTATCAGCCAAAGAATCTTGAAGAAGTTATTGCAGGCATCTCGCTTTATCGACCGGGACCTATGAGTTGTATTCCCGACTACCTCAATGCAAGAGCCAACAGAGATTTGATAAAATACGACGCTCCGCAACTGGAGAGCATTTTGGACGTAACATTTGGATTTTTCGTATACCAAGAGCAGGTTATGCAAGCCGTGCAGGCGTGCGCGGGGTATACGCTTGGCAGAGCGGATAACTTGCGCCGCGCAATGGGCAAGAAGAAAGTAGACGTAATGGCGGCTGAAAAGACTGTATTTGTCAACGGCTGTCCTGCAGTTCCCGAAGTTGTCAACGACCAAGGTATCGTAATCAAGAAATCTGCTCCTGCGGTTGACGGCGCAATAAAGAGAGGGATATCTAAGGAGAACGCTGAGAAGATATTCGACGGAATGGCGGACTTTGCAAAATACGCCTTCAATAAGTCGCACGCGGCGGCGTACGCTACTTTGACTTACCAGACTGCGTATCTTAAGCGCTATTATATGCTTGAGCTCTTTGCCGCAGTAATCAACAACCGTATCACCAAGTCTGACGAAATCGCCAAATACCTCGGTTATATCAAGAACTACGACAAGAAGATATATCCGCCTGACATCAACAAATCCGACGTAATCTTTACCGTTGAGAACAACGATGGTTTGCGCTTTGGACTCGGCGGTATCAAGAACGTGGGAGAATCGGCTATGACCGCGCTCGTAGAAGAAAGAAACGCAAACGGAGAGTATAAGTCAATAAGCGAAATACTTGACAGGCTTCCTGCGGGTACAATCAACAAGAAGATGATGGAATGTCTTATCAAAGCGGGAGCTTTCGATTGCTTTGGACATACCCGAGCGTCACTTCTGGCAAGTTATGAATCTATTATGCTTGTCAGTGTCCACGATAAAAAAATGCAGTCCAACGGACAGATGAGTTTGTTCGGTTTGCTAGAGGAGGACGACACGTCTAAGCAGGATAATATCCCGTATCTTAAAGAATTCGATGACAAACAACTCTTAGCGCTTGAAAAAGAAATGCTCAACGTCTATGTCACAGGACATCCGCTTGACGAATATAGAGAAGAGATCAAGAAGTTTGACTTTAATATTTCCAAAGTCTTAGACTTGCTATCCAAGAATCTTGACGAGGACGAACTCGATGAGGGCGAAGAACAATTAATTAAGCAGTATGAAAACAAGACCGTAACAATGGGTTGTATGCTTTCAAAGATAGAGAAAAAGACTACCAAGAGCGGTGGTATTATGGCGTACGCTACGGTTGAGGATTTGTACGGCGAAATGGAAGGCGTATTCTTCCCAAAGACGTATGAGAAAAATAGGAGCTTGCTCGTCAATGACAATATTGTCTTGTTGAGAGCTGTAGTAAAACGTAACAACAACGGTCGGCTTAATCTCAACGTGCTTGACGTTGAGCCGTGGCGTAGAGAAGGTGGCGAGAGTAACGTCAAATTCCAAGAGCAAGAGCAAAAGACAAGCCTTGCAAAGCATAAGATATATATCAAGATTGACGATAGACAGCAGTTAAGGCAAGTAATAGATATATTGGAAGTCTTTCCGGGAACCGATACCGTAATATTCAAGACTTTTGATTCCGCTAAGCCCTTGCAGTACGATAAGGGCGTAAATCCAAAAGGTAACTTCGAAAATCAAATAAAAGCTATAGTCGGAGCGAAAAATATAGTAATTAGAGATCTATAAAGCATTGCTCACCAAAGAGCAGAATAGACTGCTTTTACTACATAGACCAAAACACGCATTCATTGCGTGTTTTTAATTTTACTATTTTATTTTCTATGGTTGGAAAAATTTTTTTGATTTTTCCAAAAAATGTATACTTTTCTTGAATACCCTTGAAAAGGCATATTTTCTCAAATACATTATACTTCACGCTTCAAAAGATTGCAATATATTAGGGTCAGTAAAAGTATACTTTATTTGGAAGATTTCAACAAGCGTTGAAGTTCGACAAAAAACGCATTGAGAAAAGACCTTTCGATTACGCTCAAGGTGACGAATGTTATGTCATTTCGACCGCAGTGGAGAAATCTCAACCGCTTAAAGGTATACTAAAAGAGGAAACTATATGGAAAAAAGCAACAATAAGAAGATACTTACGCTTTTGTCGATAGCGCTTGCGGTAGTAATAGTACTGTCTTGCGTAATCGGTATATTTGGAGATAGCGTAAATATATCTAAATACGCAGGAGATACTAGCGATATAAATATATCTGCTACGACAAGACCTACCACGCCTACTACTAATGGATTTAGTTATTTTGCTGATGGAGTAAAATACGTTTTTACCGATAGAACAAAAGTAGACGGTTTTAGGGCAGGAACGGAAGATTTTGATATAACAACGATAACTGTAAAATCTTCTGACGTGCAAGGTACGCAGACTAATCCTCACGTAATTACGACGATTGACGAATGGGAAATATTTGTAAAGCAAATGGAAACTGACTCTACACGCGGTAAGGGGCAGTATTTCGTATTAGGAGCCGACTTGGACTTTGACGGCGAGGCGTTTCATCCAGTAAGGTTTTTTAGCGGGACTTTTCACGGGCTTGGTTATTCTATAAAAAATATTACTTGCTCCACTTGGCAGTATTATAATAATGGCACTACTTTAACAAATATTGCGTCTACGACTAATAGTTTTGGACTGTTTTGCCGTCTTATAGACGCAACGGTCACTGATTTGATATTAGACAATTTCAGTTATCAAAATATGCCAATTACGTCATTATTGGGGTCGGATCGTATTTCATATACAGGTGGAATAGCAGGAATTTCGGCGGGAAACGATGCGGTCTTGAACTGTCACGTTGTTGGAGAAATAATATCCACTATTAAATATACATATTGGATGCCGGTAGGCGGGATTGTAGGCGGGAAATATAATACTGTAGTGTCTACTAATCCTCTTTTGATTTATCGTTGTTCAAGCGAAATGGATTTTGCAATTAATGGCTATAATACTACTGGTTCAGGTCCACTTGGCGGTGGTATTTTGGGCGACGGGCAAAATCTCAGTAGGCCTTGGACAATGTATTTATATGACTGCGTTACAAATTCAAGATGGACTATTTCAGGAGAACATTATGTAGGGGGAGTAATGGGACTATCCTATTATACGACTTATATGGAAAATGTCTTGTGCGATTTGGACATTACAAGTAGTACAGCTCGTCGCGCAGGCGTATTAATGGGGTCATATACCACAGGAGCTATCCATCTAAAGAATTGCTATGCAGATGGAAAGATTGGGGCAAATAACAGCAATAAACTTTCAATGGAAGCTGTTCACGGGTATACACAAGTTTCAACTTCTAGTGGTAGCGCAAGTAACATAAATAATGTCAAAATTTCCAACTCTTATGCCGGTACAGCTGGCACGGGTTACGGTAATTGCTTGGCGAATTATGCTGGCGAGGTGCACGAGTTTAGTAGCGCGGATATTATGTTAGCGTCAGCAAAGACGTTTTTTGAGAATAGTTATTCTCAAATATGGGATAAAGATAAGATAGGCGGTAGTTATGACCCGGATAATTCACCGGTACGAAATTATTTGGTAGCAACTATTACATTCAAAAACTTGTTGAGCGGAGATAGAGAAGAAGATATAGCAAGCGTACCGACTAACGATTATATGGCGGACGATGTGTTGCCAAGCGCGAGCAATAATACAAATTTTGCAAGTTATATAGCTTCTAAGACTAATCACGTATTCAAAGGTTGGACAATGGACAAGGAAGGTAAGACGGAGCCGTGGACTACGTTGCCAAGCGGAGTATTCGGTGACGTGACGTTCTATGCGGTATGGGGCGTACCGGACAGTTACGTCAACAATAATATAACTACAAGTCTAAGCGTAAAAGACAATATCAGAACTATAGAGTACGACAGCGTAGCAAGCATAACTCTAACTGCAAAAGTAGAGCATACCGCGCCGTCAAGCGGGGCAATGACCAATCCGTCAGTAATGTACTATTGGAAGCAGACTACCGCCGAGGGAACAGTAGATAAGGCAAATAATACAACAGGCGAGTTGAACTTAAAGTTGGTAAAAGACAGCGGAGAATATACGTATAGGTATAGAATAAAGGACGGACTAGAACCACTATGGTATTATGACGGCGACTATAGCGGAAATGCAGAAACGTTGACCATAGAGAAAGGCAAATTGGAGCATATGACAATAAAGGACTTTAAGATTTCTTCGTCAACAGTACCGTACTTTGGCAAGAAGTTGGAAGATATAACCTTTACTGTCAGTATGTTTA
>CAJTPC010000037.1 GCA_910578245.1 uncultured Christensenella sp. | reverse complement strand
TGTTTACTTGTTACAAGTGAGTGGTTCGGATTTACTTTTTACTTCTAAATCACATAATAAAAAGAGGAGCAGAAACTCCTCTTTTTGCTATATAAAATTACTTTCTTACACCAAGCCTGTTTTATTGAATATCATGTTGCTTTATGTAAAATCAATACCTTACATGATTTGAACATAGTGGATTAGGAAAAGTTTGCACATCATTTAGCTTTGTTTAGCGACTTCTTCACAAAACAAAACCAAAATAGTACACACGATACGAAAGCAGAAATCAATTCCGTAACCCAAAACGAATTCCATACGCCAATAGCTTGAAACAGATAAGACATAAGAAATGCAATCGGAAGAATAGCAATATATCTTAACAGTGATATGACCAAGGAAGGCATCCCTTTCCCCAATCCTTCAAATGTTCCGCTGATAACGACGGAAACGGCAGAGACGATAAAGCCTGCGCTTATGATACGAAGGGCAATAGCGCCTTGTTCCGCCGTTTGCGGCGTGTTTGTAAATATCCCCATCAATTGCACAGGGCATACAAGACATAGGATTGTGCCAATGACCATAACAATGAAACTTAAAAGTAGTGTAACTTTGAATATTCCTATAACCCTGTCATTTCGTTCCGCCCCAAGGTTGTAACTCACCAACGGGCGTATCCCTTGAACGATGCCGTTGATGGTAAAATAGAGAAACGTCTGCAATTTATAGTAGATACCCAAAATCAAGACATAGACTTCAGCGAATGCAGACAAAATCATATTTAGGAACATTATCATAAAAGAAGGTAATGCCATATTGAGAGAAGCTGGGATACCCAAAAGATAAAGTTTACGGCAAATTTTTTCCTCGCCACGATGTTCCATCCGTAGCCGAATGGGTATCTTTGCAATTAAGGACACGACAATATAACCGATTAGTGAGAGTGTTTGCCCAATTCCTGTTGCGAGCGCCGCCCCGAACACACCCATCGCAGGGATAACCCCTGCCCCAAAAATAAAGAGCGGGTCTAGGAATATGTTGGCGATTGCGCCAATTGCCATACAGAACATTGTCGTTTTCATTTTGCCCGTTGCCTGCAATAACTTTTCAAACATTATGCCAAGTGTAAGTACGGGTGCGAATGCGATAACAACATAGAAATATTCAATACCGTATGTAGCAATCTCTTCGCTATCGGTAAAAAGGAAGATGAATGGGCGTGTGCAGAGCACACAGATGCCGGCAAGCACAATCCCGTGTAGCGCACTGAGAAGAATGCCAAGCGTTGCCGAACGGTTTGCCGCACGTCCGTTATTTGCTCCGAGATAGTAGGCGACTGTGGCATTGACCCCGATACCGAATCCGACACCCACCGCATTTGCGAGATTTTGCAGCGGATAGACGATAGAAATAGCGGTCATAGCGTTTTCACTGAATTGCGAAACAAAGAAGCTGTCAATGATATTATAGAGCGAATTGACAAGCATAGATATGACCATCGGTAGCGCCATTTTCAGTACCAACGGCAATATAGGTTTTTCTTTCATAAAAGTCTGATCCACGAGTAAACCCTCCTACGGTCAGATTTTTACGATATAATCGGATTTCCTCGCGACAGTCGCAGGAAGTTTGACTGTAGGGTTGGAGTATCCGAGTGCGAGCGCCCCAACGCCGCGCAATGTTTCGGGCAACCCCCATTTGCGGAGAAGCGCCTTACCTTTTTCGCCGTCAAAAATTTCACGTTCGCGGTGTACCCATACGGAACCGAGTCCCAAAGCGTGTGCGGCGAGCATCATATTTTCCAGCACGCAACTCCCGTATTCCACAAAAGTACTTGCTTTCCCGTCCGCAAGCACGAGAATTACAATCGGTGCCCCGTAATACGGATCGGTATCTTTTCCCATGACTTCGGCATTGAGGCAAGCTATTTCTTTGCGGTAGACAGGATCTTTGATAGCGATAATAATGGGCGATTGCCTGCCGCCTCCCGTAGGGGCGTATGTTCCAGCTTCCAACACAGCTTCAAGCAGTCCGTCAGGAACAACCTTTTCGCTGAATGAGCGAATGCTTCTTCTTGTCTTGATTGCCTGCAAAACTTCGTTTTCCATAAAAATTACCTCCATAGCATAAAAAACGCCACACAGCTTAAATGCTCTGTGGCGAAAAGATGACTCATCAGGAAAAATCCACAACGATTTTCGTAAATTATTATACTGTCGGGAAAAATGTTTGTCAAGTATTTCTTAGCGGCTTTTTAAAAATTACGCTGAGTGGAATCTTTCGATGCTATGATTGCTATCCTTATACGCTTATGAAAAGCGTTTTTTGGTAAAACATCTGAAAATAAAAAACCGCCGATAGAGCAGTGTGTTCTATCGGCGGTCGCCGTTTATTTTTCATCTATGTACGGCTACCTAACTTGATATAGATGTAACTATCATCATAAAAATCGATGGCAAAACAAAACGAAATAATTTTCTTAAGTTGAAGTGGTCAGATATTTTTATCGTCATAACGGTACTCATTTTAGATAAAAAAATAAGCGCCCGATTATTTTTCAATAACCGAGCGCACTCGACATCTTTTTCCGACTAGGGGCTATTTGCCCGACTGTTGCGACAGTCAGTCCTCCGATGATATCCTATTTAATTATCCAGTAAACATATTCTTACCGAGTCATATTATAGGATATACATACTATTGTGTCAAGAATAAATTTGATAAAAATTATAATTAATTTGACAGAATAATATTTGCGTTAAATATTGCGGAAATACTTGACAAGCAATACTATGCATTGTATAGTATTATATATAGCGGGGTACTATAAGTGGATATACAGTTGAAAAAAGGGATATTGGACGTATGCGTTCTTCATGCTATTAGCAATGGGGAAAGTTATGGCTATAAAATAATAAGCGATCTTACGGGCATCATCGAGATATCGGAGAGCACGCTTTATCCTATTTTGAAAAGACTGGAAGTCGGCGGGTATGTGATTACTCGCGCTGCCGAGTTCAATGGGCGTCTTAGAAGGTATTACAAGATAACGGCGCTTGGACTTGAAAAACTCAAATCGGGCAGAGATGATTTGCTTGAAATAAATTCTATATATAAAAAGTTATTTGGTGGTCGTATATAGTCCACAGTGGAGGTAACTATGACGTATAACGAATGGCGGGACGAACTCAAAAGCAATCTTTTATGCGTATCTGAACAGGAGAGAGTCAGAGTGCTTGATTACTATGCCGAAGCATACGCCGATAGGCGCGACGCAGGTTATTCCGAGCGGGAAATAACCGCCGAGTTCGGCGCTCCCTATGACGCAGCTCAGCGTATACTATCAGATAGTGGCGAACAACTCTCAAATAATACTTCATGCGGGGAAAAGAGCGATCCCCAATATTTCGCCGATTCTGATTGCGAGCAGACGTATAGTCAAGGAAGCGGAGAATGCGCAGTTCAGCCAATTTTTAATCAACAACAGTATTCATTCCAAAGCGCTCAACAAAGAGCAAGCAACAGAACTTGGATTTTTGCGCTACTTTGCGTGATATTCGCAATTCCGATATTTGGAATTATTATGGCTATGGTCGGCGTGACGATTGGGTTTTGCGTAACTCCATGCGCTTTGCTTTTAGCAGGAATCGGCGCAATCGGCGAGGGTGTCGTCGCACTGTTTTCCGATTATACGTTGGGAGCAGTTATGATAGGATTGGGGCTTATAATGTTAGGGCTTAGTATAATGATAATGCCAATCTTTTTCAAGTTTGTAAAACTTATGTGGAAACTTTTCGGAAGATTTTTCGCATGGCTTAAATCTTTGTTTAGCGATAAGGAGAATTAATTATGAAAGGAGTTATTAAGGCAATAATCGCAGGAGCGGTAATTCTTAGTTTAGGAATTGTAGTCCTAGTAATTGCGTTAGGCGTAAACAACTGGAAGTTGGACGGCGATTATGAGATGAAAGAGTATGAATGCGTGGAAAATAATACCGCGCTTGATATAGATTTTTCGGCAGGGACGCTTGATATAAATTATTATGACGGTGATAAGATTAAGGTCGAATATCCTGAAAATAAGTTTTTGTCGGCCACAATCGCCGAGGACAACGGAACTTTGTCATTTTCAACGTCTATCAAACGAACTTGGAATTTATTGAGTTGGTTTATAAAGACGCCGACTGCAAAAATATGGATACCGCAAGGCGACGTTATGAATATTCAACTTGATATGAACGCAGGCACAATAAAACTTGCAGGAGGGGAATACGGTAATCTTAATATCAAAATGAATGCAGGCACGTTCTCAACTGGTGATTTAGAATGCAAAAAATTATCGGTTGACTTGAACGCCGGAACGTTGAATGCTCAAAACTTAGTATCCGCGGAAGACGTATGCATTGATTTGAGCGCAGGCAATATAAATTTTAAGTCGCTCGTATGTCCGTCCGTTGAGGGCAATGTCAGCGCAGGAACGGCAAATATTAGTAAACTTCAGACTAATAGCGTCGATTTTGATATTAGCGCAGGAACCGTCAAATTAGGAATGGCAGGCGCGAAGTCAGATTACAGCGTTGCTATAGAAAAGAGCGCGGGTTCTTGTAATATATCAAATCAGATCGGAACTAAAGATTTACTGATAGAAGCGAATATTTCAGCAGGAACTTTTGTCGTAAATTTCCTATCTTAAACGGAATCTTCAAGAAGCGGCGCAATTATTTTTGCGACTATTTCGTATCCTTGTCGGGTGAGATGCAGTCCATCGATAGAATATTCTCTTTTGAGATTGCCGTCGCTGTCTTTGAGATGAGCGTTGACGTCGATATAAATACAGTCGTATTTATTGCATAAGTCTTGCAAAATCAGATTAAGCTCGCCTATTGTATCGTTTGTTCGACTGCCTGTCTTGCTATAAAACGTAGGCTTTCTCGTAGGATTTACAGGATACACCGATTGTATAATCATTTTGCAATCGGGTAGCGATTGTTGCGTTTTTTGAATAATTAATTCAATATTTTTTGCAATATTTTGTGGGGCTACGTTTCTACCTATATCGTTCGTGCCTCCCAAGAATACAATATTTGACGGAGCGAGAGCCAGTACGTTGGATTCAAAGCGTTTGACCATGTCCTCAGTCGTATCGCCGGATATACCTCTATTATAAGCGTTGATATTTGGATAATATTCTTTAAGGTCGCACATCTCGGTTATGGAATCTCCGAAAAAAACCGTTGCGCCTTGCGTGTCAGAAGTATTCGCGCTTGCATAGGACAAGGCTTTTTTGCTCTTATTGCCAAGAAGAGTTATGCCGTGAGGTCCGTAGATAACAAAGTAAGATATGACAACAGTGATGCCCAATATTGCCATAGCGCTGATTAATGCTATTATCGAATTGCGTATTTTTTTGTCGTATTTTGTCATACACCTATATTATACGCAATTTTTTCGATAAGTAAATAAAATATACAAAATTTCTTAAATAGTTATTGCAAAGCCGTTTATATATGTTATCATATAAATATACGGTTTTGAGAGGTAGGTATGGCTAAATTATATCTTGTGGGTACGCCGATAGGCAATCTTTCCGACATTACTTTGAGAGCGCTTGAAACGCTCAAATCAGTAGACGCCATAGCTTGCGAGGACACGCGTCACTCTCTTAAATTACTAAATTATTATGAGATAAAAAAACCTCTTTTCGCCTGTCATAAGTTTAATGAGAAGGCAAGCGTAGACAAGATTTACGATATGATAAAAGATGGCAAGGACGTCGCGCTCATCACTGACGCAGGCATGCCGTGTATATCCGATCCGGGCGCTATAGTCGTAAATGACCTTTTGGAAAGGGGTGTGGAGATAAGCGTAATACCTGGGGCTACTGCGCTGACCAGCGCAATTGCGTTGTCAGGTATATGTCAACCCGTATTTACTTTCATTGGCTTTTTGCCTGAAAAAAACAAAGATAGGGCGGAATTTCTAACTCCTTTCAGAAACGTCAAGACTTCTTTGGTATTTTATTCTTCCCCTTATGACGTAAATAAAGACATTGAGTATTTATGCGGATTTTTGGGAAATAGGAAATTGCATATTGTCAGAGAAATTACCAAGATACACGAAGAGCATATCGTTACGACTTTAGCGGAAGGAGCGCAAGAAGCGCCTAAGGGCGAGTACGTATTGATTGTCGAGTCCGCAGAGGATACTGAACAGAAACCTCAAGGCAGTATTGAAGAACAACTTGTTGATTTGCTAAATAGCGGAGTTGATAAAAAGACTGCAGTTAAACAAGTCGCCAAAGCAAATGGGCTAAACAAAGACGAAGTATATAAAATCGCAATAAATTTGTAGGCGTATAAAATTTAATTTTACATTCATTAGTTTGAATGACGACAACTAAAATATTTGCATTTGACAAGATTACCTAAGCGCATCGCTTAGGTGGTTTTATTTTGCTCGTTTCTCGGCTACAATCATAAACAGGTGTTGACTTTTGAACAAGTGTCTTGTATAATAAAATTATGAGGGTAATATGATAGAGAGAATACAATATAGGAGTGCGTACCGCTCCAAGAAGTTAATAAAAAATGCGTTTTCCAATTTATTGCAAAAAAAAGATTTGGAGGAAATCACTGTTACGGAGATAGTCAAACTATCCGGACTTAATCGCGGTACGTTTTATGCGCACTACAACAATCTTACCGATGTACTTGAAGAGATAGAAAAGGAAGTAACGGATAAGATACTTTCACTCTTTTCAGCGTATAAAGGAATCATTATAGCAAATCCTACGCCGTTTTTAAGAGAGATTGCCGATTTTTTGCAAAAGGACTACGATTTTTATAAGCGTCTTATATGCGCGAAGGTGGGCGAGAATTTTATTGACAAACTCAAAGAGTTTTTTGTCGCGACGGTCGTGGAAGAGGTAAAAACCGATGAAATACACGGCAAAGAGAAATTTTTGCTTATCGTTAGGTTTTACACCAACGGATTTGCCAATATGTACGTTGACGTTTTCAAGGGTAAGCTAAACGTCACGTTAGACAAACTTACAGAAATGATGGGCGAAATAATAGCCCTCGGAATAGGCGAGTTCAGATTTGAAACTCAACAAAATAAAGTTGATAGCCCAAGGGCGATAAAGGAGTAACTATGAATTACGAAGCAAGAGAATTTGGAATAATCGCAGGCGAGGACGTAAGTCATATTCTTCAAAAGGCGCTTTGCGAATTAGAAAATATCGAGGGGGAAAAGACTCTCACCTTTGAAAAAGGAGAGTATCACCTTTACGCTAACAAGGTATGCACTAAAGACTTGTTTGTAACTAATACAGTCGGAGATAGACAGTGGCGCAGGGGGACGGTGCCGCACCGCAACAAGATAGGTATATGGTTAGACGGTCAAAAAGATTTGACGATAGACGGCAACGGATGTGTATTTATTATGCACGGAAAGATGACGAATATGGCAATCGTCAACAGCAAAAATATTAAACTTAAAAACTTTTCGATAAAAGTCGATAATCCCGATATGCACGAGTTGAAAGTCATCGAAGTGGGCAAGACGTACGTTGACTTTGAAATAGACAGGGAATCGAGATATCATAAATTCCATTGCAGATATTATTTTGTGGGAGAGGATTATCGCTCGAGGTTCAATAAGTCGGTATTCGGTTGGAGGTTCGGATATATTCCAAAAGAGAACGAAAATACTATAATAAGAAAGACGCATCCATTGAGAAACGCTTATTATATAAAAGAACTTGAACCGCACAAAATCAGAGCAAAGTATATCAAGACTTCAAGATTCAGAGTGGGCGATAGATACTATGTATATGACGAGTTGAGAAGTAACAACGGTATATTTGTAGATAGAAGCGACAACGTTTCGCTTGAGAGCGTAAATCAAGGCTTTAATTACGGTCTGGCATACGTTGCGCAAAACTCAAGTAATTTGCAAATCAACGCTTGCAAGTTCAAACCGCTCGAGGATAGTTCAAAACTTATGATTTCTTCAGCGGACTTTGTTCATATCTGTATGTGTCGCGGGCAAGTTGCAATTAAAGACTGTGAATTTGTAGGCGCGGGTGACGATACTCTCAACGTACACGGAATACATTTCAAGATTAAGAAAATTGTCGGAGATAAGATTGAAGTAAGATTTTGTCATCACCAAACGCACGGATTCAATCCTTTGCGCGTAGGCGATGAAATTGCTTTTGTCGAAGTGTCTTCTATGCTTGAACATGGCAGAGCAAAAATTTTGGCTTCGGAGCTTGTCAACGAAACGACTATTAGATTGCAACTTGACAACGTAAGTCAAGCAATAGTCGGCGAGGTTATAGAAGATAAGTCGGCAGTGCCGGACGTTGAGTTTTCTCACAATTTTATGACGAGAATTATTACGAGGGGAGTATTGATGACTAGCGGTGGCAAGGTCAAGATTACCGACAATAATTTTGACAACACTTCAATGCACTCTATTCTCATTTCCGACGACGCAAAGTCTTGGTACGAGAGCGGTAACGTCAACGATGTGGAGATAGCAGGCAATAGATTCGGAAGAGTAGTAGGCTATACCGTGCAGGTAATGCCGGAAAATAATATTCACAACGGAGCGGTACACAAGAATATATATATCCACGACAATACCATAGACAATGCAGACGAGGGCTGGTACTTCAAGTCGGCAGACGGCGTTGTACTTGAGAATAATATTTCCGATAAGCCAATGGATATGATTCTTATAAACGCCGAAGTAAAAAGCTGACAAATTATAATACAGTTACTTATTAAGATTTTCCTAGTATTAATAGGAGTAAGAATTTTTATGAATATCTTTGAAAACTGCCAAGTCGGCAAGGTAAAACTGAAGAATAGAATTATACGTTCGGCTACTCACGACGGCTTGGCGGACGAGGACGGCGGACCCAGTGAAGAACTTATTCGCAAATACGCTTTTTTGGCTCAAAATGAGGTAGGATGTATTATACAGGGCTATGCGATAGTAAGTCCCGAGGGAGCGTCGTCTTATCCCGGATGCCTTGCGTTTTACGGCGACAGCGTCGCAGATAAATACAAAAAACTCACTGATGCCGTACATCAATACGGTACGCCTATTATTGCTCAGCTTGCGCATTGCGGACGGCAGACTTCAAGTAAGCTAATTGGAGTTAAAAAGATTGCTCCAAGCGCTAAAAGACATCTATTTTATCCCGATAAAGCCAAAGCTATGACGGTTGAGGATATATTGCGCGTGGAGGACGCTTTTGTCGAGGCAATCGTCAAGGCTAAGGAGTACGGTTTTGACGGCGCGCAAATACACTTGGCGCACGGATATCTTCTTCATGATTTTGTGTCGGCAAACGGCAATAAAAGAAAAGACGACTACGGCAAAGATATATACGGCAGATGCAAGATTGTAAAAGAGATTTTGCAAAAGGCAAGGGCAAAAGCGGGAGATTTCCCGATATGGGTAAAGCTTTCCGCTACGGATAAGCGTAAGAAAGGTATGCGTATTGCTTACGCTATCGAGGTTTGCAAACTTCTCAAAGAATACGGCGTAGACGCAATCGAAGTGTCTTGCGGAAGCGTGCAGGACGGAATGAATACTATGCGCTCAAGACGCATGCCTATGGACGCGGTATTTAAGTACAGAGAACCTGTGGCAAGTATGCCGAGATTTCTTAATAAGTTCTGCTTAGCGTGCGCTAAACTTATAAATCCGTTATTGCCTCAACCAAAACCTTTGACAATGTTCAATTACGATTCGGCAATGGCAATAAAAGACAACGTTGATATTGACTTGATTTTAGTCGGCGGCGTGGCAAAACTTGACGATATGCAAAAAGCGGTAGATAGCGGAATAGGCGCGGTGTCTATGTGCCGTCCCTTTATATGCGAGCCGAATTTAGCAAAAAAACTCAAAGAAGGTAAGGTTGCGCAAAGTAGGTGCGTAATGTGTAACTATTGCGGACTGGTTATTGAGAAAGAATCTACGAAGTGTCTGCTCGGTATAATTAAAAATAAATAAGTATAATACGCTTGCGATTACAGACTGCTTATGTTAAGATTTATATAACCAATAGGTTTTATGAAATAATTACAACAGGAGTAGAAAATGAAGAAGAAGTTTTTGACAGCAACGTTAGTTTTGTGCATTGTATGTATTTTAATTTTCTCTGTGGCGTGCGATAATAATGACGACGCGACAATTCCTGTAGAGAGCATAGCCCTTGAAAAGACGGATATTACTTTGGAAAACGGCGAGGAGTATGAACTCAAGTTTACCGTTACTCCGGCAAACGGAACAGTAAAGTTTTCATTCTCGGAAGATTTATTGGAGTATAGCGTTGTTTCTGACGGCGTAGTCAAAATCAAGACTCTAGGTTCAGGGGAAGGCAAGTTCAGAATCAGCGCGAAAAGCGATTCATCCATATATGCCGAATGTAATATTAACGTATCGCTTCCGCAAGGTTACAGCCAATACAGCAATAAGTCTTACGGCGTAAAGTTTGCTTATCCGTCCAATTGGCAGAAGGTCAGTATGCAGAATACTACAGTGGCATACTTAAATCCAATTGATAATTCAACTAATATGAATCTGGTAGTAGAGGATAAGTCTGACTTATTTTTCTCCGTAACTGCAGACTATTACAAAAATCTTTTACTCAATATGTATGAGTCATTAGGGTATACCGTTGTGTTTTCTAAATGCGAAATGATAAAGTATGACAATGATACTGCAGTTCGCGTCATAATGGATTATTCGTTTGTTACGCCTTTTGGGACGTCTATTCTACATCAAGAGCAGTTTATTAAAAATTCAAGTTCAAAGACTTGCGCTTTGACACTGACTTTTACCAACACTGGCATTGACAACGATTTAATTAATACTGTTCTTAATGAATTTGTAACTTGGTAACGCTAAAGCGTTGGCAGGCAGGGCGAAAGCCCTGCCTATTTTTTTCTTTATAGATATTGTTATTTTCTATATAGACTTGACTTTATTTAAT
>CAJTPC010000036.1 GCA_910578245.1 uncultured Christensenella sp. | reverse complement strand
CAAATTATTCGAAATTTTTTAAGGAGGGTGCAATATGCCTCAAAGAACTCATACAGTCAAATACGGCAATACGGAGCGTGAGTGTTTCTCCAAAATTCATGAACCGCTTGAAATACCTTATTTGATCGAACTTCAAAAAGAATCTTACAAGCAGTTTATCACAACGGGTATCCAAGAAGTCCTCGATGACTTTTCTCCCGTATGCGATAGAGGCGGAAGATTCGAATTGCACTATTTGGGATTCAAACTTGACGATGAGACCAAGTATTCCATTAAAGAGTGCAAAGACCGCGATACGACGTACGCTAGAGCGTTGCGTGTCAAAGTAAGACTTGTTCGCAAAGAGACGGGCGAGATTACGGAAGAGGAGGTATTCATGGGCGATTTGCCTATGATCACCGACAACGGCTCTTTCATTATCAACGGCGCAGAACGCGTTATCGTCAGTCAGTTGGTCAGAAGCCCCGGCGTTTACAGCGTCAGCTCAATGGACAAGTCGGGTATCGAGAGATTCGAAACCACTATTATGCCAAACAGAGGAGCTTGGCTTGAATTCAAGCAAGACCTCAATTCGATTTTGTGGGTCAACGTAGACCGTAACCGCAAAATTCCCGCCACGGTGCTGTTGCGTTCGCTCGGTATTAGTAGCGATGAAGAACTTTACGACGTGTTTGGCAAAGAAGATATACTTATAAAGACTATCGAAAAGGACGCTACCAAGACTATCGAGGACGCGAGAATAGAACTATACAAGCGTTTGCGTCCGGGTGAAATTCCTTCGCAGGAAGGTATTTCTCAACTTATAGAATCTACTTTCTACGACGACAAAAAGTATAACTTTATGCGCGTAGGCAGATATAAAGTCAACAAAAAACTTGCTCTTGCTACGAGAATCGAAGGTCATACTTTGGCAAAAGACGTAGTAAGCGCAGACGGCGAAGTTTTGGCAGAGCAAGGACAAGTAGTAGATATTGAAACGGCACAAGCAATTCAAAATGCAGGAGTCAACGTAGTATACCTCAAGAAAAAGATTGTGAAAGAGGGCGAGTCGGAAGAGTTTAAGGTCATCGGCAACAACACCGTTGATATGATCGAGTACCTTAAGTCTTACTATGGAGATAATATAGACTTTACGGCAAAAGATTTGGGCATTTTGGAAAAGGTATATACTCCCGCGCTTATTAAGTTGATGCAAGAGAATCAAGACCTTGAAGAATTGAAGAAGGCTATCAAGTTGCCGGAAAACAGAGATAAACTTGTCATTAAAAATCTTACTCTCGACGATGTTGTTGCAACTGTATCTTACAACCTCGGACTATCTGTAGGTTTTGGAGAAAAAGATAATATCGACCACCTTGCCAACAGAAGAATACGTTCGGTAGGCGAGTTGTTGCAAAATCAATTCAGAGTAGGTCTTACAAGACTTGACAGAGGCATCAAGGAGAAGATGCTTGTTACTCAAGCCGATGGCGAATTCAAGGCTCAGACCTTTATAAATATAAAGCCGGTGACGGCGGTAATCAAAGAGTTCTTCTGCTCGTCACAGCTTTCTCAATTTATGGACCACCACAACCCAATCGCAGAACTTACTCACAAGCGTAAGTTGTCTGCGCTCGGTCCGGGCGGTCTTAACAGAGAAAGAGCTTCATTTGAAGTGCGCGATATTCACCATACTCATTACGGTCGTATGTGTCCTATCGAAACTCCTGAAGGTCAAAATATAGGTCTTATATCTTCGCTTGCTACTTATGCAAGAGTTAACGAATACGGTTTTATCGAAGCTCCGTACCGAAAGGTAGTCAAAAAACTTGACGCAGATGGCAAAGAGATAAGTTACGTTAGCGATGAGGTACAGTATTTGCAAGCCGACGAAGAGGACAAGTATATCGTAGCGCAAGCAAATGCGCAACTCAACGAAGACGGTTCGTTTGCTACGGAGCGTGTAACTTGCCGTCATAGAGGCGACATCAGAGAGTTCAACCAAAACGAAGTCAGCTATATGGACGTTTCGCCTAAACAACTCGTATCGGTTGCCGCAGCGCTCATACCGTTCCTCGAAAACGACGATACAGCCCGCGCGTTGATGGGC
The DNA here is from genome assembly GCA_910578245.1 of uncultured Christensenella sp. Lineage (GTDB taxonomy): Bacteria > Bacillota > Clostridia > Christensenellales > UBA3700 > RACS-045. The sequence continues at coordinate 9,176 of CAJTPC010000036.1, read as the reverse complement.
TCCAACATGCAACGTCAGGCAGTTCCGCTTTTAAGACCGGAAGCTCCGTTTATCGGTACCGGTATCGAGCATAAAATCGCTTACGATTCCGGCGTTATGGTTATTGCGAAAAACGACGGATTCGTCGAGAGCGTATCTTCCGGCGAAATAGGCATAAGACGCGACGACGGCGCGCTAGATACTTATATCTTGCAAAAGTTTGAAAGATCCAACGCAGGTACGTGTATCATTCAAAAGCCAATCGTCAGCAAGGGACAGAGAGTTAGCAAGGGTATGGTACTTGCAGACGGACCTTCCACTTGCAACGGCGAATTGTCGCTAGGTAGAAACATTCTCATTGGTTACATGTCTTGGGAAGGTTACAACTACGAGGACGCTATTCTTATAAATGAGGATCTTGTAAAAGACGACGTATTTACATCTATCCATATCGAAGAGTATGAGATAGAAAGCAGAGATACCAAGCTCGGCGAAGAGCAAATCACGAGAGATATTCCTAATCTCGGCGACGATGCGTTGAAATATCTTGACGAAGACGGTATCATTATCCCCGGCGCAGAAGTTCACAGCGGAGATATTCTAGTCGGCAGAGTAACGCCTAAGGGCGAAACGGAACTCACTCCTGAAGAAAGACTTTTGAGAGCTATCTTCGGCGAGAAGTCAAGAGAAGTCAGAGATACTTCCTTGAGATTGCCTCACGGTCAGTCGGGTATCGTTGTAGACGTTAAGGTGTTCACAAAAGAAAACAGCAAAGAACTTTCTCCGGGCGTTAGCAAACTCGTCAGAGTTTACATTGCCCAAAAGCGCAAGATTGGCGTAGGCGATAAGATGTCAGGCCGTCACGGTAACAAGGGCGTTGTATCAAGAGTACTTCCAAGAGAAGATATGCCGTTCATGCCGGACGGAACACCGCTTCAAATCGTGCTCAACCCATTGGGCGTGCCTTCGCGTATGAACATTGGTCAGGTGCTTGAAGTTCACTTGGGCTTAGTTGCTAAGGCTTGCGGATGGCATATATCCACTCCGGTCTTCGATGGAGCTACAGAGGCAGATATCAAGCAATTACTTGTTGAGAACGGCTTGCCTGAAAACGGTAAGATAGAGCTTTACGATGGCAGAACGGGCGAGAAGTTTGAGAATCCCGTTACGGTCGGTTATATGTATATGCTCAAACTCTGTCACTTGGTTGACGAGAAGATTCACGCAAGATCTACCGGTCCATACAGCTTAGTTACCCAACAGCCTCTTGGCGGTAAGGCGCAATTCGGCGGACAGAGATTCGGTGAAATGGAAGTTTGGGCGCTCGAAGCGTATGGCGCGGCCAACATTTTGCAAGAGATATTGACAGTTAAGTCAGACGACGTAGTAGGTAGAGTTAAGACTTATGAATCCATAGTTAAGGGCGCTCCTATCACAGAGCCGGGTACTCCTGAATCCTTCAAGGTATTGATTAAGGAATTCCAAGCTCTCGGTCTTGACGTCAAGGTGCTCAATGAGAACAAGGAAGAAATCGGACTTCGTGAAACCGTTGAGGAAGAAGGCGAGTATTACGAAGAACATGATAACAGCGCAGAAGGCAAAGAGGTTGACATCTTCGATCTCGGTACTCAAGACGATATCTTTAGCTTTGGCGACGGCAATCCGTTCGGCGATGCCGACGGCGACGATAAAGACGACGACATCTTCAGCAATATGTTTGAAGACGATGAAAATTAAGGAGGCGTGTAATGTCAGAAGTAAATAATTTTGATTCTATAAAAATAGGCGTAGCCTCTCCCGATAAAATCAGGTCTTGGTCGCACGGCGAAGTTTTGAAGCCGGAGACTATCAATTACAGAACGCAGAAGCCGGAGAAAGACGGTTTGTTCTGCGAGAAGATTTTTGGACCTACTAAGGACTGGGAGTGCCACTGCGGTAAGTATAAACGCATCAGATATAAGGGCGTAATCTGCGACAAGTGCGGAGTAGAAGTAACAAAAGCAAAGGTAAGAAGAGAGAGAATGGGTCACATCGAACTTGCGGCTCCGGTATCTCACATTTGGTATTACAAGGGCGTGCCTTCAAGAATTAGCGTAGCTCTCGATATGTCGCCAAAGGACGTAGACTTAGTGCTTTATTTCAACAAGTACGTAGTTTTGGATGCAGGCGCGACTGACGTCAACTACAAGGACGTAATCGAGGACAAAGAACTTGCGGAAATTAAAGAGAGATATAAAGACCTTGGTATTGGTTCTTTCAGAGTAGGTATGGGCGCGGAAGCAATAAAAGAATTGCTTTCCAATATTGACCTTGAGAAAGAATCGGCAGAGCTTAAGGCAATTATTGCAGACAGCGCCGACAAGGCTAACAACGCAAAGAGAACCAAAGCCGTTAAGCGTCTAGACGTAATCGAGGCTTTCAGAGTAAGCGGAAACAGACCGGAGTGGATGATTTTGGACGTACTTCCCGTACTTCCTCCTGAACTTCGTCCTATGGTACCGCTTGACGGCGGTAGATATGCCGCATCCGACCTCAACGATTTGTATCGCAGAGTAATTAACCGTAACAACAGACTTAAGAAGCTCATTGAATTCGGCGCTCCCGAAATCATCGTAAGAAATGAAAAGAGAATGTTGCAAGAAGCCGTAGACGCTCTTATCGACAACGGCCGCAGAGGCAAGGCAGTCACCGGTCCGGGCAACAGAGAACTCAAGTCTTTGACGGCTCTTCTCAAAGGTAAGCAAGGACGTTTCCGTCAAAATCTTTTGGGTAAGCGTGTAGACTACTCCGGCCGTTCGGTTATCGTAGTAGGTCCGGAACTCAAGATGTATCAATGCGGTATACCTAAGGAAATGGCGATAGAACTCTTCAAGCCGTTTGTAATGAAGAAACTGGTAGACAGGGGAATTTGTCTAAATATCAAGAATGCAAAGAGAGTAATCGAAAGAGCTCAAGACGACGTAGTATGGGATATTCTCGAAGAAGTAATCAAGGATCATCCGGTACTTCTCAACCGCGCTCCGTCATTGCACAGACTTTCAATTCAGGCTTTTGAGCCGGTACTCGTAGAGGGTAGAGCAATCAAGTTGCATCCGCTCGTATGTAGCGCGTTCAACGCCGACTTCGACGGCGACCAAATGGCTGTTCACGTACCGCTCTCCATCGAGGCAAGAACTGAGGCTAGATTCTTGATGCTTTCCACCAACAATATTCTCAAGTTGAGCGATGGCAAGCCGGTTGTTTCGCCTACGCAAGATATGGTCATCGGTTCTTACTATATGACTATGATAAGAGAAGACGGTTTGGAAGAAGATAAGCGCAGATGTTTTAGAAATCCTGAAGAAGCGTTGATGGCATATCAAGCCGGACACATCACTCTCCAAACTCCAATTCACGTTAGAGTATCCAAGGTGATTGGTGGAAATAAGTATTCTAAGATATTGAAGAATACCACTATCGGTAGAATAATTTTCAATACGGCAATACCTCAAGATTTACACTTTGTGCCGAGAAATACTCCGGAGCAGAAACTCGACCTTGAAATCAACACTACCGTTGACAAAAAGGTGCTATCAAAGATAGTTGACGCTTGCTTTAAGTATAAGGGCGCGACGGAAACTTCTATTATATTGGATAAAATAAAGGCGCAAGGTTATAAGTACTCCACGATTGGAGCAATCACCGCCAGCGTATTCGATATGCACGTGCCTCCAATGAAGAAGGAAATAATTGCTCAAGCAGACGAGAACGTAGTTAAAATCGAAAAGCAATTTAAGAAAGGTCTTCTCACAGAAGAGGACAGATATAAGCAAACTATTGCCGTATGGCAAAAAGCCATTGCCGACATCAACGTCGAACTCAAGAAAGGTCTTGACGACTTCAACCCGATTTGGATGATGGCAAACTCCGGAGCGCGTGGTAGCATGACCCAGATTTCACAGCTTTGCGGTATGAAAGGTCTTGTTGCTGACCCGTCCGGTAGAACTATTGAGTTGCCAATCAAGGCGTCGCTCCGCGAAGGCTTGTCAGTACTTGAGTACTTCATATCTTCGCACGGCGGACGTAAAGGTATGGCGGATACGGCTCTTAAGACGGCTGACTCGGGTTATTTGACCCGTCGTCTTGTAGACGTATGTCAGGACGTAATCGTCAACGAACTCGACTGCGGAGATACCAGAGGTATGGATATCGTACTCGAGGGCGACAACACCAAAGAGTTTATCGAGAGAATCGACGGCAGATACGTTATGACGGATATTCTTGGCGATAAGGGCGAAGTTATAGTAGAAAAAGACGCTATGATTTCTCCTGAACAAGCGCAAGCTATTGCAAATGCCGGTATTAGAAAGGTAAAGATTAGAAGCATACTCAACTGTAAGTCGGCGCACGGCGTTTGCGCAAAGTGTTACGGAAAGAATATGGCTTCGGGCAATTCGGTTAAACTTGGCGAAGCAGTCGGTATAATCGCGGCTCAATCAATAGGCGAGCCGGGTACGCAGTTGACGATGAGAACCTTCCACACGGGCGGTGTAGCATTGTCTGGCGATATTACCAACGGTCTTCCTAGAGTTGAAGAGTTGTTTGAAGCAAGACGTCCAAAGGGTCAAGCGCTTGTTGCCGAAATCGCAGGCGAAGTGTCTATCGACAATGAGAAGCACGTCTTGACAATCCTTCCTGCAAAGGCTGATAGCGAGAAGAAAGACTACAAGTTGGTATTCGGACAAAAGCTCAAGGTAGAGAACGGTCAAAAGGTTGCAGCCGGCGAAGTATTGACGCAGGGTAGCATTTATCCTCAAGACTTGCTCCGCACCAAGGGCGCAAAGGATGTACAGGAATATATCATTAAAGAAGTCAAGATACCTTACGCTAGCGCAGGTGTTGACATCAACGAAAAGCATATCGAGATAGTTGTAAGACAAATGCTCCGCAAGGTTAAGATAGAAAACCAAGGCGATACCAGCATGATGCCGGGCGAATACGTAGACATATTTGCGTATGAAGCGGAAAACGAAAAGACTATCGAAGAGGGCGGTAGACCTGCAATCGCAAAGAGAACTTTGCTTGGTATTACCAAAGCCGCTTTGGCTACCGAGTCGTTCCTCTCGGCGGCGTCATTCCAAGAAACCGCAAAGGTATTGACGGAAGCCGCTATCAAGAACAAGGTAGACCATCTCATCGGACTTAAAGAAAACGTTATACTCGGTAAACTTATCCCTGCAGGTACAGGTATGAAGAGATACCGCAATATCGTAGCTCTTCCTGCCAACGGCGTAGAGAACCATATCGTTGAAGAGAATATCGAGCATAAGTTTGCAGGCGAGGACGATATCGAAGACTAATTCACAACTTAATATCAAAATTCTATAAAGAGTGTGGGAGTGACGGACACTGAGAACACACAGCAACCTCTTGTAAGGTGCTAAATTCCGCAAGTATACTTGATAGATAGAATACTAAGTCGCTATGCTATCACGGTATAGCGACTTTTTTAGGAGAACAAAATGATAAAGAGATTATTTACCAGCGAGAGCGTAACAGAAGGACATCCCGACAAGGTGTGCGACAAAATTTCCGACAGCATACTAGACGCTTTGCTTGCGAAAGACCCTGCGAGCCGTGTAGCTTGCGAAACTTGTACTAATACGGGCTTTGTACTCGTAATGGGCGAAATTACGTCAAAGGCGCAAGTTGATTATGAAGCTATCGTACGCAAAGCAGTGTTGGAGATTGGTTACGACAGCGAAGACAAAGGCTTGGACGGTAATACGTGCGAAGTCATAGTAAGACTTGATAGGCAATCGCCTGATATTGCAATGGGCGTAGACAGTTCGGTAGAAAACAAAGAGAATACCGGCGATAAATACGACCTAATAGGCGCAGGAGATCAAGGCATGATGTTTGGATACGCTTGCAACGAAACCCCGTCGCTTATGCCAATGCCGATATACTTGTCGCACAAACTCACTGACAGACTTACCAAAGTTCGCAAGAGCGGGGAGTTGAGTTATTTGCGCCCCGACGGCAAGGCTCAAGTGTCTGTAGAGTACGTAGATGATAAAGTAAACCGTATTGAAGCCATAGTAGTATCCACACAACACAGTGAGGACGTGGATATGGAAACTTTGAGAAAGGACGTCAAGAAGTATGTCATTGACAGCGTAATTCCTGCAAATTTGATTGATAGCAATACCAAGATATTTATCAATCCGACAGGCAGGTTTGTAGTAGGCGGACCTCAAGGTGACAGCGGACTTACCGGCAGGAAGATTATCGTAGACACTTACGGCGGATACTGTCCGCACGGTGGCGGAGCGTTTTCGGGTAAGGATAGCACCAAGGTAGACAGGTCGGCTTGCTATATGGCAAGATACATATGCAAGAATATCGTAGCAAGCGGTATTGCCGATAAGTGCCAGCTCGATGTAGCTTACGCTATCGGCGTAGCAAAACCCGTATCAATCAACGTCAATACCTTTGGTACAAGTAAGTATTCCAATGCGCAGATTGCAAAGATAGTAGAAGAGGTATTCGATATGCGCCCGCTCGCAATTATCGAACAACTTGAGTTGAGAAAACCGCAGTTTGCAAAGACGAGTAACTACGGACACTTTGGCAGAGAAGACCAAGGCTTCAGGTGGGAGATGATAGACAAAGCGCCTATTATTGCTCAATTAGCGCAGAAGTTGGACGAGTAAGCGATATAGTTATTAGGACAAAAGTCTATTGACAATCAACGACTAAATAAATTACAATATAGAGGGTAGATTTTACCCTCTATATTTTTGGAGCAATTATGGACTTTTTTGACGACACACAATATGACACGCTCAAAGGCTACGTTGAAGAGATAGTATTTCGCAACGTGGACAACGGTTATTGCGTTTTATACGTCAATGCAGACGGAGTTTTAGAAACGGCTGTAGGCATTTTTCCGCCCATTGAAGAAGGCGAATACTTGGAGATGAAAGGCAATTTTGCCGTAAATTCAAAGTTCGGCGAGCAATTCAACGTCAAAGAGTGCAAGATTGCAAAACCCGAGGACAAAGAAACGATTATGCGATATCTTGCCAGCGGACTTTTTGCGGGTGTGGGCGAGGTTACTGCAAAGAATATAGTAGATTTGTTCGGCACTGCGACTTTAGACGTGATTGAGAATGCTCCCAACAAACTTGCAAATGTCAAAGGCGTATCGCTCAAGAAAGCAATGGCGATTTACGAGGCGTATATAGTCCATAAAGAACAGCAAGCCACGATAGTTTATCTTCAAAGTTACGAGATAAGTCTGAACTTAGCGCTTCGTATCTACAAGCAATATGGCGAAGGCACACGGAGAATAATAGAGAAAAACCCATATCAAATGGTAGAGGACGTAGACGGCGTAGGCTTTATCACGGCAGACAAGATTGCCGTCAAAATGGGTTTTGACCAATTCAGCAGATTTAGAATTAGCTCTGCGATAAGCCACGTCTTGCAAGAGAGCGCCAATCGCAACGGACATACTTATTTGCCAAGGGGAGAAGTCGTCTACGAAGTATGCAATCTTTTGAGAATGGACTTTGACGAGTACGGTTATCTTGTCAACGGCATTATTCTTGACAACGTGGTGCAAGGCAAAGTAGTTATTGTCAATCAAGGCGACATGGAGTGCGTATTTTTGACAAAAATTTATGAGAATGAGTTAGGTATTGCCAAATGTGTGACGGATATGCTCAAGTACGCTAAGCCTATTGACCTTAACGTGGACGTGGATATAGATCAGTACCAAGAATCTAATGGTATAACTTTGCACGAAGGACAAATCAACGCTATCAAGAATTGCGTCAGCTATGGCGTCAACGTCATTACGGGCGGTCCGGGTACTGGTAAGACTACTATCATTAACTGTATTATTACTATATTGAAAAAGCAAGGCAAGAAAGTTGCGCTTTGCGCTCCCACAGGCAGAGCTTCTAAGCGATTGTCGGAGGCTACGGGCGAGGACGCTAAGACGATACACAGACTTCTCGACCTTGATTTTACGGGCGGAAAGGGGCATTTTAATTATAATGACGATACAAGGCTTCAAGCCGACGTTGTGATAGTAGACGAAGTGAGTATGTGCGATGAATACGTTTTTCACGCTTTAGTAAGGTCTATAAAGAAAGGCGGTAGACTGATACTCGTAGGCGATAAGGACCAGTTGCCGTCCGTCGGCGCGGGTAACGTGCTTGCGGATATAATTTCATGCGGAGCAGTACCTATCAACTATCTCACGAGAATTTACCGTCAAAGCGACAATTCGCTTATTATAGAGAATGCGCACAAAGTCAACAACGGAATTTTTCCAACCATAGACAATAAGTCTAGCGACTTTTTCTTCGATTCGCAAAGCGATACTGCGATTATGCTTAAGAACGTAATCGAATTGACTACCAAAAGACTTCCCACGTTTGCAGGAATTACGCCAAAGGACATTCAAGTGCTGTGTCCGACAAAAAAGGGGGTACTGGGAGTTGAGAATATCAATATAGAGATGCAGAAGGCGCTCAATCCGCCCGATAAGTCCAAGAATGAGATACGCTCCGGCGCAAATATCTTCCGCGAGGGCGACAAGATTATTCATATCGTCAACAACTATCAAATGGAGTGGTATAGCGAAGACGGCTTGAGCGGTAGCGGAATTTTCAACGGCGACATAGGCTATATCGTTGCAATTGACAAGAGCGCGCCAAGCATGAAAGTCGAATTTGACGACGGCAAAATCGCCACCTATAGGCAAGAGAACTTTGACGAGCTGACTTTGGCGTACGCCATAAGTATTCATAAGTCGCAAGGTTCGGAGTTTCCTGCGGTAATAATCACAGTCTATGGCGGTAACCCTTATCTAATGACAAGGAATTTGCTCTATACCGCAATAACTAGAGCAAAGTCGCTCGTTGTAATTGAAGGCTCTAAAGAAAGTACTGCAAAAATGGTAATCAATAACTATACTGCCAAGAGAAATACAATGCTCTCAGAGTTTATCATTGAGCGAAGTCGAGAAATCTCAACTGCATTGCTGTCACCCTGAACGGAACGAAGTGAAGTCGAACGGATCTTAACAGCTTAAAAATCAACATTAAAAACCACGCAATTTTTTGCGTGGTTTCATTTTACCCTAATTTTGTCTATTATTTGAAAAATGTCTTTGTTATTTCCAAAAAAAGTATACTTTTCTT
>CAJTPC010000035.1 GCA_910578245.1 uncultured Christensenella sp. | reverse complement strand
TATTATTTTATTTTATCAGTATTGTGTATTGATATAGACTCTTCGACTTCTCTGCGTTCCGCTCAGAGTGACGTCAAAAGGATGAGATTTCTCGACTGCGCTCGAAATGACAACACCTATTACTTCTTACTTGATTACGTAACGATATAGACTTAAATATCAATACCTCTTACTTATTACTTCTTACTTATTACCTCAAATAAACTCTGAGAGTTTATTTCCACCTGTTCGCCCGTCTTCATATTCTTGACGGCTAATTTATTTGCTTTCAACTCGTCCTCGCCTATAATTATGACAAAGTCGGCAGACAACTTGTCCGCGTATTTCATTTGCGCCTTAAAACTTCTGTCCATTACGTCAAACTCTGAAGATATTCCCTTTGCTCTCAAATCATTGGCGATTGTCAATGCAACATCTCTGGCTTTATCGCACATGGGAGCAATATATACTGTCGGCGCATACGGTTCGCCAATAGGAAGACCTAGGCTTTCAAGTACCATAATAAGTCGCTCGATACCCATACCGAAACCAACCGCCGGCGTAGGCTTTCCGCCTACTTGCTCTACGAGGTCGTTGTATCTTCCGCCACCGCATACCGTACCTTGCGCGCCTATACCTGTCGAGATAAACTCGAACACAGTGCGGGTATAATAGTCAAGTCCTCTGACTATTCTCGGATTGACGGTATACTCTAAACCTATTGAAGTAAGTCCCTTGCGCACGCTCTCGTGGTGCGACTTGCAATCTTCGCATAGATAGTCTATTGTGCTTGGAGCGTCTTTGACTATAGCTTTGCACTTCTCTTCTTTGCAGTCGAGTATTCTCAACGGATTTTTGTCAAGGCGTTCTTTGCAAGTAGCGCACATACCGTCAATCTTAGACGAGAAGTATTCTCTCAACGCTTTATTGTAGTCCTTGCGACAGCTTTTGCAACCTATGGAATTTATATTGAGTTGCAAGTCCTTGACGCCTAACTTTGCAAAAATACTCTTGGCAAGCGACATAACTTCGACGTCTGCTTGCGGCGAATAAGATCCGTAGAACTCTACGCCGAATTGGTGGTGTTCTCTCAATCTGCCGGCTTGCGGTCTTTCGTATCTGAATACGGGAGTGATATAATACATCTTGGTAGGTTGCGGAGCATTGAAAAGCGAATTTTCTATATACGCTCTCGCCACGCCTGCCGTTCCTTCGGGCTTAAGAGTAATACTTCTGTTGCCCTTATCCTCAAAGGTGTACATCTCTTTATTGACAATATCCGTCGTATCGCCTACACCGCGCAAAAATAACTCCGTGTGTTCAAAAGTAGGAGTACGCACTTCATTAGCGCCAAACAGTCTTGCTACTTCGCGCACGGTATTCTCAATATAGTGCCACTTGTAACTCTCGCTTGGCAATACGTCTTTAGTTCCCTTGGGTATGCTTATCATTTCTCTGCCTCTTTGCTTAATTCTATTTTAATTTTAAGATATTTCGACGGATATTTTATCAAAATCTCTTATCTCTTATCTTTTATTTCTTATCTCTTATTTGCTTTCCCGCAATCACAGTATATACTTGTTGAGATTAAGTTTTTTGATTACGCTCTCAAAGTGCTTGTCTACAAAAGCCTTGTCAATAATTACCTCGGTAGGTTCTTGCGTATCGCAAGCCTCGTAGGATATATCTTCAAGCAAACTCTCCATCATTGTGTGAAGTCGTCTTGCGCCTATATCTTCTTTGTTTTCGTTTTCTATCGCGCAAATCTTGGCAAGCTCTTTGATTGAGTCGCCGGTAAATTTTAGTTTGACGTTGTCCACGCCTAGCAGCGCTGTGTATTGCATCAATATAGCATTGTCAGGCTTAGTCAATATCTCTTCAAAATCCTTTTCGTTCAAACTATCGAGTTTGACCGATATCGGAAATCTGCCTTGAAGTTCAGGTATCAAATCAGACACGCTTGCAATATGAAAAGCGCCAGCGGCAATGAAAAGAATATGGTCGGTCTTGATTTGCCCGTACTTGGTATTGACGGTGCATCCCTCAACGATTGGCAATATATCTCTCTGCACGCCCTCTCTAGATACGTCGTGTCCGCCACTGTTTCCGCTCGCCTTGCTTGCTATCTTATCTATCTCGTCTATAAAGATAATACCCTCGTTTTCCGCTCTTGCGATAGCTTCTGCGTTGACATTGTCGGGGTCAATGAGCTTTTCCTCCTCCATTTCAATGAGTATCTTCAAAGCCTCTTTCACTGTTACGGTCTTAGACTTTGTCTTACCCCCGCCAATCATAGAGCCAAATAGCTCGTTGATATTTATCTCCATATCGCTATTATTGCTGATAGTCTGTTGTTTGGGCTTGACAGGCAAGTCAATAGTGATTACAAGGTCGTCTACTTTGCCTTCGCGCAACTCTTGCAAAATATATCCTTTCATTTGTCCGTCCGTCAAATCGGGATAGGCTTCTTTTCTCTTCTTGGTAATAGCAGGCACTAACTTCTCTTCCGCTCTTTCTCTTGCGCGGAGTTCGACTTCCTTTGACTTCTCTTCCGTCACCATTCTTATAGACGCTTCGACAAGGTCGCGCACCATAGACTCCACGTCTCTGCCAACGTAACCTACTTCGGTAAACTTAGTAGCCTCTACTTTTATAAACGGAGCTTTGACAAGTCTTGCAAGTCGTCTTGCAATCTCCGTCTTACCCACGCCGGTAGGTCCTTGCATAATTATATTTTTCGGCGAAATTTCTTCTCTCAATTCTTGAGGCAATCTGCTTCTTCTATATCTGTTGCGAAGAGCGACCGCTACCGCCTTTTTTGCGCTACTCTGACCGATAATATATCTGTCAAGCTCGGCTACTATCTGTTTTGGCGTAAAATCATTCATACTACACCTCCTCTACGATTATATTGTTGTTGGTGAATACGCAAAGTTCGCTGGCAATAACGAGCGCCTTGTAGGCAATCTCCTTTGCCGAAAGCTCTGTTTCTTTTACCATTGCTCTTGCAGCTGCCAAAGCGTAGTTGCCGCCAGAACCTATTGCGCAAGCGTCGCCATCGGGATCGATAACTTCTCCGCTACCCGACACAATAAGTAAATTTTCCTTGTCAGCAACAAGCATCATAGCTTCCAACTTTCTCGGAAGTTTATCATCTCTCCAAAGTTCTGCAAGCTCTACTGCGCTACGCATAAGATTACCGCTGTACTTTTGCAACATTTTCTCAAACTTTTCGCTGAGAGATATTGCGTCGGATACGCTTCCTGCAAAACCTATAACTACCTTATCGTCGAATATTCTCTTGACCTTTTTCGCCGTACCCTTGAGTATGACGCTCTGTCCCATAGTGATTTGTCCGTCGCCTGCTATTGCGATTTTGCCATTGCGTCTTACCGCGCAAATGGTAGTCCCCATCATTTCCATAATTTACTCCTTTATTGTTTTGAGATAACTCTCAACGTCGCCGATAGCGCGCAGAGAATATTTGTATTTTCTTTTCTTTTTGTCCCTCGGAGCATCTTCCAATATGGGCAATATCCCGAAGTTGGCATTCATAGGTTGATAATCTTCGCTAGGCATAGAAATATGTCTTTGCAATCTTCCCATAACGCTTGTCGCAGGCATAATCATATCTTCTTTGCAATTAAGACGTCTTGCTAGATTAACGCCTGCCGTCAGTCCGCTTGCTACGCTCTCCATATACCCCTCAACGCCAGTCAACTGTCCCGCGAAAAAAAGCAACGGCTTGTTCTTTACGCCAAATGCGCTGTCCAAAACTTTCGGCGCGTTGATAAAGGTATTTGCGTGCATTACTCCGTATCTCAAAAACTCGGCGTTCTCAAGCCCCGGAATCATAGAGAAAACTCTCTTTTGCTCGCCGAATTTGAGATTTGTCTGAAAACCTACTATATTGTAAGCGTTTCCCTCGCCGTCTTCCTTGCGAAGCTGTACCACAGCGTAAGGTCTTTCCTCGCTATGCGGATTGCGTATGCCGACCGGTCGCAAAGGACCGTACCTCATGGTATCCACCCCTCTTGAAGCCATGACCTCTATTGGCATACATCTCTCAAATACCTCAAATTCAAAGTCTTTGAGCTTTGCTCTTTGCGCATGAATAAGTTCTTCGTAAAAACGCAAGTATTCTTGCTTATCCATAGCGCAGTTGAGATAATCGTCACCGCCCTTGCCGTATCTTGCTCCAAAAAAAGCCTTGTCATAATCAATACTTTCTCCGTCGATTATCGGCGCCACGGCGTCGTAGAAGTTGAGGTATTCTCCGCCTAAAAAGTCCTGTATCCACCTAGACATTCTATCCGACGTCAACGGACCTGTCGCAATCACCGTAGGAATGGAATCGTCTACGCTCTCGACTTCTTGCCTTATCAACCTAAAGCCGTCATAACTATGCAGAACTCTCTCAACGCTCTCGCTCAACTTCACTCTGTCCACTGCTAAGGCTCCGCCCGCAGGAACGTCGCTGGAGTAAGCGCATTTCAATAACAAACTGTCAAGTCTTGCAAGTTCGTACTTCAAAAGTCCCGACGCATTGTCTAGGCTTTGCGCCTTTAAGGAATTAGAACACACCAATTCCGCTAAGCTATCCGTCGAGTGACAAGGAGTGTTTTTGACTCCTCTCATCTCAAACATATCCACTTCAAAACCTCTTTTTAGAAGTTGATACGCGCACTCGCACCCTGCCAAGCCTCCGCCTATTACGTTGACTTTCATGACTTTTGATTTTCCTTGTTCTTCAATATTACTTGAGGCACATTGCTCTCTTCTATACTCTCGCTATGTCCGCACTCTTTATTAGTACAGATATATCTCACTCCGCTCTTACCTATCACCGCTTTCATATTGCTCTTGCAATCAGGACACAGATACGGCGCAGGTAAATCCCATGATATAAACTTGCAAGTAGGATAATTGTTGCAAGAGAAGAAAGTAGCGCCTTTCTTGGATATCTTCTTGTATACGTCGCCTCCGCACTGCGGACACTTCGCAACAGGCTCTGAAAGCGACTTGGTATTGCGACACTTAGGGAAGTTGGGACATGCTAAGAACTTGCCGTACTTAGAATCCCTGATTATCATTCTCGCTCCGCACTTGTCGCAAATTACGTCAGACTCTTCTGCCTTAGGCTTGACCTTGCTTCCTTGGTGTCTGACTTCAAGCACCTTATTGTGGAAACCGCCGTAGAAGTCGGCAATTACCTCATACCACTTGATGTTGCCCTCTTCTATCTTGTCGAGATTTTTCTCCATATCCGCGGTGAATTGCGTATCCATTATATCGGAAAAGTCCTTGACAAGTTGGTCAACTACTATTTCGCCAAGCTCGGTAGGCTTCATAAACTTGCCTTCCTTCTCGATATAAGTACGCTTGTAAAGCACGGTAATAGTCTTTTCAAATGTAGACGGTCTGCCAATTCCGTTTTCTTCCATAGCCTTAATAAAAGAACCGTCGGTATATCTTTGCGGAGGCTTGGTAAATTTTTGCTCGCCTGCAATATCTTTGAGAGTAAGCTCCTCGCCCTCGTTGAGATTTGGCAATTCCTTGCTATTCTCCTCTTTCTCGGTATTGCTTTGGTACGCTTGCGTAAAGCCTTTGAATACGCAGACTCTACCCTTGAGAGTATATCCGTACTTCTTATCGCTTTGAGATACGATATGCACGGTCAAGGTGTCGTATTCGGCATTAGCCATTTGCGACGCGACAAATCTATCGTATATTAATTTGTATAATTTATAATCGTTACGCGCGAGCTTATCCTTAAGCGACTCCGGCGTACGGGAAAGCGTAATAGGTCTGATTGCTTCGTGCGCGTCTTGCGCTCCTGCGCCTGTAGCGTACACGTTGGGCTTTTTAGGACAATAGTCGCTTCCGTAATTTTGCGCAATAAAGTCAAGCGCTTCTCTTTGAGCCTCGGCAGATACTCTCACGCTGTCAGAACGGATATATGTGACGAGCGCAACGTGACCTTCGCCCTCTATCTCAACGCCCTCATATAGCCTTTGGGCAATCTGCGTAACCATAGACGCGCTAAATCCCAACTTGGAAATCGCGTCTTGTTGCATAGTCGAGGTGGTGAACGGCGGAGCAGGCTTGGAGAAAGAGGACGCCCTCTTGACTCCGTCTACTACCCACTTGCCCGTCTTGCTTCCGCCGATAACTTCATCGGCTTGCTCTTTACAAGTGACCTTAACCTTTTTATTGTCAATATCTACGAATTCGCACTTAAATGAATTCTTTTTCTTATCTCCGACTGCCGTCTTATCTTTGACGAGTTGAGCGTTGATATTCCAATACTCCTGAGGTTTGAAATTCCTAATCTCTCTTTCTCTGTCGACTACCATTTTGAGCGCGACAGACTGAACTCTGCCTGCCGATAGACCGCTCTTAATCTGACGTGATAAAATAGGAGAAAGCTCGTATCCCATCAATCTATCAAGAACTCTTCTTGCTTGCTGAGCGTCTACAAGTCCCATATTGATTTCTCTGGGATTATCCAAAGCCTTTAATACTGCTTTTTTAGAAATTTCGTTGAATACGATTCTCACGTTCTTATCCGTGATGTCGCACACGTTGGCAAGGTGCCAAGAAATTGCCTCTCCCTCTCTATCGGGGTCGGCTGCGAGATAAACGGTATCGCATTTCTCAATCTCTTTTTTTATCATATCTATAGTCGCCTGCTTGTCGGGGCTGACTATATATTCCGGCTTAAAATTGTTGTTGACGTCAATGCCCATTGTCTTTTGAGGCAAGTCGCTGACGTGACCCTTGGAAGCTACCACGTGGTAACCGCTACCCAAGTACTTTGAAATTGTTTTCGCCTTATGAGGCGACTCTACGATTATAAGTTTCATCTCCACTCCTTTTATTAAAGCTGAGGTATGATTTCAAAATAATTTCCCTGCATCTTCCTTATTATTCCTAATATCTCCAATTGAGAAAGTACGCTTGACAGTTCGCCTACGCCCAACTCTGACTTTTGCAGGATTTCGTCAAAGTGAAGCGCTTCGTCTTTGAGTAAGTCTACTATCGCTTGAGCAGTAAAGTCAAGTTGAACGACCTCTTTAACGCATTTTTTAGACGTCTTACCCAACGCAGATATTACATCGTCGGGCGAAAGAGTAATCACTGCTTGCAACTCTTTTATCTTTTTGTTGCAACCTGCGCTCATAGGTGAGAAAATATTGCCCGGGACTACAAATAACTCTTTACCTTGCTCAATCGCATAGTCTGCAGTGATAAGCGAACCGCTCTTTTCTCCCGCTTCGGGTATAAACACGGCTTGCGACAACGCGCTGATAATTCGGTTGCGCTCGGGAAAGTGATATTGCAAAGGCTTACTGCCCATTGGATATTCGCTTACGACAAGTCCAGTCTTGGCAATTTGCATTTGCATATCCGAATTTTCCGATGGGTAACATATGTCAAGTCCGTTTGCTACGACCGCCACCGTAGGCGAATTGTTCTCAAGACTTATTCTATGTCCTATGCTGTCTACTCCTCTCGCAAGTCCGCTGATTATCTTCAATCCCGCCTTGACAAATTCCGGCGCAAAGTTTTGCATTACGTTCCTGCCGTACGTACTTACTCTTCTTGAACCTACGATTGCAAGTAAGTCTTTGCTGTATAACAAATTCTTATCGCCTTGATAGTAAAGAGTGTACGGCGGATCGAATATCTCTTTTAGCGAATTGGGATAATCCTCGTCAACTATAGTAATTACCTTTATTCCGGCTTTTTCCATTTTGGCAATCATATTATCTGCAACGGTATAATCATTGTACAACTCGCTTGGCTTGTCTACGCTCTCAAAGCGTTTTTTCCTTACGCTATACCACTCTACTGTCGAGAGCATTATCAATGCCTTTTGATCATCGGTGTACGTCATATTCCCTCTCAATCCCAATACTTCCTATCCAAAGAACGGTATTGAATCGCTTCCGCCACGTGCTTAGACAAGACGTCAATAGAGCCGTCCAAGTCTGCAATCGTCCTTGCGACTTTCAATACTCTGGTGCTTGCTCTTGCAGTCATATTGAGCTTGGTAAAAGCATTCTTCAACAACGCTTCGCCGACATTGTCAAGGGCGCAATATTTCTTGACTTGTGCGTTGGTCATCTCATCGTTTGTCTTGGTCTTAGTACCCGCGTACCTTGCTCTTTGAATTGTCCTTGCCTTTTCTACCCTCTCCTTGACGGTAGCGCTACTCTCGTTGGGAACGCTACTGCGGAAGTCTTCATAAGTAATGCCGTCTACTTCGATTTGCAAATCTATTCTGTCAAGTAACGGTCCGGATAATTTGGATATATATCTATGTATTTCCGATGGCGTACATTTGCACTCTTGAGTCTTTGAACCGAGATTACCGCAAGGACATGGATTCATACTTGCGACCAACATAAATCTTGCGGGATACTCCAGCGTACGTTTCGATCTCGATACCACAGCTACTCCGTCTTCAAGCGGCTGTCTGAGCGTTTCGAGAGTGCGACGTTGATACTCCGGCATTTCGTCCAAGAAAAGCACTCCGTTGTGCGCAAGGCTGATCTCACCGGGGCGAGCGTTAGTACCGCCGCCCATAAGAGCCGGAACAGTTGCCGTATGATGAGGAGTGCGAAAAGGTCTGCTGACTACTATGCCCACGCTGTTGTCCAATATTCCGGCAACGGAATGTATCTTCGTCACTTCTATTGCCTCTTCGAAAGTCATATCGGGCATAATAGTAGGCACGCACTTTGCCATCATAGTCTTTCCTGCGCCGGGAGGTCCTATCATAAGCACGTTGTGACCGCCCGCAACGGCTATTTCCAAAGCTCGCTTAGCTACGAGCTGTCCCTTGACTTCGGAAAAGTCAACGTTGTATTTATTCGCCTTGGATATAGCTACGAACTCGCTGGTTTCTAACGGCTTGCCCTCGCTCTTGCCTGTCAAAAAGTCCACAACCTCGGCAAGTTTGTCAAAAGCGTAAACCTCAATTCCCGAAATATAACTTGCTTCTTTTGCATTCTTTGCCGGCAAAATAAACTTTTTATGTCCGTTTTGAATAGCCGAGATTATAAGTGGCAGAACGCCTCTAATAGAATTTATCGACCCGTCTAAAGACAACTCTCCGAGAATTATATAGTCTTTGTACGTATTACTTTCAATCTCTTCGTTGGCAATGAGTATACCAAGAGCTATCGCTAAGTCAAAGTGCGAGCCTTCTTTCTTAGTATCCGCCGGCGCAAGATTGATAGTAATCTTACGTATCGGATAGGTCAAAAGACTGTTCTTTATAGCAGACCTCACCCTTTCTTTAGACTCTTTGATAGCAGTATCTGCCAAGCCTACTGTGTCGTAAGCCGGCAATCCTGCATTTAGGTCTACTTCTATCGCAACTTCGTATCCCTCTACTCCGTTGAGGGCGTAACTCTTAGTCTTGGCCAGCATATTTCTTATCTTGCCTTTTTAGATTTCTTCTTTGTATTAGATTTTACTTTAGCGACATTCTCTGCTTTTGCTTCTTCCTGTATTTCGTCAGAGATATCTTTTTCTTTTTCAATGAGTAACACATTGGAGGCTAAAGTCATATCGACAGCCACGTACAGCAAATAGAACGTCGCAAGAAGTGTTATTATACTGAATATTATCATGAAAGCGTCCTTGCTTTCAAAGTCAAGAAGCGTTGCGTTGTCTACCCCGCTGATAAAGCCGCTTCTTGAGAATAATTGCGCTATATTGAGGAATGACAAAGTCGCAAGCGCGCCTACGCCGATATACAGTCTGATATCCGGAGTGATAATTAGATATATGAGTATTAGCGCCAATCCCATAGGCAACGTATCGATATTTCCTTGAGCGCCGATAACCGAATATGCAATAAGCATAACGCCCGAAAGCAATACTAAATCAAGTCTGTTTGCAGTTCTGATATAGTGATAAACTACGTATGCGCTCATAGCAATTACAAAGAGCCAATTACACATATCGAGGAATAGACTATCAGGTCTTATCTTACCGCCGGAAGCGAATATCGAATACAAGTTGAACGCATTGTTGGAAAGTTTTGGATTAGCCGTATTGAAGAATTGATACATCTTGGAGAATACGCAGAATACGTCGCCCTTTGCAACTTGATTCCAACAAAGCGGAAGCGAAATCAAATAGAATGCAACAAAGCAACCCGCCATAGTTACAGCTGTCTTTACAATTGACGACTTATCCGTAACAAGCGCGTATATTTGATACAAAAGTATAACCGGCAAAAGTATTAGAGCGTAATTGCTAAAGAACAGCGCCAAAGTATAGAATATACCAGTCGATACGTATTTCTTTTGGAGCATCGCAAGCGCCATTGCCACCAAGAAAGCAATCGCGATAGATTGAACGGAGCCGTACAAACTGCCGAAGATAAAGAACACCGGCAAAATTGCGTATATAAATCCGTAAGTAGTTGCCATTCTCTCGTTTTGGTATTTTGCCGCGCAAGAGAAAATCATATAACATATCGTCAAATCTGCAATCATCATAGGCATTCTTACCATGATAGAATAGCCTACGTTCTCCATATTAAGAGCCTTGCCGAGAAAACCGAATATTCCCATTAGCCAAACTACGCCTTGCGGTTGGTAGACGTAATTGTCATAATAGGACAAAAAGCCTTTATCCGCAACTCCCTTTGCAAGGTTAACCATTTCATCGATAACCGCATTGCCTTCAGCCGACGCAAGCACCGTAATAAATCTGACAACGAACGCCGTGAGTAGCACGTAGATAAATCTTGCAGTATTGCCGGTCATTGTATTGAGGAACTTGTCCCCGCCCGTAACGCCGTCGTTGGGACGCATACCGACTTTATTTTGAAGTATACTTTTGATCATAAAGAACATTCCCACGAGTATTCCGGCCGAAATAAGCGTAAAGAGTACTACGAAAGCAATCGAGCCTCCGTCTGCCATATCATAGCCTTCTTTCATACGTAGGATAGCCACTTCCGCGTCATCCGGAGCGTCTTCAACTTTTTGAAGCGATATATTGTCGAAAGACACGTCACCCGAACTGCTATAACCATCTCTGCCGAGAGATACGATGAGTTCTACTTCTCCCTTAACCGCCGACGTGAAGTATTCGGTGTATTCTTTCCAGCCTTCAGTGGCTTCGCTCACCAATATACCGACCGTATCCACAGCTCCGTTGATAAATACGCCTGCCGAACCGTTGACGGAATCAACCTTGACGTACGCCGTAATCTTATAAATGGCGTTCTTTTCCAATTTGACTTTCTGTGAAATATAATAAAAACCCGACGTCGAAAGGTTAAAACGCAAATATCTCTTGCCGAGCGAAGAATCGTATTCGCTAGATTGAGAAACGTTGCGAATCCAATTTACCGTAGTTCCTGGATTGATAGTCCAGTTGTCGGCGATAGCGTCTTGCGAAGTGTAATTTTCAAATCCGCCGTTGCCAACAATTTCTGTGTCGTAATCAACTTTGTTGCTATCGCACCCTACCAATGCCACCAAGGCAATGAGCGCAATCAACGTTACAATTAAGAGTTTTTTGCTTTTCATGGTTATCCCCTTGAAAGATATTCGTTTATATTCATAATAAATGATTA
>CAJTPC010000034.1 GCA_910578245.1 uncultured Christensenella sp. | reverse complement strand
AAGCCATAGTGATGCCCTTGCCTAGTCCGGATACAACACCGCCCGTCACGAAAATGTACTTTGTCATACTTCCACCTCTCCATCGTATACTTTAACAGCGCCGCCGGTCATGTAAACTCTGCCGTCCTCTGCGTACTTGACTGTTAAGTCCCCGCCGAGAAGTTTGACGCTGATTTCTTCGTCTTTACTGCAATATCCGTTGAGTACCGACGCGACCGCAACTGCGCAAGCGCCTGTTCCGCATGCCCAAGTTTCTCCGCTACCTCTCTCCCAAACTCTCATCTTAAGCGTACGCTTGTCAATGACTTTGACAAATTCTACGTTGACGCCGTCAGGGAACAACGGACTTTCTTCAAATGCTTTGCCTATGTTTGCAAGATTGAGATTTTCCACGTTCTTGACAAATACTACGCAGTGCGGATTGCCCATTGATACGCAAGTGATTGAATAATCGTTCCCGCCTACGTTTACGCTCTTGTTGATTACGCTTTCGCCGTCTAATTTGACAGGTATATTTGCAGGAGCAAGTTCAGCCTTGCCCATATCTACGGTAATAAGTTTTGCCTCGCCGTTTTGCGTATGTACGTCAACGTTCTTAATACCGCTCAAGGTTTCGATTGTCATCTGCTTTTTGTGTACGATAGCATTGTCGTAGCAATACTTAGCTACGCAACGTATACCGTTACCGCACATCTTACCTTCGCTTCCGTCTGCGTTGAACATTCTCATCTTGACGTCTGCAACCGCGCTGTCGCAAATGAGTATTATACCGTCTGCGCCCACGCCGAAGTGTCTGTCGGAAAGTCTAACGGCTAAGCCCTCCGGATTGACGATTGGATTGCCGATGCAGTTGAAGTACACGTAGTCGTTGCCCGTGCCTTGCATCTTGGTAAACTTGCGAATAGATCTGCCCTCTCTCAATCTGTTGATGTCGATAAGTTCGGTGTTGTATTGCGAGTATCTACTCATAAGCGAATTTACCACGGCGTTTGCCGTATCGATAGAAGTCAAGCAAGGAATAGCTCTCTCTACTGCTTTTCTTCTTATCTTAACGCTATCTCTCGTAGGCAACTTGCCCTTTGAGGACGTGGATATGATATAGTCAATCTTACCCGACTCTATCAGTGTAAGCGTATTGTCTTTAGAATTTTCGTGTATCTTATTTACTCCGATTACGTCCAAGCCCATGTTACGCAACACTTCTGCCGTACCGTGAGTAGAATAAAGCGTGTATCCGAGTTCTTCGAACTTTTGACCTATCTCGCCAATCTCGTCCTTGTCTTGGTTGCGGACGGAGATAAATATACCGCCCTTTTTCTTCATCTTGTAATTTGCCGCAACAAGTCCCTTGTATAGCGCTTCTTCAAGCGTAGTAGCTATGCCCAGTACTTCGCCTGTAGACTTCATCTCAGGTCCGAGTTGGGTATCAACGTTGGTGAGTTTCTCAAATGAGAATACCGGAACTTTTACCGCAACGTACGGCGAATTTGGATAAATACCGGTGCCGAAGCCCATATCCGCAAGTTTCTCTCCTAAGATTGCTCTCGTAGCAAGGTCTACCATCGGTACGCCCGTAACCTTACTGATATACGGTATCGTACGCGAGCTTCTCGGATTGACTTCAATTACGTAAAGTTCGTTCTTATAAATAAGGTATTGTATATTTACAAGACCGATAGTGTGCAGATTGACTGCAAGAAGTTTAGAACACTCTTCTATTCTCGCAAGCATCTCATCGCCTATGTTCCAAGACGGATATACTGCGATAGAGTCGCCTGAGTGAATACCCGTTCTTTCAACGTGTTGCATTACGCCGGGAATTAAAATCTCTTCGCCGTCGCAAATAGCGTCTACTTCTATCTCGATACCCATGAGATACTTGTCGATAAGCACAGGATTCTCAATCTTTTGCGAAAGAATTACGTCCATGTATTCTATTACGTCTGCGTCGGAGTGACATACCGTCATATTCTGTCCGCCAAGTACGTATGACGGTCTTAAAAGCGTCGGATAACCAATCTCGCCCGCAACTTTAAGCGCCTCTTCCTTTGTCATAACGGTATAGCCTTGCGGACGCTTGATATTTAGCTTTTCGAGGAGTTCGTCAAATTTCTCTCTGTCCTCCGCCATATCGATATATTCCGCTTGCGTACCCAAAATCTTTATATTTTGCTCTTTGAGCATTTTCGTCAACTTGATTGCCGTCTGTCCGCCGAAAGCTACGACTACGCCGTAAGGTTGTTCTGTCTTGATAATGGACATTACGTCTTCATTTGTCAACGGCTCAAAGTAAAGTCTGTCTGCCGTGTCAAAGTCGGTAGATACCGTCTCGGGATTGTTATTTACGATTACCACTTCGTAGCCCTTGCGCTTTAGCGCCCATACGCAGTGTACCGAGGCGTAGTCAAACTCGATACCTTGACCGATACGGATAGGACCCGAACCGAATACGATAACCTTTTTCTTATCGCTCTTTTTATTGTCGATAAATTCTCTTGCTTCGTTTTCATCGTCGAAAGTCGAATAGAAGTACGGCGTCATTGCGGCGAACTCTGCGGCGCAAGTGTCAACCATTTTGTACGACGCGTATCTCACGTTCTTGATTTTCTGATTGGAGAACTCTTCGATAGTGCTGTCCAAAAAGCCCATTTTCTTAGCCTTGAGATACAACTCATCGGTAAGTTTCTCGCTCTTCAACTCGTTTTGCATAACGATAAGTTTTTGCAACTTATACAAGAACCATCTGTCTATCTTGGTAATATCGAATATCTCGTCTACGCTTACGCCTCTCTTCAAAGCCTCGTAGATTACGAATATTCTCTCATCGTCCACGTCGTAGAGCTTTTCATGCAACTTCTCATCGGAATACTTCTCAAACTTCTTATCGTTGAGAGTATTGTGGGATATTTCAGCGCCTCTGACTGCTTTCATAATAGCCTGTTCAAAGGTTACGCCTATTGCCATTACTTCGCCCGTGGCCTTCATTTGCGTACCGAGTTTACGGCTTGCGTAGAAGAACTTGTCGAACGGCCATTTGGGGAATTTGACGACAACGTAGTCTATAGACGGCTCAAAGCATGCGAAAGTATTGCCCGTAACGGCGTTTTGAATTTCGTCCAAAGTATATCCGATTGCAATCTTGGTGGCAACCTTTGCTATAGGATAGCCCGTAGCCTTTGAAGCCAAAGCCGAACTTCTGCTGACACGCGGATTTACTTCAATTACCGCATACTCAAAAGAATTGGGATCGAGAGCAAACTGACAGTTGCAACCGCCCTCGACTTTGAGCGCTTCGACTATTTTCAAAGCGGCGCTTCTGAGCATTTGGTATTCCTTATCCGCAAGCGTAACGGCAGGAGCGATAACTATGCTGTCGCCCGTGTGTACGCCTACAGGGTCAAAGTTCTCCATACTACATACGGTGATTGCATTGCCCTTGCTATCTCTTATGACTTCAAATTCAATCTCTTTCCAACCGCTGATACATTTCTCAACGAGAATTTGGTGTATAGGAGAAGTACGCAAACCGTTTTCCGCTATCTCCAAAAATTCGTCTTGAGTATACGCGATACCGCCACCGCTACCGCCAAGCGTGAACGCAGGTCTTATGATTACCGGCAAGCCTATCTCATCGGCTACGCGAACGGCGTTTTTCATATCGTTGACGACTTCAGACGGAATGGTCGGCTCGTTTATCTCGGCAAGCGTATCCTTGAACATCTGTCTGTCTTCGGCTTTGTCGATAGTATCTACTCTTGCGCCTAGAAGCGTAACTCCCATCTTATCGAGGAAGCCTTCTTTTGCAAGTTGCATACTAAGCGTCAAACCTGTCTGACCGCCTAGCGTAGACAAGAGCGAATCGGGTCTTTCTTTTTCAATTATTCTCTTGACGGTCGTGAGAGTCAGCGGCTCGATATAGATTCTGTCTGCGATAGCGTTGTCCGTCATTATCGTAGCAGGATTGGAATTGACAAGCACGACTTCAAGTCCCGCTTCTTTAAGCGCGCGACAAGCCTGCGTGCCTGCATAGTCAAACTCTGCCGCCTGTCCTATTACGATAGGTCCTGAACCTATTACCATTACTTTTTGCAATTTACTGTTGAGTGGCATTACTTTCTTCCCTCCATATTCTCCATAAATCTGTCAAACAAATATCCGGTGTCAAGCGGTCCTGCGCAAGCCTCTGGGTGAAATTGAACAGAAAATACGTTTGAACTTTTGTAATTGATACCCTCGCAAGTGCCGTCGTTGACGTTGACGAAAGTAACTTCGGCATTTTGCGGTATTGAATTATTGTCTACTGCGTAACCGTGATTTTGCGTGGATACGTATACTCTTCCCGTAGCCAAATCCTTTACAGGTTGATTTCCGCCTCTGTGACCGTACTTGAGCTTGTACGTCTTTCCGCCTTGCGAAAGCGCAAGCAACTGGTGACCTATGCATATACCGAACATAGGAATACCGCTCTTGACGAGCTTATTGATTTGTTCAATCTCAAATACGTTTTCTTCAGGGTTACCCGGACCGTTGGAAAGCATTATGCCGTCCGGCTTGAAATCTATTATCTCTTTGGCGGTAGTATCGTGTGGGAATACAGTCACCTCGCAGCCTCTTCTAGCCAATTTCTCAATGATATTTCTCTTGATACCGTAGTCAAGCAGCGCTACTCTTTTGGTAGGCTTTTCTACTTTGCACACTACTCTCTTTTCTTTGCATGATACGCTCTTGACTGCGTCTTTGATTACGTATTCGTCAAGCGCTTTTTTCTTATTTGCGTCAAGCGTAGGCTTATCTGTGATAATGCCGTTCATAACGCCGCTTTCTCTTACTATCTTGGTAAGTTCTCTCGTGTCTATTCCGCAAATACCTATTACGCCGAGCTTCTTGAGCATATCGTCGAGTTTGCCTTGAGAACGGAAATTTGACGGAGCATCGCATATATCTCTTACGATATATCCTTTGACAAAACTTGCATTTGATTCAAAGTCCTCTTCAATCACGCCGTAATTACCTATCAGCGGGAAAGTTTGGCAAACTATTTGACCGTAATAACTTGGGTCGGTCAACGTTTCCAAATAACCCGTCATTGCCGTGGTAAAGACTACTTCGCCGATTACTTCGCCTTCGACTCCTATCGACTCGCCTTCAAAGACCTTACCGTTTTCGAGAATCAGATAAACCTTTTTCATTTCTACCTCTTTTTCTTAATCGTATTGTTTAATTGATATTATTTTTTCTGCTATTTGTTTTTTGGATACCCTCATATCCATGGCGGTTGTTTCGATGTACCTATGCGCCTGCTCTTCGCTCATACCCTCATGCGCTATCAGCAGGCATTTTGCTCTGTCCACGAGTTTGAGTTCCTCTATCTTGTCCTGCAATCTGCGATTGCTTTTGATAATTGAATTTATTCTGTTGTGGTTGGCATACATGGCTTTTAGCGTCTTAAACATTCCTTCGCTTGTCACCGGCTTGGACATCACCACAACTCCGTAGTCCTCGACTTTGTTTTCCACCGCGTCGCACACGTCTGCTCGCGTCAACAAAAGTACGCTCATAGTAGTATTTTCCACCGCGTATATTGCAAGGTCGTACCCAAACTCGTCTGCGAGCGGAGCGTTGATAATCATCAGCGCGTATTGCCTTTCGACTATCAGATGCCTAGCCTCAACGCCTGAGTGCGCTTGGTAGACTTCGTCAAAACCGGCTTCACTCAGCATTGCCGAAAACTTACTGATATATTCCGCTGTAGATACTATCAATACGCTTGCCACACGCTATCTCCACTTACATTTACCTGCACTTTTTCACTCTGCGCCGATATACACGCTCACACGCTATATCTTGTTGAAATACGTCCTTACCACAAACGCATCTTTATCCTTAGACAGCGAATAGTTCTTATACTCGTTTTCCTTGTACTCGAAGAACTTGTCCAAGGTCTTGCGCGGGATATATTTTGAGATAAACTCGCTGTTCTTAGCAAGTTGAATTGCGCTCGTCAAATCTTCAGGCAAACTCTCTACGCTGTCAACGTCTTTCATATCCAACTCTTTTGGGAGCTTAAGTCCTTTCTCTATTCCCTCCGCGCCTGCAAAGAGCAACAATGCGTACGCAATATAGGGATTGCAAGAGGGGTCGGCAGAGCGAAGTTGCATCTTGGCAAGTCCGTCTTTCATTATCCTTATAAGTTGACGTCCGTTGAGATAAGACCAAGCAATTTGATTGTACGCCTCTATCTCCTCATTGTTTTCCAATCTCTCATATGAATTAACTGTCGGATTGAGGAATAGCGCCATCTCCTTTGCCTTAGCAAGTATACCTGCGACAAAACTCTCGGCTTCCTTTGAACCTGACAAACGCGTAGGCGCAAACAAGTTGTCGCCGTCTTTGATGAGCGACAAATTTATATGCAGTCCGCTTCCTATCTCGTTCTTTAGAGGCTTGGGCATAAAGGACGCGTGAAGTCCGTTCATATTGGCTACGGCTTTGACCACCGTCTTAAACGTCAATAAGTCGTCTGCCGCCATAAGCGCGTCGTTGACCTTAAAGCATATTTCGTTCTGCCCCGGTCCTCTCTCATGGTGAGAACTTATAGGCTTGATACCCATTCTCTCCAAAGTAAGGCAAATATCTCTTCTGACGTTCTCGCCCTTGTCGAACGGCGCAACGTCAAGATAGCCTGCCATATCGTGCGGTTCCAACGTAGGTAAACCGCTCTCGCTCAACTTAAATAGATAAAATTCGCAATCGCTTCCAATTAAGCAAGAAAGTCCCATTTGAGAAAGTTTGTTCTGTGCGCTTGCAAGAAGTCCTCTTCCGTCGCCGTCAAAATCTCTTCCGTCGGTATGCCTTATCTTACAAAAAAACCTCACTACGCTTCCGTGCTGGGGTCTCCAAGGCAACAGTTGAATAGTTGAGGCGTCCGGGTAAAGCAACAAGTCGCTTTCTTCGGGGTCGACGAAACCGCCTACC
This sequence comes from uncultured Christensenella sp., assembly GCA_910578245.1. GTDB lineage: Bacteria > Bacillota > Clostridia > Christensenellales > UBA3700 > RACS-045. The sequence goes on along the minus strand of CAJTPC010000034.1, from coordinate 5,459 downwards.
GAATAGGCTTCAAAGGAAACTCCTTTTTCAAAAGCGCTAGGCAACTCATCGGCTATAATTGAGATATTCTTGATATTTCCAAAGGAGTCGCAAAAGGTCAATTTGACAAATTTGACGTCATTGTCTTTTACAAAATCCAGAACTTCTTTCACAGTTTGACTCATAAAAACCTCTTTTGGAGTACTTTTGCACAATATTTTTATAATTATAGCATACTAAATCTTAAATATCAAGTTTTATAAATAATAATATATACAAAAAATTATAAGCCAAAATTTTATGACAGTCATTGCGACAATGTTACGTCATTATGACCGAAATTATGTCATTACGACCAAAATTACGTCATTGACGCTCGCACAAGCGGAATGTAACGCAGTTGAAGAATCTTAACCTTTTACACCTCACGCCTAATGGGTGTGGGGATATGTATTGGTGTTATGCGTGACTTGGTAGTGTAGGCTTATAAGTGGAATTTGCATTTAGTACTAGTATATTTTTTAGCGATACTTTATCTAATGTCGCAAGTCGGTTGAACCAAAAACTATAAATGTACGTAAATTGCAAACACCACTTAACGCCTTACAACTGGCTTTTTTAGTTTCAATCAGTAGAGATATTTCGACTTCACTACGTTTCGCTCAATATGACATTGAAATGTACTTTTATGTAGCTTCTACAACATTATGTCATTGACGCTCGCACAAGACGCATCTGCTTGCTCGCTATGCCGTCGCTTCGCTCCTTACGACCGCAGTGGAGAAATCTCAACAGACGAAAATCGGATAAAGACCTTTCGACTACGCTCAAGGTGACGGGCTACGCCCTAATGATGTCATTCTGAGCGAAACGTAGTGAAGTCGAAGAATCTCATCCGCTTAATTTAACTTTCAAGCAAAGTATCTCCGCTGGGTCAACATCTAGTACTTTACACTAATTAGTTTTTATTCTTTCCGTTTGGAATAAAATCACGTCCTACAAACTCATCAAGACTTATTCCGTAAAAGTCTGCTAATTGAACGCAAAAATCGATGCACAATAAAGTGCAATTCAAGTATTTAGCAAAAAAATGTGTAATAATGTGATAAATGAGATAAAACTACGCAACAAAAGATTCAGTAATATGGCAAATGTCAAACGGTCTAATCTGTCATTTCGAGCGTAGTCAAGAAATCTCTACCTTTTGAAAAATTGATTATTACTTCCACCTGTTGGGTGAAAATAATTACATACCATTTTTCAAATGATAAAATAATACAAACAAATAAAGGAGATAAAACTATGCAACTTAAAGATTCAATTATATGGCAAATGTCAAACGGTCTAAGAGGACACTTTGAAGATATTCCCTTGAGCGAGGACTATCAAAAAGCTAAACAAGAAACGGTAGAAAAAATGGAAGCGCTTGAGGAAAAACTTAAAAAATATCCAGAACTTTATACTCTGTACAAAGAAGTGCTAGACGCAACCGATAATGAATATTTTATATACGCAGACGACGTATATCGAGAGGCTTTTGCCTTTGGGCTTGCTATTGGGCGGGAAGTTTTTGAAACTTCTCTACTACGTTCGAGATAATACATAGCGTTGTGATTATCTAATATGTCATTTTGACTGAAGCGTAGCGTAATGGAGAAATCTCATGCGATTATACCGAAGTATATAACTGCTTATACGGATTTGCGGAGTTGGCAGTCAGGACAAAAAACTCTTTGCTCATTATTTCTTTAGGGTCATTGCCGAAGTATTGGCAATACTCCTTGACGTACTGCTCTATCTCCTGCAAATCTTGGGAGTTGGCAACTCTTGCGACAATTTGCTCGGGCAAATCGGGCAACTGCTCGCTACGAAGAATAATCTTACCGCCGTGCATACCGTTGCCGGTAAAAAAGCCAACGTTGGTCTTGCTATCGGTATTGATACCAAGCACTAGAATTATACCGCCTGCTTGGTATTCGCCTAGGAAGCTCCCCGCTTTTCCTCCAATGACAAGTACGGGAAATTTATCCTTATACGCTTTCATATGTATTCCTGCGCGATAGCCTGCGTCGCCTTTGATAAAAATCTTTCCTCCGCGCATGGAATATCCCGTTGCGTCACCGCTGTTGCCGTGAATAACTATCAAACCGTCGTTCATAGTATCGCCGATAGCGTCTTGCGCGCTACCGTTGACGACTATCTTACAGCCGTCGAGATACGCCCCCATAGCGTTACCGGGAGTGCCGTTGATAGTTATTTCCTTACCGCCGACGCCCGACGCAATATATCTGTGACCTTGCGCATTGTCAATTATTATTTGCTTTTCCTCAGTTTCGCGAATTAACTTGCCTATTTCGGAAAAGTGCTTATTCGTACAGTCTATCTTTAACATTTATCTATCCTCTTTTAATTTGTAGAGATTTCTCCGCTCCGCTTTAGTCAAAATGACGCTAGCTTGCGCGACCGTGGAGATTGGTGCGCCTTCCGCCTAATATCCACAGTCAAATCAATCTCTTAAAATTGTAATAATTTTTGTAATTACTTTTATTCGTTCGGCGATAAGAGAGATAGGCAAAAAAGATGCATTTTAGATTTGCTTATCCTCTCTTTGAGCCGAACGTTCTACTCTCCGGCGTGCTTGATGCCTAAAATCTCTAGTTCCTTCTCATTGAGCCCCACTCCGCGAAGCATAAGCCTATTGCCTTTAAGCGCCTCGATAGAGTTGATACCCATACCGCCCATCATCTCTTTTATTTCGTGAGTCCAAGCGGTGACAAGATTGACTAGTCTATCGCAACCTTCATCGGGATTAAGTCTTTTGACGAGTTCAGGAATTTGCGTAGCTATACCCCAGTTGCACTTGCCGAGATGGCAAGACCTGCAAAGATGACAGCCCATTGCCATAAGAGCCGCGGTAGCGATATAACAAGCGTCTGCGCCCAAAGCTATCGCTTTGACTACGTCCGCGCTGTTGCGGATAGAACCGCCGACGACAAGCGACACGTTGCCTCTAATACCCTCGTCGCGAAGTCTTTTGTCTACGCTCGCCAATGCAAGTTCTATAGGAATACCCACGTTATCTCTTATTCTCGTAGGAGCCGCGCCCGTACCGCCTCTAAAGCCGTCGATTACGATTATATCCGCTCCGCTTCTGGCAATACCGCTTGCTACGGCGGATACGTTGTGAACGGCGGCAACTTTAACCGCAATAGGCTTTTTGTAACCCGTAGCTTCTTTAAGCGAATATACGAGTTGTCTTAAGTCCTCGATAGAATAAATATCGTGGTGTGGCGCAGGAGAAATAGCGTCGCTACCTACGGGTATCATTCTCGTCTTGGAGATGTCGCCCACTATCTTCGTACCGGGGAGATGTCCGCCGATACCCGGTTTTGCGCCCTGACCTATCTTGATTTCTATGCACTCGCCTGCCTCAAGATAATCTTTGTATACGCCGAATCTACCCGAAGCGACTTGAACTATAGTATTCTTTCCGTATTGATAAAAGTCCTCGTGAAGTCCGCCCTCGCCCGTATTGTAGAATATACCCAACTTCTGCGAGGCTTTGGCAAGCGAAGCGTGAGCATTGTAGCTGATAGAACCGTAGCTCATTGCGGAAAACATTATCGGCGTGCTTAGTTTGAGTTGAGGCTGAGAGTTGTTGACAATCTTGCCATTTTCATCTCTGACGATTTTGTCAGGCTTGCTTCCCAAGAATACAGTCGTTTCCATAGGCTCTCTCAAAGGGTCTATAGACGGATTGGTAACCTGCGAAGCATTGATAAGTATCCTATCCCAATACACCGGCAGAGGTTGAGGATTGCCCATTGACGAGAGAAGTACGCCTCCGCTCTCGGCTTGACGGTAAATCTCTTTCATAGATTCCGCCGACCAGTTGGCGTTTTCTTTATACGTATTGTCAGACTTGACGATTTTGAGCGCTCTCACAGGGCATGTCGCAACGCACCTATGACAGTTGACGCACTTGGTATCGTCCGCAACCAATACTCCTCTTTTCTCGTCAAACTTATGAACCCCGTTGGCGCATTGCTTGACGCATATCTTGCAGTTGATACACTTGTTGTTATCTCTGACTACCTCGTAAGGGGGATAAATATAATTGATAGACATATTACTTTACCTCCTTTTTGTCAATAGTGACTATGACAGGCTCTCCGCCCTTTGGCGACCATATCTTGTCGGGATTCGGCTCAATAACTCTGATTGCGCATTCTTCGCTTGCAATATATGTCATATCGTCCTTTTCGCCCACGACCATGCTACGCAATTTCAATCTGTCGTTGAGCGCCATTAGACCGTTTTCAAAACCTACCATAATGCTAAAAGGTCCTGTAATAAGCAGACTTGAGAAAGTATTACGCAAATACTCTGCCAAGGCCTTTTCCTCAGGGGACTTCTTTTCTATAGTAGTCCAAAACGGAGCGGCAATAACGCCTGCCATCTCTTGCATACTCAAGCCTTGACGACGGCACAAAAAGTCTACAACGTAAGCGATTACTTCGGTATCCGTCATAAGCGTACACTTATAGCCGAACATCTCGATATACCGTCTGTTGGCGTCGTAAGAAGATATTTCGCCGTTGTGAACTACCGAATAATCCAGCATGCCGAACGGGTGCGCTCCGCCCCACCAACCTGGAGTATTCGTGGGATATCTGCCGTGCGCAGTCCAACAGTACGCGTCGTATTCCTCCAATCTATAGTACTCGCCTACGTCCTCGGGATAACCTACCGCCTTGAATATACCCATATTCTTTCCGCTTGAAAAGATATACGCGCCTTTAATGGTGGTGTTGATCTTGATGACCATTCTTGCGACAAATTCCTTTTCGTCAAGATTGGTTTCGTGCAAACGCGCGTCTAGAGGCTTGACAAAGTATCTCAAAATAAGCGGTTCGTCTGAAATCTTCTTGGTCTTACGAATTGGTATCATAGACATATTGACGATAAAAAAGTTCTGATACAAGAAGTTTTCAGCCTCTTTTCTTATCTCATTATCGTCATAAAATATATGGAACGCATAAAAATCCGCGTACTGCGGGTAAATTCCATAGCCCGCAAATCCTCCGCCTAGTCCGTTGGATCTATCGTGCATAGTAGCTATGGACGTGATGATTTTCTCTCCGTTGGTCAGCTTTCCGCTTTTGGAAAATATTCCCGATATCGCGCAACCCGAAGGTATTCTGACCTCGCCTTCTTTCAACATAACGTATACCTTTTAAGGAACGGAAAAGCCATCCGCCCCTTCCTTTTACGGCAATTATAATACTACCAAAATGTCCTTGTCAATAAATTGAAAAAAATATTTTGAGTTTGTTTGAATTTTTTTGTAATTTTGCTAATTTTAGAATATAAAGTGCTTGAATTGCAATTTGTAATTGACAAATATCCATTATATGACAATTATCACAATAAATCCGACTCTTGCAAAACTTAAGATAAATTTCCAATATTTTCCTATA
>CAJTPC010000033.1:9096-13568 GCA_910578245.1 uncultured Christensenella sp. | reverse complement strand
GGTTTTACCCGATATTGTGAAATACCACCCGTTTGACGGGTGGATGGTTATTTTTGCCACAGGCGAATTTCACTCACTAAAGCGGTTGAGATTTCTCCGCTTTGGTCGAAATGACGTAAGACTTGTAAAAATGACATAGACGATTTAGTGAATAATCGTACCGATTTTCTCTCCTCTTACCGCTTTGAGCAAGCTATTCTCTTCTTTAAGCGCAAAGGCAATGATTGGTATCTTATTCTCCATACACAGCGTGATAGCAGTCGCGTCCATCGCTTGCAATCCGTCTTGAACTACTTTCATATAAGAAAGTTCGTCATATTTCTTAGCATTGGGATTTTTCTTCGGGTCGCTATCATATACGCCGTCGATATTCTTTGCAAGCATAAGTACGTCGGCATTGATTTCAGCAGCCCTCAAAGCCGCGCCTGTATCCGTTGAGAAGAAGGGATTGCCTGTACCGCAAGCAAAGATAACTACTCTGCGTTTTTCAAAGTGGCGCATTGCTTTACGCAATATGTACGGCTCTGCAATTCTGGTGATTGTCAAAGCGGTCTGAACTCTACATGGCACGCCCTCTGCCTCCAAAGCGTCTTGCATTGCAAGAGAATTCATTACGGTTGCCAACATTCCCATATGGTCAGCAGCCGATCTCTCCATCTTCAACGCCTGTCTACCTCTCCAGAAGTTGCCACCGCCAATTATTATACCTACTTCTACGCCGAGGTCATAGACGCTTTTGATTTGATTGACCACGTACGATACGACCGTTTCGTCAATGCCAAAGCCTTTATCGCCTGCCAAAGCTTCTCCGCTAAGTTTAATAATCACTCTCTTATACTTTATCATATACCCCTCCAATAACCCACTTATATTTTGGAGCCTTTGATTAAGTGACGCAAAATTTTCGCGAGAACTTATGAAAAGGCTCTATTGTAAAAAAGGAAAACGAAAACGTTTTCCTTTTGTGCAATTAGTTTTTCTTTGCGCTGTTGATTTGAGCTTGAACTTCGTCAGCCAAATTTTCTTCCTTTTTCTCCAAGCCTTCGCCCATAACAAAACGAGTAAATCTTACAACGTCTGCGCCAGCCTCTTTGAGAAGAGCCTTAATCGTCTTGTCGCCGTCTTTAACGAACGGTTGCTCTACAAGACAAACTTCCTTATAATACTTGTTGATACGTCCCTCAACCATTTTTTCAATAATGTTGAGTGGCTTTGGCTTATCTTCGTTGAGTGCCTGAGCCTTCAAGATTTCTTTCTCTTTCTCAATTTCATCCTTCGGAACTTCGTCAACTTTTACGTAAGAAGGATTAGCTGCTGCAATTTGCATACAAATATCGTGAGCAAGCTCTGCGTTCGCATTTCCTCTCATCTCTACCAAAACGCCAATCTTTCCGCCCATATGAATATAACTGTCAAGTTTGCCGGTGTTAGAGTACTTTGCAAATCTTCTGATAGCAATCTTCTCGCCAATCTTAGCTACTGCTTCTGCGGTAGCCGTAGCCATATTCTCGCTTACTTGCTCAACGCTATCCACGTTGTTGTTGGCAATATACTCAGCAACTTGCATTACGAATGCCTTATATTGATCGCCTCTTGCAACAAAGTCAGATTCGCAGTTTACTTCCACGAGTACTCCGCATTTGTCGTTAATATAAGCCTCAACGATACCTTGAGAAGCAATTTTACCTGCTCTCTTAGCGCTGGTAGCCATACCCTTTTCTCTCAATATTTCAACAGCTTTTTCCATATCGCCGTCAGCCTCGGTAAGAGCCTTCTTGCAATCCATCATGCCTACGCCGGTCTTAGCGCGCAATTCCATTACGTCTTTGTTAGTGAATGCCATATTCAGTATTCCTCCAATTATTCTTCGTCTGCCTTAACTTCTTCGGCCACTTCTTCTACTTTTTCTTCAGCGACAGCCTCGCTCTCGCTTACTTCTTCGCCCTCTTCCTCTACGGAGAAAGTAATACCCTCGTTTGCTTCTATTACTGCGTTTGCCATAATACTTGCAACCAACTTAATTGCTCTTATAGCGTCATCGTTACCGGGGATAACGTAATCTACAAGATCCGGATTACAGTTGGTATCTACAAGACCTACTACAGGTATACCGAGCTTGCGAGCTTCTTTTACAGCGATATCTTCTTTGATAAGGTCAACTACGAACATTGCGCCGGGAAGTTGGGTCATATCTTTGATACCGCCAAGATTTGCCTCAAGTTTATCTCTCTCAGCCTTGAGCATAGCGACTTCTTTCTTAGGCAAAAGGTCAAATTGACCGATGAGCTCCATTTGATTGATTTTGTTAAGTCTTTCGATACGGCTTCTGATAGTCTTGAAGTTGGTCAATGTACCGCCAAGCCATCTTTGGTTCATATAGAACATACCGCAACGTTGAGCTTCTTCTTTGATAGCGTCTTGAGCTTGCTTCTTGGTGCCGACGAACAAAATCGACTTACCCTCTTTAGCTACGTCTCTTACGAAAGCGTATGCCTTTTCTACTTGCTCAACCGAGATTTGAAGGTCAATGATATGAATATCATTTCTTGCCGAATAGATGTATTTGCTCATCTTCGGGTTCCACTTCTTTGTTTGGTGTCCAAAGTGTACACCTGCCTCCAAGAGGCTTTTCATTGTTACTACTGCCATTTTTGAATCTCCTTTTTTTGTTTATTCTTCCCCAAAGTTTTCGCTTTCGGCAACTTGTTGGCAAACAAGCAACTGCCTGTGCTGACTTTGAGTGTTTATTAACTAGTGGTATTTTATCATAGTAAAATATATTTGGCAAATAAATTTGCTAATTATTTTATATATTTATATTATTATTTTCCGTCCGCGCCTTCGATAGCATTTATAGCCAAAGATAGTTCCAGTCTTTTGCGCATCATTTCGCAAGATATATCATATGGCTTTCCCATATCTCCTGCAAAATTTAGATTATTGGCTACACAACCGCCACTGCAATAATACTTAGCCATACAGTCTTTGCAATCCGGCTTATTGGTAACTATGTTATCGGCGAATTTGTCTGATATTGATAAGTCCAAATCACCGTCAAATACATTGCCCATATAGTAATCTTTATTTTCTGCGAATTGATGACAGGGATAAATTCCGCCCGTTGGCGTAATTGCAAGATACTCGCAACCGCTTCCGCAACCTGTCAATCTTTTGACAAGGCACGGTCCGCCCTCAAGGTCTATCATAAAGTGGAAAAAGTTGAACCACTTATCCCCTTTTCTTCTATCAATATATTTTTCGGCAAGTCGCTCATACTCTTTAAGAATTACAGGCAAATGCTCCTTAGTGATTTTAAGATCGTCAATATCAGTCACTACAGGTTCTATTGATATCTGATCAAACCCCATATCGTTTAGCGTAAGAACATCATCGGCGAAGTCTAAATTTTTCGCTGTGAAAGTACCCCTTACGTAGTAAGACTTATCGCCTCTTGCTTTTGCAAACTTGATAGCGTTGTTTACAATGAGGTCATAGCAATCTTTTCCGTTGACAGCCTTTCTCACCGCGCTATGTATGGCGTGTCTACCGTCGATACTCAACACAACGTTGTACATTTCTTTATTAAGCCACTCGATATTTTTATCGTTCAAAAGCACGCAGTTGGTAGTAATAGTAAAGTTAAACGACTTACCGCTCTGCTTTTCTCTGGAGCGAGCATATTCTACAATAGACTTTACTACATCGAGGTTCATAAGCGGTTCTCCGCCGAAAAAGTCTACTTCAAGATTATTACGTTTGCCGGAATGCGCAATCAAAAAGTCAATGGCTTTCTTACCGACTTTCTCGGACATATAGGCTCTCTCTGACGTATGATAAGTCCCCTCGTCAGCAAAGCAGTATTTACAACGCAAATTGCAATCGTTGCAAATATGCAAGCAAAGCGCCTTTATCTCGCCAATTCTTTTTTTCTTAGCAAAAGAAGTACAAGGGGTATTGAGTACCCCCATTTTCTCCAACTCGTCAAACTCTTCTTCAAGTTCTTGCAAGTCGGCTTTGTCTATTGCCGAAAAGTCGTTTTTCTCCTTTTCGTCCAAGGCTTGTCCGTATCTATTTTTTGCATACAAAAAAGCGACATAATCTACATTGTGCAGACTGCCACTTTCGTTGTCCCATACAAAATGATAAGCCTTGTCGTGATAATCGAACTTAAAAGCGTGTACCATTATTATGCGGTAATTAGATTAAAGGTTTTCTCGTTGCGTTGATTTTCTCGTCGCGATTTTTACAGCTTTGATTGCCTACCGTGCAAGAAGTCTTGCAAGCTGATTGACAACTTGATTGACATTCGCCACAACCGATATTGCCTTGCTTTTTCATTGAATTTGTTACGATGCTGTTGATATGTTTCATATATCCTCCACTATAGCATAAAATTTATTACCTATATAATATAATAATCTCAACGAATTTGCAAGTATTTAATAACTTCTTTTATATATTTTATCAATATA
>CAJTPC010000033.1:0-9060 GCA_910578245.1 uncultured Christensenella sp. | reverse complement strand
ATAGCAAAGTTAAACGTAATTTTTGATAAAGTCAAGTTCAAGTTTTATGCTTTCTCTCAATCCTTTTTCAGCAACTCTCGCCATATTGCTTTCAATACACTTGACCAACTCTTTCGTCCTAAAGTACTCTGACAATTCTATAATGAACGCGCATGACCAAAACAGTTCCTTTGCGCTGCAAGTATTAAGAAAATCAATGGTATCATTGAGATTAATTGATAATTCATCTACAATCATTTTATTGTTTTCTTTTAACAACGCTAACTTTTCATCAAGGCTATCGACTTTCATTATCTCTTGCATATTGACAAAAAGTTGTTTCAAATATTCTCTGTCCATTTTGATTCTTCCTATTAATATAATTATTGCATATAAATCTTTTGGCAATAGAATTATATCATTTGTCATTGGTCATGTCAATATCAAGCGATTATTTTTCGCGTCTTACGTTGACTGCAAAAACTCCGCTAAGCAGTCCTGCGACCAAACAACTCAATATGTCAAACGCTGTCAAAGGATTTATAGCAAAAGATCCGTTGATAAGCGAAAATATCAAATATGACACAAGCGAAAAGAATAAACCTATTATACAGCCTTTGAAAAGTCCTTTTTGCCCCGACTTTAGAGCTATCAATGAACCGAAAAATATGCTGAAAATCTTCAAAAATATATTTACTATACCTACGACCTTAGTAGACAGATTGGCATATTTAACTATCACTGCAAAGATTATCACCGCCAAAAGTGAAATTATAACTGAAAAAAGCACTCCTAAAAACATCTCTAAGAAATCTCTTTTTGTCATCTTTATAGACATACGCTCTACCTCCTTGAGATAATAATATGTCGATGACTGAGAATTTATGAAGAATAAATCAAAAGCAATGCTATTTTAACTTCTGAAATTTGTCAAATAATTCAACTTCTTCCGCCTTAACAAAATCTTCATTGCACCTTCCGCAGTCCTCGCATCCGTTGCAAATCGGACGGGTAGAACACGTTAGACAACGTCTTTTGTACTTAGGCGCGTAGCAATTCTCATCTATGGGCAATCCCAATCTGTCTGTCAACTTGAATTTAATAGGCTTTCCCTTAAAAGCAAAGCCTTGATTATAAGCAAGTTTAGACTGCTCTCGCTTATTTCTCATACGCGTAGTCACACCGTCTTTGATAAAAATATTTCCCGTCTCCATAAAAGAAAAAGTTACGTTGGCGTCAACGCATTCGTCATGCAATAGTTTTACCCACTCATATCGACATGCTCTTGCTCCGTCATAATTTTCGCCTCCGCATATCACTTGTTCAATTTGTCCCTCTTTAAGATATTTTTCAATAGATACTTGTCCAATAAGTGGCGCGCACATAATCCCTTTGTGCTTAAATGGCAAAGAATGCAATATGGGTATTCTCTCGTCTGCTCTGATTTGGTTCTCGCAAGTTACGTTGAAAAATACGTTTTCCCAACCGTTATTCCAATCTTTAGGCAGACACTTCTCAACTCGCTGCGGTCGCTTGGTCAAAAGAAAGAATTTTACGTCCGGTCTTTGATATATTACGTCCCACGCTTCTTCTCGCCATTCGTCGGCTTCCTCAATAAAAAAATCGGAAGTCATACATACTCTCAACATTTCTCCACTGCCAATGACAAATTTACCGCTACGATTTCTAGACAGCGGATAATTCATATTGCCCGTCTTGACCACATTATGACTTTCAAAGTTACCGTGAACTCTGTCAAGATAGTACATATAACAATTTTGACAACCCTCGCTACACTTTTTGCAACCGTGCCAAGGATTCCATATATCGCGCATATCCTCTCCTTAATTCATAATGTATTATACAACAGAATATAGAATAAGGCAAACAAATGTTTGCATATGATGTAAAAAAATAGACGCATTTTAGCGTCTACTTTTTTTGATAATTAATCTTTGAGAAGAGTGTTGTTGTCCGTCTTTTCCAAAGAATCGCCGTTGACTTCTTGCGCTTCTACTTTGACATCCTCTCCGCCCTTCTTGCTCTTTTTATCAGCTTTCTTTTTTGCGAGTTCAGCGTCTGCTTCAACGTCGTCCATAGCCATTACTTCCGGCGCTACCTTTTCTTCAAAAGTAGTTTCGCCCGTAGGCGCCTTAACTGATTCAAGTACGGTATATATAGCCGACTTATCAATGACGACCATCATACTTCCGTCGCCGTTTGCGCTAATGTCAAGCGTAAAAGTGCCTTCATTGTTAACTTTCTTAACTTCTCCGACAAATCCGCCGATAGTCTTAACCTTAGTTCCTACAGTGATGCCGTTCATCATTTCTTGCGCTTTCTTTTGACGCTTCTTTTGCGGAATGATAGAAGCTGCGAACATTACAACCATCAAAACTACGAGGACAACGATCATTACCCAGCTTGACCCGCCGAACAAACCGCCACTACCGTTATTGCTATCTTCTGCCAATAAACTAAATAAATTCATTATTTGCTCCTTAAATCTTTATTTATCAACTAAATCAATATAAAATTATATCAATCAATTTAATATCTATTCAAGTTTAACTTATTTACTCAACAATTACAAGCATTTTGTTGGGTATATTTTGATTTTTTATATATATTTTACAGTTTTTTACTCACATAAAATAATTTCTATTTTTTTCGTGTTGACTTTTCTCCGCCGTGTCCCCAAACGTAATCTGACGTAAACTGCTTATAAAAATCCCCAAACCTATCTTCCATAATCGCTTGTCTGATATCCTCCATAAGTTTGGTCAAAAACCTTATATTATGTATAGACAACAACGCCCCTCCGAGTATTTCACCGGAGTTGATTAGATGTCGAATATACGCCCTTGAAAAATTACGACAGCAATAACAGTCGCACGTATTATCAACCGGCAAAAAGTCCTCTTTGTAAATCGCGTTGCGAATAGTCAAGTTGCCGTATCTTGTAAAAGCCGAGCCGTTGCGAGCCATACGTGTGGGAAGTACGCAGTCAAACATATCTATCCCCCTCATAACGCCCTCGACAAGACAGTCCGGCGAACCTACTCCCATAAGATACCTCGGTTGATTCTCGGGATAATACTCTCTCAATAAATCAAGCATCTCGTACATTACAGGCTTAGGTTCTCCTACCGATAGTCCGCCGATAGAAAAACCGCACCTCGCGTATTCGATAGTCCTCTTGGCGCTCTCGGCGCGCAAATCCGCATACATATTGCCTTGAATGATCGGGAAAAGCATTTGATTTGGATTTTTATGCGCTTTAACTGACCTAGCAAGCCAATCTAGAGTCCTATTCATTGCGCCTTTAGCGTATTTATAATCAGTCACTCCGTCAGTGCATTCATCGAAAGCCATTATGATATCTCCGCCCAACTTATTTTGAACGGCTATCGATTCCTCCGGTCCCATAAAATGCTTTGACCCATCAATGTATGAAGAAAAAGTAACGCCTGCTTGAGTAATTTTTCTCATTTTTGAAAGTGAAAAAACTTGAAAACCGCCACTGTCCGTTAAAATCGGCTTATGCCAATTCATAAATTCATGAAGCCCGCCCGCCTTTTCCACAAGGTCTGCGCCAGGTCGTAAATATAGATGATAGGTATTGGCAAGCACTATAGACGCATTGGCGTCTTCTACTTGTTTGGGAGTAAGCGCTTTTACCGTAGCATTTGTCCCTACAGGCATAAACACGGGAGTGTCAATAACTCCGTGCGGAGTGGTAAATCTGCCCACTCTTGCGCCCGATTGCTTACATACTTTTACTACTTCGTACTTAAATTTTTCCATAATATCCTTTACTGCGATGCTTATATAAGCAACATTGCGTCCCCAAAGGAGAAGAAGCGATATTTCTCCTTCACCGCCGTATTATATATTTCCAGCGTATTCTCTCTGCCTATAAATGCGCTGACGAGCATAATCAAAGTTGATTCGGGCAAATGAAAATTGGTAATCAATCCCTTTACAACCTTGAACTTATATCCCGGATAGATAAAAATTTGCGTTTCTCCTTTACTTGGCTTGACAAAGCCATCGTCGCCTACTACGCTTTCAACTACTCTGACGGAAGTTGTTCCTACGCATATTACTCGTCTTCCGTCTGCCAAAGCGTCATTGATAATCTTAGCGTTGGCATCGTCAACCTCAAAATACTCGCTGTGCATTTTGTGATTGAGAATATCGTCTTCCTTGACAGGTCTAAAAGTACCAAGTCCCACGTGCAGTAAAACATTGGCAATTTGTACGCCTTTGTCCTCTATCTTTTTAAGAAGTTGAGGCGTAAAATGCAAACCTGCCGTAGGCGCGGCAGACGAACCGTCAATCTTGCTGTATACAGTCTGATACCTACTCTTATCCTCTAACCTTTGGGTAATATACGGCGGAAGAGGCATATTGCCGATTTCTTCGATTATGTTTTCAAATACGCCGTCAAATATGAATTTAATTAATCTTACACCTTCTTCGCCAAAGCCTATTACCTCTCCCTGCATTTTACCAAAATCAAGCGCTGTTCCGATTTTGAGTTTCTTGGCGGGACGTGTTATGCATTCCCATACGTCGTATTCTTTGCGTTTCAATAGCAATACTTCCGTATTATGTTCTATTGTTTTATCCGTGCGAGGAAGTCTTGTTGCAAATATTCTGGCGGGAATAACCTTGGTATTGTTGATAACCAATACGTCTCCCTTTTGAAGATAGTTGATTACGTCGTAAAAATGATTATGCTCTATTTCTCCGCTGTCTTTGTGATATACGAGCAATCGAGAAGCATCTCTCTGCTCAATCGGAGTCTGAGCTATAAGTTCTTGCGGAAGCTCATAGAAAAAATCGCTTGTTCTCATTATTTATCCTCGCTGTCAAGCATAGAAAGTTGCTCGTAGGCAAGTTGATTTGCCTTTCTGCCAAAATGCTTATAAGCGTCAGGCAAACAAATGCGTCCTCTAGGAGTACGGGCAATAAAAGTGATTTGCATAAGATACGGCTCGTATACGTCCTCTATCGTACCTGCGTCTTCTCCAATCGACGCGGCCAACGTATCAAGTCCGACAGGTCCGCCGTTGAATTTATCAATTATCGTTAAGATTATTTTGCGGTCAATATTATCAAGACCGAGTTTGTCAATTTCCATTTTGCCTAGCGCAATATCCGCAACCTTGGCGTCAATAATTCCCTCAGCCAATACTTCGCTATAATCGCGTACTCTTTTCAAAATGCGATTGGCAATTCTCGGAGTACCTCTGCTCCGTCTTGCAATCTCATACGCTCCGTCTTCGGTAATCTCGACGTTCAGAAGTCCTGCGCTACGCTTGACGATACTTGCAAGTTCTTCTGGAGTATACATCTCCAAACGGCAATTTACGCCAAATCTATCGCGAAGCGGTGAAGTAAGCATGCCCGCCCTCGTTGTAGCGCCGATAAGCGTAAACTTGGGAAGCGACAGTCTGATACTTCTTGCGCTAGGTCCTTTGCCTACCATAAAATCAAGCGCGTAATCTTCCATTGCAGGATACAGCACTTCTTCTACGTTGCGATTAAGTCTATGTATCTCGTCGATAAAAAGCACGTCTTTTTCATTGAGATTGGTAAGTATTGCCGCCAAATCTGCGGCTTTTTCTATTGCAGGACCTGATGTAATTCTTATCTGCGATCCCATTTCGCTTGCGATAATATGAGCCAAAGTCGTCTTACCAAGTCCAGGCGGGCCGTACAGAAGCACGTGATCGAGAGCTTCGTCTCGCGCCACTGCCGCTTTGATATATATATCCAGATTTTCCTTTATTTTCTCCTGACCGACGTAATCGGACATGCTTTTGGGGCGGAGAGAATTTTCGCTATCCCCTTCGCTTACGCCTTGCATCGAAGACATAAACCTCTCTTCGTCGTCAAAAAATTCCATTATCTATCAAAGCTCCTTAACGCTATCGTAATTATATTTTCCAAATTATTGCTCTTTGTCCTTGCTACCGCAACGGCTTTAACGGCTTCCGTCTTGGATATACCAAGCGATACCAAAGCCAAAACAGCATCGTTCACTACTTCGTCTTTTGAAGTATCTTCGCTGCTAAGCAAGCCGAAGAAACTCTCTCCGTCATCGTTTCCGCCGACCTCAACTATCTTTTCTTTAAGTTCTAAGATTATGCGTTCCGCAGTCTTTTTACCAAGACCTTTTACCTTGGCAAGCGTCTTAGCATCGCTGTTAACTATTGCTATAGCCAACCTCTGTAAATCTATACCCGACAGTATCTGCAAAGCCGTCTTAGGTCCGACTCCGCTGACGCTAATCAAATTGATAAACATCGCTTTTTCTTCTTTACTGTAAAAGCCGTAGAGGCTCATTTCGTCCTCAGCTACCTTAAGGTAGGTATAAGCCGTAACGACTTCGCCTTTCTTAGCAAACGCCGACAAAGTATTAGCGGACACGCCGAGTTCATAAGCAATGCCGTTGTTTTCCAACACGACTTTACCCTCTTCATAAAATATCACTTTGCCGGTAATTGAATAATACATAAATTCCTTTCCTACTTAATTCCAAACAATCCGCCAAGCCTTGCAGTCTGTCCGTGAGTAAGCGCAACGGCAAGACCGTCCGCCGCATCGTCCGGCTTTGGAACAGCTTTTAGATTGAGAAGCCTGGTAACCATAAACTGTATTTGTTTTTTCTCTGCTTTTCCGTAGCCTGTCAATGCTTGCTTAATTTGCAAAGGCGTATACTCATACATTTTAAGCCCCTTTTGCTGACACGCTAAAAGTATTACGCCTCTCGCCTGCGCCACGTTGATACCTGTGGTGATATTGGTATTGAAAAACAATTCCTCTATCGCAATGCAATCCGGCTTAAATTTCTCAATCAACGAAAGCATACCGTCGTAAATCTTATTCAATCTTACAGGCACGGTATCCTCTTTAGGAGTATTGATAACTCCGCAATCTATAGGACGGAACGCGCCATTTTGCGCCTCAATCACGCCGTAGCCCACTATGGCAAGCCCGGGATCTATTCCCAAGATTATCATTTACGTATTTCGCCGTGACCAGTCACAACGTATTTTTCACTCGTTAACTGCTCCAGTCCAAGCGGTCCTCTTGCGTGCAACTTTTGGGTAGAAATTCCTATTTCCGCTCCAAAACCAAACTCAAACCCATCGGTGAATCTAGTTGAGGCATTGGTATATACGCAACCTGCGTCAACTGCCGTCGTAAAGATATTCATTACTTTATCATCAGTCGATACGATAGCTTCGCTGTGCTTGGTTCCGTTGGCATTGATACGGTCTATCGCCTCTTTGTAATCCTTGACTACCTTGACTGTCAAGTAGTAATCCTCCCTTTCTCTCTTGTAATCTTCTTCGGTTGCCGGTATGACGTCTTTTGCATATCTTTGAATTGTTTCGTCGCCAATAATCTTGCAACCGCCTTCTTGCAAAGTCTTGAGCATATCGGGCAAGAACTTGTCCGCGATAGCTTCGTCCACAAGAAGCTGTTCCTGCGCGTTGCACACCGATACTCTTTGCATCTTTGCATTGTATACTATCTTCTTTGCCATTTCAAGATCCGCAGTCTTTTCTACGTATACGTGACAGTTACCGCCTGATGAAGCAATGACAGGTATTTGAGAATTGGCAAGTACAAACTTCTTTAGATTATCGCTACCTCTTGGAATAATTACATCAATGTACTTTGACTGTTGCAACATATCATACGTAGCCTGTCTGTCCACATCGTCTACAAAACCCACAATATCCTTGTCAAGTCCAAGTTCTCCAATGGCTTGTTGAATAATCTCAAAGAGAACTCTATTGGTGCTGATAGCCTCTTTTCCGCCTTTTAGCATGACGCCGTTGCCCGACTTAATGCAAAGACTAGCCACGTCTACCGTTACGTTGGGACGTGATTCGTAAATTACGCCTATAACGCCGAGCGGAGCCCTAACCTTTTTTATTTCAAGTCCGCTGTCGACTTTCCATTGCCTTACGGTTTTGCCTACAGGATCGTCAAGGTCTGCAACCTGTCTAACGCCTTCTGCCATAAGCGCAATGCGAGAATCCGTCAAAGTAAGTCTGTCAATCATAGCCTCGGAAAGTTTGCCCTTAGCATTTTGAATATCAACAGCATTGATTTTCTTTATCTCTTCTTTGCTTTGTTCTATTTTCTTTGCGACAGCCATAAGAATATCATTCTTCATATTGGTATCGTACAAAGATAATTTATAAGTTGCGTTCCTTACCTTGGAACATACTTCTTGAATATTCATAATTGACCTCTTATTTATTAGTCTTCGTCTTCTTCATCGAGTTCTGCGTTGTGATACACATTCTGAACATCGTCGTTGTCCTCAAGCATATCCAAAAGTTTGAGCACCTTTGCTTCAGCGTCCTTATCCGGCTTCACGGTATTGCTTGGTATTCTATCGACTTGCGCTGACAAAATCTTCAAACTTCCCTCTTTCTCTATAGCCTCTCTCACTTCGCCTAAAGAATTGGGGTCGGTGTATATCTCGAATACTTCTTCATCGTTTAGTATATCGTTGGCTCCGCAATCAAGCGCAATCATCATAACCGTATCTTCGTCTACGCCCTCGCCGTCTACAACGATTACGCCCTTGGTCTCGAACATATACGATACGCAACCGCTGGTACCCATTGCTCCGCCACACTTATCGAAATGGTGACGAATATCGCCTGCAGTTCGGTTTTTGTTATCCGTCAATGTTTCTACTATTACGGCAACTCCTCCTGCCGCGTAACCTTCGTATATATTTTCTTCGTAGTTGACGGAATTGAGTTCTCCGCTAGCCTTTTTGATACCTCTTTCAATATTATCATTGGGCATATTATTGGCTTTTGCCTTGGCAATGACATCTCTCAATCTTGCGTTGGAATTGGGGTCGGGTCCGCCTTGCTTTACCGCAACGGCAATTTCTCTGCCTATCTTAGTAAATACGCTTGCTCTTTTAGCATCACTCTTACCTTTTTTATTTTTAATATTAGCCCATTTGCTATGTCCTGACATAACTACCTCCAAAAGTCGTATATTGTATAAACAAAATATTTATATAATAAT
>CAJTPC010000032.1:11871-13796 GCA_910578245.1 uncultured Christensenella sp. | reverse complement strand
CATAATTATGAACGATCTTATTGATTTAATGGACCCCGCATACATTGAGGTTTGGGGCAAGTTTTTGCCGCGCGGCGGAATTTCCATAGACCCATATTGCAACTACGGGAAAAAGGGGACCAAGTGGGAGCAGATAGCTTGGGACAGACTTTCGCGCCACGATATGTATCCCGAAAAAATCGACAACAGATAATAAAAAAAAGAAGTGAATAACTTCTCTTTTCTATACAGCCTAATCGACTTCTTGGTGCGGTCACCGGGACTTGAACCCGGATGGTTGCCCATACGCCCCTCAAACGTACGCGTCTGCCTATTCCGCCATGACCGCAAATCATTAGCATACCTAATATTATATTAAATATTATCGATTGTCAAATGTTTTTGAATATTTTCTTAAAATAATCGGTACCGCTATTTCTTAAATGGCAAGAAATCGCTATCCTCGAGTCCGTCCGTAATGAATGGGTGTTCGAGGAGCGACGCCGACTTTAATGCGTTGTAGCCGTATTTTACTCGTATCTCATCAAGAGATTTGTCAAGTCGTTTGAGCTTTTGCGACTTTTCATCGTCAAAGAAAGAGAGTTGTTCAATTTCGTTACCGCTAGATAGGTCAAATGCAGTCACCGACAGAAGTCTTATTGGGTAGGGATGCTTGATAGAGTCGTATATTTCCATAGCCCCATCGCAAAGACTGCTTGCAGAATTTATTTTGAAGGGGAGTTTGCATTGTTTGCCGGCGTAAGTCAAATCGTTGTACCTCACGCCGAAATGTATACCGCCTGCCACAAAAGAGTATTTCCTTAGTCTTACCGCTACCATTTCGCTGAGCGCCATAACCACGGCTTTGACTTCATCGCGGGAGATGACGTCCTTGGGCATAGTAGTAGAGTTGCCAATGCTTTTGGGTATATGCTTATCGTAATACAATCGCACTTCTTCGTCATTTAGTCCGCGCGCATTATCGTGCATCTTTTGTCCGTTTATTCCGAATTTATTTATTAGAATTTGCCGGTCGGCGCACGCTAAATCACCTATGGTATTAATGCCTAACCCCTTTAATTTGTCAGCGGTCTTTCTGCCTATCATAAGCAAGTCGCTCACGTCAAGCGGCCACACTTTTTGATGAAAGTTGTTGGGCGTAATTACAGTAGTCGCATCGGGTTTTTTCATGTCCGAGCCAAGTTTGGCAAAAATCTTATTAAAAGATACTCCTACGGAAATAGTAATGCCGATTTCCTTTTTAATACGCTCTCTCAGTTCGTCGGCGATTGCCGTTGCGCTCTTGAAGAGTCGCATAGATCCAGTTACATCAAGCCAACATTCGTCTATACCGAAAGGTTCGACTCTGTCCGTGTATTCGCAGTATATATCGAATATCTTATCGGAGTAGTACACGTATTTATCATATTGGGGCGGTACAAGCACAAGCTGAGGACATTTGCGTTTTGCTTCCCAAATAACTTCGCCCGTCTTAATTCCACACTCCTTTGCCTTTTGATTTTTTGCCAAAATAATACCGTGCCGTTTGTCGGGGTTGCCCGATACGGCAACGTACTTGTCTTTCAAGCTAGGGTCGAGCATACATTCGACGGAAGCATAAAAATTATTGGCGTCGCAGTGAAGAATCTTTTTCATACCTATATATTATCACACAAATTAGCAAAATGCAAACATTTGTTTGCGTTTATTTCAAGTTTCTATTGGAAAAATTTGGATTAGGCAAGAATGAACTTTATATGTAAACATATAAAGAATAGTAAATAATAGTCTGTAATTACGCTTGCAAAAATTTTTATCATATAATAAAATATATTTGTATACATTTTTTTAATCTTTAAGGAGGATATCCCTGTGGCAGAGAAAAAAGCCCCTGCGAAGAAAGCCGAACCTGCAAAGGCAACGGCGACAGCAAAGAAAGCCAAGCC
>CAJTPC010000032.1:0-11822 GCA_910578245.1 uncultured Christensenella sp. | reverse complement strand
GCAAAGAAAGCCGAACCTGCAAAGGCAACGGCGACAGCAAAGAAAGCCGAGCCTGCAAAGGCAACGGCGACAGTGAAGAAGTCCGAACCTGCAAAGGCAACGGCGACAGCGAAGAAAGCCGAACCTGCAAAGGCAACGGCGACAGCGAAGAAAGCCGAGCCGACAAAGACAAACGCATTTGCCGATAGAAAGGCAAAGACACCTCCGAGCGAAGTCGGCGCTACATTGGTTGCTGACACCAAGCCTAAAAAAGTAATGGCAAGAGACGTAAAACCAAAGAAAGCTGCTGGTGGCGCCGTAGAAACTACTATTGCCGAGCCAAACTTGAAAAAAATAATACTCATAGTAGTATCAGTACTTTTAGTATTCTTGACAATTCTGATACTCGTATTGAGTCTTAGGGCTTGCGCGCTTAATAATACGTATAACAGACCTTATTTGAATAACACTGAAGTGGGATTTTCTGCAGAGTATCTCGGCGAAGTTGATAGAAAGATACCGACCGAAATGAAAAACGGAGGCTTGGAGCAGGGGTATCCTAAGTACGGATATACTCAATCGTTGACTGCAGAGCAGAAAAAAGCGGTTATTCTAGAAAGTTGGAAACTTTGTTCGATACATACAAGAATAGGTAGCGACGGTTATCCCAAGGGTACTTATGATTCAATGGACGCAGACGGTAATCTCTATCTAAACGGAGAGGCGACGGGTCAAAAATTATATAAGCATACCGCATCGGTGGGTATGTATATGGGTGACGTTGCAGACAATGAGCCTGCTATAGTCAAGAAAGTTACGTTAAGACACAGATATTCTAATTCTTACAGTTTGACGGGACTTTACGCTCCTGCGGGAGAGGTCATAAAGATTGAGATTAGCGAAGAGGATATGGATGCTACGGGAGGAATTCTCGTACATATCGGTCAAGCGCTTTATAATACTAAGGCAAATAATATATGGTCGGCTAAAAACGTCAACCGTATGCCGGTAATACTCAATTCAATGAGAGTAAATAAAACCACAGCGACTTATGATGAGAAAACTCATACGTATACGGCGTACGTTGGGTCATTCCTAGGCGGACCGATATACATTCACAACACCAACGTAACTGTAGACGTCAAGATTTCGGGTGGAGTGAGATATACGCACTTTATTTTGGGATATACGACTGAGGACGAGTATAACGAGAATGCAAAGTCGTCCGCTCCGTACTTTGATTTGGAAGTATGGGACGGCGGAGTTCTTCACTCAGGACCCAAAACGTATGCAGGAATCTCGACGTATGAAGAAGTCCGCAAGGCGGGTGTGCTTTGGGAAAAGATATCTTTGATTTCCAATTATGCCCGCAATAAGAGAGAAGGTATAGTATTCTTATACGATCCGTTCGTTGCGGCAGGCGCGGCGGTGGCTTTCCCTAGTCAGCAGAGCGTCAACTGTCCTGCCGGGTGGATGTCGGGTTCTCTCAAAGTAGATCAATATATTAGAGGCGGCGCATGGGGTAACATGCACGAATATAACCACAACTTCCAAGGTTTCGGCGTAGGCAACGGTGGAGAAGTAACCAACAATGCGCTCAATCTTGTGGAATACAGTTGGTTGACGCACATCTCTTCCGCAAGAACTTTGGCGTCCTATGGCGGAGGCGGTTTGTCCGGTTGGAATTGTTATACAAGCGCAACTTGGGCGGCAGATCAAGTCATCAACGGCAGATATAGCAATGGCAGACAAGGACTTGCTATATACGCCAACTTATTGCACAACTTCGGTCAAGAGACGTATATCGAGATAATCAGACATTCCGGCGGACAGTCGGTTGACACATGGTTCAACGCATGTATGAATACCTCTCACAACGACATGACGTACTATTATAAAGATTTGATTGGTTATAACGTGTCGCAGAGCGTACTTGACAATGCAAAGTCGAAAAATTATCCGTTGTTTATTCCAATGGCGTCCGTATATCAGACGGGAAGAAGTTACGTATATGACGGCGAGAAGGTATATTTCAATACCCAACAGCCTTTCGTAATAAAATACGGAGAAGAATTCAATATTGACTTATCAAGATATAAAGTCTATAGCGACAGCGGTATTTATCAAAGCGGAAGTATCGTTATACCGGAAAGATTCAATTATACCGTCAAGAGCGTTAAAGCTCAAGACGGACAAAAAATCAACGGCACTATCAAAAAAGTTGATGACGAGCATTACCTCTTCAATCCGAATAAAGAGATATTGTCCGGCAAGATAATTGCAACGTTGGAGGTCAAAGACACTCAAGGCGTATATACCAACATTGACGACGTGGATTTGATAATTGAATTTGAGCAGTCTCACGAAATGAACAAGAACGTAGTTCAGCGTACGACTTATACTTATGCCGACGGCGCAGGTTATACCGACGCAGTTCAGGCATATGAGGCAGGATACGCGCATTACGTAAATAAGATTGAAGGCGACAATATCAATAGAACGCAAAACAGTAATACCGACGTATGGTATACCAACAAAGAGGGAGACGAAGTTCCCAAAAATGCAGTCGTTGAGATTAAAGGTAAACTTTATGCAAATGAGGACGGAAAATACCGTATTGCATTGAGAGGCAGATGGAATATCGCGTTGTATATCAAAATCAATGACGGAAAAGAATATAAACTCGTAGCTTCTTCAAGCGTATGGACGGGCAATAACATAAATTCGGTATCAACGTATTATGATATTGAAAATCTTAAGAAGGGCGATTGGGTATATTTCAAAGAAGTAATGATTACGGGACAGGTAGGCAATCAAGCAAGTTATATAGGTCTTGGATTTAATAAATTTGACGACCCAATGCCTATGCTCGACGCAGACGGCAATACGATAGAAACACCTGAGAAGATTTCTCTCAATTATGCGGTAGGATACAGAGAGGACTATGAGTCTATAGACAAGGACTTTACGTCGGAATATCACTACATGAGAACTTACTCATACAACTATAATTATAACTATATATACAGTGATAAGCAGACTTTGTATGGCGATATGGTCAACTACGTACCTTGGTCAAACAACTGGGAACAATTTGCGCCTGAGCATCTTGTTGACGGCGACTTGAGCACATATATCCATACGCAATCGATTTCGGCGCAAAAACCGTTTATTTTCACTGTAGATATGGGTAAAGAAATAACTGCAAATAGAATGTACGCCTATACGCAACCAAGACAAGATTATAGATATCCAAAAGATTTCCAATTATATGGCAGTCTTGACGGTGAGAATTTCTTTAAGATAGGAGATTATACAGACGTGCCTATCATTAGCAACAACAGAATAGTAGTTGACTTTGAATTGACGAAGTTCCGTTATTACAGAATGATAGTAACAAAGTCGTCCAATAATTATATAATTATCAGTAGAATAGATTTTATAGAGCACTATGAACAACTGGGCGGAACAAAGTATTCCATTGACGACAAGATGTTTACTTATAAGGGCAAGTGGGAAGGAAAGTCTACCATGGCGTCCTTTGGACACGTAGTCGTCGGACAAAAGGGCGCAACTGTAGAATTCACGTTTGAGGGTAATAGATTGGCGTTGTTATCTTCGTCTGCCTTCACTAGAGATTTTGAAGTGACCATTGACGGTCAAAAAGTAAGTTCGGACTTCTTTAAGAATAATGCAAGCGACCGTACGGTAATAGCGTTCTTATCGAAAGAACTCTCTCAAGGTAAGCATAAGGTTAAAGTGAAATGCAACAAGAAGAATAGTAATATAGATTCGTTTGTCGTTTGGCAAGCAACAGAAAGTTAAAATTACGCTGCGGTCGAGATGACAAAATACAATGTCATTTCGAGCGTAGTCGAGAAATCTCAACCGCAACTAAAGGCGATATGCTGAATTGCATATCGCCTTTAGTATAACTTCAAAAGGAACATCTCGACTGCGCTCGACATATGCGTAACTAGCCTTGCGATCGAAGAGGAGAAATACTGCCGAATAATTAAATTTGTAAGTTCTTCAAATACGTTTTAAGTCCGTCTTTGAGTTTTTCATCCCTTAGACCGTATTCAATAGTAGCTTGGATATATCCTAGTTTATCTCCCACATCGTAGCGTCTGCCTTCAAAAGTATAGGCGTACGCGCCTGTGGAATCGGCTATAGTCTGAATTGCATCGGTAAGACACACTTCGCCGTTTGCCATGGCGGGTGTGCGTTTGATTATATCGAAAATATCAGGGGTGAGTATATATCTGCCGATACTTGCAAGCGTTGAGGGAAGTTCGTCAATCTTTGGTTTTTCTACAAGACGAATTACTTCGGTATACTTGCCTTTAGTTGCTCCCGGCTTGACGATACCATACTTACTTGCTTCTTCTTTCGGCACTTCTTGACAGCCGAGTATAATTTTGCCGGTCGTTTCGTACGCGTCAATGAGCTGTTTAAGGCAGGGCTTTTGCGGATTGTAGATAATATCGTCGCCGTAGAGTACGGCAAAAGGCTCGTTACCCACAAAAGCTTCGGCTTCAAGTACGGCCATACCGCTACCGTTCATTTCCTTTTGGCGGACATAGTATATATGCGCCATTTTGGAAATATCTCTAATCTGCTTGAGATACTCGTTTTTTTTGGTACGTATAAGTAATTGTTCAAGTTCAACGGATATATCAAAGTGGTCCTCGATACATTTTTTGTTTTTGCCGAGAATTATCAATATTTCGGTTATACCGCTTTTTACCGCTTCTTCCACAACGTACTGCAGGGTAGGAGTATCGACTATTGGCAACATCTCTTTAGGTATCGCCTTAGTTACAGGCAAAAATCTTGTACCGAATCCCGCAGCCGGTATCACGGCTTTTTTTATCATAACGCCTCTCATTAAGTTCGTACGTCAACTTTGCTATTTGCCAGTTGATGTCATAAAAACTGTAATTGTATTTTTTATCTATTATATACTATTTATCTATATAAATCAATGTTTACACAATTTTTTCTATTTTTTTTGCATAAAAGGTATTGACAAGGTCAAAAATAGTGGTATAATAAAACAAAGGTCAAAGAAAGTCAAACATAAAAGGAGGTATTCGGTGGCGAATTTATCCGATGAGATCGAGCAGTTTATTCTTTCGATATTCACAGACGATGACAGACTGAAGTTGTCGAGAAATGATTTAGCGCACTATTTTTCCGTTGCGCCAAGTCAGATAAATTACGTGTTATCGACAAGATTCAATCTTGATAAGGGCTATGTCATCGAATCGAAAAGGGGCGGTGGCGGTTTTATCACAATCGTCAGAATTAATGAAAACAAACAAGATACGCTCTCTACAATTTTGCAAGAGCTTGACGGCATTGAGGCGCTTTCTTTCAATAGGGCAAACTGTTTTCTGCAGAGGCTTGAGAGGGAGGAGATAATCACCGACAAGGAATGCGATATAATCAAGAGCGCGATAAGCGACAAGGCGCTTAGCGTCATAAGCAACAGCGCAATGGCGCGTAAGAACGTATTCAAAGAAATTATGATAGGATTAATCAGGAGGTAGTTTATGCTTTGTCAACTTTGCAGACGAAGAACTGCAGAAGTTATTGTCAAGACGGACGAGGGGAGCGCCGAGCTTTGCGAAACGTGTTATAAAAGATATAGGTTGCTAGAAACTATGGGCGAGATAGATGGACTTATGGACTATTTTTATATGTATGATGAGTTCAATCCTCTTTCGGCGTATATCGTGCGCAATACCGAGATTATTTGTCCTTCTTGCGGAATGAGTATGAGCAGGTTGACAAATGAGTATAAATTCGGTTGCTCCAAGTGTTACGACTTCTTTTCCGAGAAAGCAAGCGAGTATTTTGCCGAGCTAGGCGGTCAAGAATATAAGGGGAGATACTTTGGTTACGAGAATAAAAAGAGAGCAAGACGTCTGTCGGAGATGACAGCGGATGATTTGCCGTTTTTGATGAAGAAAATGCAGGAAGCGAGAGATAACGGACAGGTATCGCGCGCCGAAGCCATTGACAGACGTATTCGACAAATCAAAGGAGGCAAGCAATGAATATTCAAGATATTGTCGTATCGAGTAGAATAAGATTTGCCCGCAACGTTAATTCCTTGCCTTTTCCTCACCTACTCAAGGGCGACGAGCCTAAGCTGCAAGAATTTTTGAACACTGTTCAAAGCGTGTGCGCGTCCAAGTTTGACGGCGATTTGTTTACTGTCAACAATATTCTGATTGGCGGTAAAGTGCGAGAAGGAGTAGACGACTACATACTCAACATGCTAATTGAAAATCATTTGATTAGTCCTGCGCTTGGTAGAAGCGAGTTGGGCGGAGCGATAATTAGCAAGGATAAGAGCATATCAATTATGTTCAACGAGGAGGATCACCTGCGAGAGCAGTGCATACTCGACGGATTTAGGCTTAAAGAAGCCTACGAAAGACTTTTGGAAGTAGACCTAGCCTTGCATGATAGATTGGACATAGCTTACAAGAAAGGTCTTGGACACCTTACGGCTTGTCCTACCAATCTTGGGGCGGGTATGAGAGCGTCGGTAATGATGTTTTTGCCGGCATTGGAACTTTGCGGGGACTTAAGACGGCTTATCAAAAAGTACGCAAGCGAGGACGTGACGATTAGAGGCGTTTACGGCGAGGGTAGCGAAGCCAAAGGTTTTATGTATCAAATTTCCAATCAATCGGCAGTAGGCTGGAGCGAAAGCCAAATTATCGACAAAATGGAGAGTATTGTCAAAGAGCTTTGCCGATTTGAAGAACAGGCAAGAAGAGCTATATGGGATAGAAAGGGCGTAGATTTAGAGGACCAGATTATGCGCGCGTACGGCACCTTGCTTTTTGCGAGAGTACTGGGCTCCGATGAGTTTATGATAAATATCGCCAGCGTTAAATTGGGAGTGGGATACGGCTTGCTCAAGTTGGATATTCCCGTTATCAATAGGCTAATCCCCAAAGTTTTGCCCTATACGCTGTCGGTTAACGCAGGCAAAGCGCTGTCGCCGCACGAGAGAGATGTCCTTAGGGCTAAGATAGTAAGAGATACGTTGTTGGAAGTGAAGAGGTAAGAGCAAGAGGGAAGAGTGAAGAAGTAATAAGTAATAGATAAGAAATAAGAGATAAGAAATAAGAGATAAGAAATAAGAAATTCGGATATATATATATCAGATATTAAGAACATTATAACATTTAGTAAGCAAATATAGGAGAGTAGATATGGAAAGATTTGATGAAGAATGCAACAAAATCATTGAGACGGCAGAAATACTTGCCGTTAAGTCGGGTGGATTATTGGGAACGGAGCAGTTGCTCTGCGCTTTCACTTATCACGAAAGCTGTCTGGCTACAAAGATATTGGCAAGACACGGCTTTGACAAGAGTATTGTCAACGAGTTTTTGCAATTCGACGGTATGACGCATACTACGTGTAAATATACGCAAAGAACCATGTCATGCTTAAAGATTGCTACGAATTTAGCCGACAAAACCAGAAGAAAGTTGGTCAATTCGCTTTTGCTTTTGATTGCCACGCTCAGCGATAAAAGTTCATTTGCCTACAACGGACTTTTAGATTTGAATATATCTCCTGAAGATATAGGCAACGAAGCGTTGGACGCTCTCAACGCGCTTGCGTCAAAGGGTATGGCAAACAGCGAAAGCGCAGGACGTTACGGTGACAATAATCAATACGGCGCAACCAATGAATATTCCGATGACGGCGATGACGACGCATTAGCGGGACTTGGCGAGGACATGACCCAAAAAGCCAAGGACGGCAAGCTCGATCCGGTCATCGGCAGGGACGAAGAAATCAATCGCATAATAGAGATACTTTCGAGAAGGAAGAAGAACAACCCTATTTTGATAGGCGAGCCGGGCGTCGGTAAGAGCGCGGTCGTAGAGGGTTTAGCGCAAGCGATTATTCAAGGCAAAGTGCCTGAACAACTCAAAAATAAGCGAGTATTTTCTCTGGATATGGCTAGTCTGCTTGCCGGTACGAAGTATAGGGGCGAATTTGAAGAAAGGCTCAAGAAAGCTATTACGCAACTCAACAAAAGAGGCGATACCATACTCTTTATCGACGAAATTCATACAATTGTCGGCGCAGGAAGCACCGAGGGCAGTATGGACGCCGCCAATATCTTAAAGCCTCAACTTGCGAGAGGCGAGTTGCAGACGATAGGCGCTACGACTTTGGAAGAATACCGCAAGTACTTTGAAAAGGACAGCGCGTTGGAACGCAGATTCCAGACCGTTACGGTAGACCCGCCGTCCGTAAGCGATACCATCACGATACTGCACGGCTTGAAGAGTAAGTATGAAGAGCATCATGGCGTACAGATTACCGACAGCGCAATTACTGCCGCGGCGGTAATGAGCGACAGGTATATCAACGATAGATTTTTGCCTGACAAGGCGATAGACCTTATTGACGAAGCCTCGTCAAGAAAGAGAATACACGGCTCTTCGCTTCCGCAGGAAATACAAAAACTTGAGGACGACATCAAAAAGGCTGAGAGCGCAGAGCAGACGTACGCAAGTATGACCGAATACGATAAGGCTCAAGAAGTCAAGGCGCATAAGTTGGAACTTGAAAAACAACTCAAAGACGCTAGAAACAAGTGGGCGATTGACACCAGCGCAAGCAACATGAGCATTGACGAAACTGATATTGCCAATATAGTATCGTCTTGGACGAAGATACCCGTCACCAAACTCACGCAGAGCGAGAGCGAAAAACTCTTGGGTATGGAAGAAATTCTTAAGAAGAGAGTTATTGGACAGGACGAAGCAGTAGAGGCTATATCGCGCGCCGTAAGAAGAGCGAGAGTGGGTATCAAAGACCCCAAAAGACCTATCGGTTCTTTCATCTTCCTTGGACCTACTGGCGTAGGAAAGACGGAGCTTAGCAAAGCGCTTGCCGAAGCGATGTTCGGCGATGAAAATCTAATGATTAGAGTAGATATGTCGGAGTATATGGATAAAGTCAGCGTGTCTAAACTTATAGGTTCTGCTCCGGGATACGTCGGCTTTGAAGAGGGCGGACAGTTGACGGAAAAGGTGAGAAGAAAGCCTTATTCAGTAGTATTGTTTGACGAGATAGAAAAGGCTCACCCCGAAGTATTCAATATACTTTTGCAAATACTTGACGACGGCGTGCTTACCGACTCTCACGGCAGGAAGGTAGACTTCAAGAATACCGTAATTATTATGACGTCCAACATAGGCGCAAGCGAAATTAAGGCTACTCCGAGATTGGGCTTTGGCGCGACTGCGCAAGACGACTACGAGAATATGCGTCAGACGCAAATGTCCGCGCTCAAAAAGACTTTGAAGCCGGAATTTATCAACCGTATAGACGATATAATTATATTCCGTCCGCTTCAAGACGAAGATATGTCTAAGATTATCACGGTAATGACGGCAGGTCTTAAAAAGCGTCTTGCGGAGAAAGATATAAATATCGAGGTCAGCGAAAAAGCTATGAAACTCATAGTATCTAAGGGCGCAAATAAAGAGTACGGCGCAAGACCGCTGCGCAGAGCTTTGCAGAGAATGATTGAAGACGAACTCAGCGAGCGTATTCTCAAAGGAGAGTTTGCTATCGGCGATTATATAGATATAGACGCCGACGATGAAGCGTTGACTTTCACTAAAAAGCCAACTAAAGACCAAACGCAACCGACAGAGAATAAAGAAGAAAATAAGTAACGCCGCATTACGTCATTCTGATCGAAACGAAGTGAAGTCGAAGAATCTATAAAGATCAATTGGGAGCAATTATGCCATCAATTTCCGTCATGCTAAAGCCCGCTTCAGGGCGGTGTAATCTGCAATGCAAGTATTGTTTTTACCACTCGCTTACACAGGCGCGCGGTATTGACGACTACGGAATTATGGATATATCTACGGCAAAGAGAGTAATTGACGCTTCTTTGAATTACGCAGGCAGCGAGAGCGTATATTTTACCTTCCAAGGCGGAGAGCCTTTGCTTGCCGGAAAGGAGTTTTTTAGGCAATTCGTAGATTACGTCGACAAAGCCAATAAAGCAGGCGCAAAGGTGTTTTACGCCTTGCAGACCAATTCAACGCTTATTGACAGCGAATGGATAGAGTTGTTTAAGCGCAACGGTTTTTTGATAGGTTTGTCGCTTGACGGCGATGAGGTCGGCAATAAGTTTAGAGTAGACGTTAATGGCAATTCGGTATTTGATAAGATAATTCAGAGCGCTCGCGCATTGCAAAATGCAGGCGTAGATTTCAATATCGTATCTGTTGTCACAGCGCATTCGGCAGAGCATATAGAGCGCATATACGGGTATTTCAAATCGCAAGGCTTTAGGTATCTCCAATTCATACCTTGTCTTCGCCCGTTTGGCGAAGACGCGCCAAGCGAGCTATATATGGACAGCAAGCAATACGCTGAATATTTTGCTAAATTGTTCGAACTTTATTTACAAGACTATAAGTCCGGTAATTACGTCAGCGTAAGGCATTTGGATAATATGGTAAGTCTGTATCTTGGCGGTGGCGCAGAGCAGTGCGGAATGATAGGGCATTGCACCCGTCAATTTGTAGTCGAAGCCAACGGCAACGTCTATCCTTGCGATTTCTATTGCCTTGACGAGTGGTTGCTGGGAAATATCAACGACAGCGATTTTGTTGCGCTCTCACGTCTGCCCAAGGCAATAGACTTTTTGAGAAATTCTTTGGAGATTCCTAATAAGTGCAAGTCTTGTAAGTATTATCCGCTATGTCGTGGCGGAGGCTGTAAACGCAACAGAGATAGCGTTGATTATTGCGAAGCGTATAAAATATTTTTTGAAAAGTACATAAAAGATTTTGCAGTATTCGTCAAAAGGGAAAATAAAAGATAACGCAACCGTGAGATTGCGTTATTTTTAATTGACTGATATTTGAATTAATTCTTTACTAATCAAGAATCCACTTCTATACAACCCAAGTTGCCGGCTTTTCTCTTATAGAGTACGTTGACTTTGCCGGTGGTATTGTTGAGGAAGATATAGAAGTCGTGGTCTACAAGTTCCATATCCTCGACAGCTTCTTCAAGGTCAATCTTCTTAAGCGCCATAGACTTGGTACGAATGACTTGCATTTGAGCTTGCTCTGATTGCGGATACATCGTTTCGCCTTCCAAAGCGCTCTTTTTGAGTTTGCCAAGTTTGGTGCGGTGCTTTCTTATCTGTCCTTCGATCTTTGGCAATGCCAAATCTATATTCTTATACATATTATCCGATGACACTTCGCTTCTTACCATATTGTTGCCGAAGAATATCGTTATTTCCATTACGTATCTTTCTTTACCCGTTTCTTTGAGGAAGATTTTAGCGACGGCGTCGTCTTCAAAGTATCTGGAAAATTTTTCCATCTTCTTGTTGATGATTTCCTCAAGATTGTCGGTTAGTTTGTAGTTTCTCGCAATTATTTCTATTTTCATAATAATCGCCCTCCTTATTTTTTACTTAGAGTCTTTCGTTAAGTTCTGCTCGTACTCTCTTAACTCAATCCTCTTAATTATTGATTAAATTATATCACAAAATTTAGGCGAATAAAAGGGGGTATGGAAAATTTTTCCAAAATTTTATGTAACGTTTTTGTCATTTCTTTGTCATTTCGACCATTTGACAATCTATTGCGAGGCGCAAAGCAAGCCAAGCGGATGGCATAGTTATTGGAACTACAGCAGTGGACATGCGGTATGGGGATATAAGAAGTAAGAAGTAAGAAGTAAGAAGTAAGAGGTAAGAGGGAAGAAGTGAGTAGATAAGAAATAAGAAATAAGAGATAAGAGATAAGAAA
>CAJTPC010000031.1 GCA_910578245.1 uncultured Christensenella sp. | reverse complement strand
AAGAAGTGAGTAGATAAGAAATAAGAAATAAGAGATAAGAGATAAGAAATATGTGGCGGTAGGGAAATGGCAAGCGTACAAGTAAGGCGCTTGCTATTTTCTATGTTGAATTGAAAAGTAAATTATATTTATAAAGATTTATATTTATTTTATTGTCTTTTTGCAATTTTTGTAGTAAACTTATCTTGAAAAATAGTAGAACTATAATTTTGCAGAGGAAAAATGAAGAAAAGACTTTTGATAATTGCAATACTTATATTCGTCGTCGCAATGCTTTTAGGGCTTGGGGCGTGTTCTACTACGAAAAACGAGATAGAGATTCAAGACTCCGTTGTATCGCGTTACGGCGACGGAATTGCGGTCTTGTCTTCCTACGCGGCGCCGAGAACGGCTACGGAGTATAAGGACGTACAGAGAGTTAAGGCAAAGATTAATATCGATACAAGAATGAGCGGTTACCACATTACGGGACTTTATTTGCCTGTCGGCGAGCCTTTGACAATCACCGTTCCCAGTAATATTATATCCAATCGCTATACCGTATATATCAATGATTATTTGAGCGGTACGAGATTATCCAAGTCGATATCGGGCGTTACTACTTGGGAGCCGGGTATTGGCGGAGTAGTGGAGATATACGTACAGGCAGACGAAACGACGAGTTCCGTCACTAATTCTTCCTTTAATATGGAGATTGAGGGCGGAATAGTTATGCCGTATTACAGATTGGGCAGAGATTCATTGAACCAAATACAGCAAGGCAACGGAACTTTTGCCGTACTTGATTGCGTTAATGCAAGATTTTACGTGCCTACTTCGACGCTATACAGCGAAAATAATACTTGCAAAATCGACGATATTTACAATGTACTTCTTTGGTGGCAGTCCGCGGTATCGTTTATCAACGAAACCTTGGGCATTGCAAGCAGTTCCAGATATTATACGTCTAGCGTAGTCTTTGGAGATTACCAAAACATTTATTATGATCTCAATCAAAACGTTTGCATTACTTACGCGCCGAGTTCTTATTTTGAAAAGACGCTTTTTTACAGCAATTTACTTGACGGTGAAGCGTGGGATTTGCTCTACAATATATGCGATTATAAGACTAAAGTTGCGGGCGCTAATCTAGCGGGATTTATTCCTCAAGATTCTTGGGTAAACATATTGAGCGCAATCGACCACGTAGTCATGACCAATCCAAGCGAGGACGCTGACATTGCCGGAAACGAGATAAATTGGTTGCATGATTCATATATGTGTCTAAACGGAACCTTTGAGCTTCTTAAGCATCCTACCGATGAATTGTATCAAGATTATTACAACGTAATGTGGAATGCCTTCTTTATCAATATCTTGCACGCTTTTGGTTTGGACAAGACGATAGAGATAATATCCGAGTATCGCAACGAAACGCAACCTCTTGAAGTTGATGAATTTGCGCTTTTGATTAGTTCGGTTCTTAGATCGGATATGAGTATGTATTTCAATATGTTCCCTATAATGCAAATTTCTGAAGAAACCAAAAATAAGATGTCGGGCAATCAATTATACGTGCCTGTACAGACGAAGTTTACGCTTGGTAGCGCAGACAATACATTCTATCTCGGATACACGGTAGCTATGGGCGAGAAGGCAGTCTTTGATTTTGGCGGTAACATAGTATCGCTTGTAGACGGTTGGAGAGTAGAGAAAGTAGTGGGCAAGCATTCCAAACTTTGGAGCAAAGATAAAGAAAATTCCGATACCTATTACTATACTCCAAGCCAAGATCATCTTATAGACGAATTTGACGTTACGCTCACCAATGGGGATCATACCGTTACGCTTTACGGCAGAATCAACGTTGTTGTCACGGTAGCTACTTCCAAGAAATATATGAATTGGACATTCACTAATCCATCTACTGCGCTTGCGGAAGCAATCGAGGCTTACGACAAGAGATCGCCCGATTACGTAGAAAGTATAGATTTTGCGGGAGTAACCCCACTGGACGAAAAGGACGACGGCGTCTACGTTTTGACGGTTACCAATGGTTGTCTTAGAGTGCCTCAGAGCGGAAAGTACCGTATATATTTGCGCAACAACGGACGTTGCAGAGTAGAGTTCGGCGTACCCAAGTATATGTTTACAATGTTTGATATATCCATACCGTTTACCGAGTTTACGAGAGGACACTCATACGATATAGATTTGAAAGCTGGTACCAATTATTATTTCAATTTGTATTTGTTATCTACCAAGGGCAGTTGCGATGCCGCTCTAGGCATAAGATACATCGAAGGCGAGAATTTAGACATAAGTCAAGACTTGGCTATAGACGCAGCGGTTATTGATTCAAATTATTTGATATACAACGGTTTGTCTGATGATAATATCGTCAAGTTTGAACCGCCTGTGATTTATCCTACGGGTTACGGCTTCAAGGAGGCGTTTTATCAGCCGTACGAATTGACGGTAGACAACGTTGAATCATATCCGGAGGCGTTTAGCGCGTCAAGAGAAATCGAATTTGCTTTTGACGAGTTATCTACGTCTTATTATACGGCTATGGAAAGATTGACGGAGTTTGACATAGTACTCAAAATGAAGGGTGAAAAGAGAATGGAGTACGTTCAATTCTACGTCAACAGCATCTCTGCAATGATAGGCGCCAATGTAAAACTTACTATGTCCAACAACCCGAATTTTTCTGAATTTAAGGAAATAAAATTGAAAGAATTGACGGAAGACGAAAGCAAAGAGGACGTCAACGTTGACAATAAAATCAGAGAGGGACTTAATACGTTTTTGTTCAACGCCAATAAGTATAAGTATCTCAAGATTACTTTTTATGCGGACGAGCCTTTTGAGTGTTCTTTCACCGATCTAAAAGTAGGTCAGCGCTTTGATTCAAGTCAAATCGTGCCCAATACTTCGTCCAGCATAGCGTACATGGGCGGTTGGTCTGATATAGGCGAGTACGTCTGCATCAACGGCTCCGTCAGCCAAAGCGTCAACCAAAATTCCGTAATGTCTTTCACTGCGCTTGCTAGACAGATATGTATCTACGGAGTAAAGGATAGTTCATACGGCAAAATGGAAGTGTACGTAGACGGTTCAAAAGTTGCGACCGTCGATCTTTACAGCGAAACAACTATGACGGACCAGTTGCTCTACGCAATAGACTTCGACCTTTGGGCAGAGCATACCGTCAAGGTTATGCCGGCAAGCGATAATGATATAATAAATATAGATTATATATCCTATCTTGCAGTAGAAAAGGAAGAGATTAGACAGTATTCGGGATTTATATACGGAATTATTATTCTTCCCGCAGTATTAATAATTGCTCTTGTAGGCGCAGGAATTGCAGACTATAGGGAAAAGAAAAAACGCAATTCTAAGAAATTAAGCAAATAGCGT
Organism: uncultured Christensenella sp.; assembly: GCA_910578245.1. Lineage (GTDB taxonomy): Bacteria > Bacillota > Clostridia > Christensenellales > UBA3700 > RACS-045. The sequence continues at coordinate 10,771 of CAJTPC010000031.1, read as the reverse complement.
TTTCCCAACTCAAGTATTAGCAAATTATTATTGGCATATGTCTATAAAATTTTGGCATACTTCTATTTAATATTGACGTACTTATATTGACCTCACGCCCAATAGACGTGAGGTTTAATTATTCTTAAGATCGTTGTGAGAAGAGGGAAATTCTTCATATTCTACGATTAAATATTTGTCTACTATGTCGCCTGCATCGTCCGGCGGGGAAATCTTTTTTTCTACGTATCCTAATAAATCAAAGAGCATTTTATTGAATTGTTTATCGTCATAAATAAAGCCATTGTATAGGTCGTCTAAAGTATAGAATACGTGACTCCACACAACGTCTTGCTTCATTTTTTTAATCTTAACATGATTTGTTTTCATTTCATTCTCCTAAAAAAATATTTAATTATTTTATATTGATATTATAAGTATATAGTATATTATAGATGTTGTGTTTAATCACGCCTATTGGGCGTATAAAAATTTTCATACCGTCGTTTAGAAAATTTATTGGTGCTATTTTCGTGTTTTGACGCTATTGAAGAGAGATATACGGTTAAATACCGTTAATTATAAATGATATAATATCTTATTGAAGCTCCAAAAAAATAATTTACTTGGAAAAAAATGTCTAAAAAGTATTGACATTACAAATAATAGTAGTATAATTAAATTAGCAGTCAAAGGGCGAGAGTGCTAACAAACTTTTCTTTTGACTGCCAAGCGGGTGGAAAATGGACGATAAACTGACCGAGAGAAAGAAAAAAGTTTTGCAAGCGTTGGTGGATAGTTATATCAATTCTGTAGAGCCGATTTCGTCTTCGGATATACAAAAGAAATATTTACCCGAAGTTTCTACGGCGACTATAAGAAGCGAGTTATCGCACCTTGAAGAAATGGGGTATCTTATACAACCGCACGTCAGCGCAGGAAGAGTTCCGTCTTCAAAGGCGTACAGATATTACGTTGACAACTTTATATTTGACGAAGACATAGACTTAGACGCAATGAAAAACTATTTGGCGCACAAATACGACACCGTTGCCGAGATAGTCAAGAATGGAGCAAAGATTGTAAGCGACGCTACCAATTACACGTCCTTGCTTATGATTTCCAGCAGCGATACGCTGACGATAAAGGACGTAAAACTTGTCGATATGTATGACGGTACTGCGCTTGTGCTTATCATCACCGACAGCGGAGTAATAAAGGACAAAGAAATACAGCTTCCCAACAAGGAAGGCAGCTACGTAGAATCTGCCAATACTATGCTAGGCAAGTGCTTTGCGGGCAAGACGCTATCGCAGATACTTTCCACTCAAGTGGATATGGACAGCGAGCTTAAAGCGTTCAAGCAGATATTTGAGAATGTATTCGACTTGCTTAGCGAGTACAAAAAGAGCAGAGAGGGACAGCTTTTTGTCGAGGGCGCAGATAAAATATTTGATTATCCCGAGTCAAAGAATTATGACAACGTCAAGAATTTTATGACGATAGTTGGCAAAAAGGATAAACTCAAAGAGCTTATGACCGACGATGGCAACATAGAATTTTCCATCAAGATTGGAGCAGAAGACGGCGATGGATTGGATAATATGGCTCTTGTCAGCGCGAAGTATCACATCAAAGGCAAAGAAGTCGGACAGCTTGGCGTGATAGGTCCGGAAAGAATGGACTATAAAAGAGTGCTTACGGTGTTGAAACATCTTAGCAAACTTATAGATAAATTAGAAGATTAAGAGGAGGAATGACAATTGAAGAATAAAAAGGGTCAAGACGAGGCAATAAAAGGAGAAGAATTGTATGAATTCAATCCCAATGTGCTACCTGAGGGGCAAAGTAGCGGAGATGCAAAATATGACGAGTTGTTAGCGCAATATATCAGATTGCAAGCCGACTTTGACAATTTTAGAAAACGCAACTCCTCAACTGCAAGCGTAATGTATGCTAGCGGTATCAACGATATTCTGGTTGAGATTTTGCCCGTACTGGATTATCTTGATATGGCAATCGAAGCTCAAAAGGACGACGAACAGCGCAAGGGTATCGAACTTGTTAAGAATGCATTCATGGACGTAATAAAAAAGAGAGGAGTTACGGAAATGGGCGCAGTCGGCGAAGAGTTTGATCCCAACGTACATGAAGCCGTATTGACTGTTCCTGCTCAAAATCCTGCCGATGCAGGCAAGGTCGTTGACATAGTCAAAAAAGGCTATGCAAAAGAAGAAAAAATATTAAGACATGCAAAGGTAGTCGTTGCTCAATAAGACAGCGAAACTCAAGCGGCAAGTTTTGATAAAAAGAAATATTAAAAAAGAAAACATTTTAGAAGGAGATAAATTTTATGAGTAAAATTATCGGTATTGACCTCGGTACTACCAATTCGTGCGTAGCTATCATGGAAGGTGGCGAGGCAGTCGTTATTCCAAATCCGGAAGGCGCAAGAACTACGCCGTCAGTTGTTGGTTTTACGAAAGACGGAGAGCGTCTTGTAGGACAAACGGCAAAAAGACAGGCTGTTGCTAATGCAAACAGAACTGTTGCTTCAATTAAAAGACACATGGGCACCGACTATAGAGTAAAAATTGACGACAAGTCATACAGCCCGCAAGAAATAAGCGCAATGGTTTTGACCAAGCTAAAGCAAGACGCCGAAGCATATATCGGAGAGAAGGTAACTCAAGCGGTAATCACTGTACCGGCATACTTTACCGATTCTCAAAGACAGGCTACCAAGGACGCAGGTAAGATTGCAGGACTCGAAGTCTTGAGAATTATCAACGAGCCTACGGCGGCAGCTCTTGCTTACGGTCTTGACAAGGGCGACAGCAATGGACAAAAAGTTTTGATTTACGACCTCGGCGGCGGTACGTTCGACGTATCTATACTTGAGATTGAGAGCGGTGTATTTGAAGTTCTCGCGACGAGCGGTGACAATATGCTCGGCGGTGACGACTTCGACAAGAAGATAATGGATTATATAGTAAGCGACTTTAAGTCAAAAGAGGGTATCGACCTCACTAAAGACGCCGCTACGATGCACAGAATCAAAGAAGCGGCTGAAAAAGCTAAGATTGAGCTTTCGGGTATGACCAAGGTCACAATCAATATACCTTATATTACTATGGTTGACGGCGTTCCTAAGCACGTGGATATGGAACTCACCAAGGCTAAGTTCGATTCTTTGACGAGCGACCTTGTAGAGAGGACTCTCATTCCGCTTAAGAAAGCGCTTTCCGACGCAGGTTTGACCTCTAAGGACCTTGCAAAGATTATTCTCGTAGGCGGTTCTACAAGAATCCCTGCCGTAGTAGACGCAGTTCGTAAAGTGACCGGCAAAGAGCCGTTCAAGGGCATCAATCCTGACGAGTGCGTTGCGCTTGGCGCGGCTATACAGGGCGGTGTACTTGCAGGCGACGTAAAGGACGTAGTTCTTTTGGACGTAACCCCGCTTTCACTCGGTATCGAAACAATGGGCGGAGTATTTACCAAACTTATAGATCGTAACACTACGATACCTACTTCCAAGTCGCAAGTATTCTCGACTGCAGCCAACAATCAGACGGCAGTTGATATCAGAGTACTCCAAGGCGAGAGATCTATGGCCAACGACAATAAAGAACTCGGTAGATTCCAGCTCGACGGTATTCCGCCTGCTCCTAGAGGCATTCCTCAAATCGAAGTTAAATTCGATATAGACGCAAACGGTATCGTAAACGTAACCGCAGTAGATAAGGGTACGGGCAAGAAACAATCAGTTACTATTACTTCGTCCACCAACCTTTCCGAAGATCAAATCGATCAAGCTGTAAAAGAAGCCGAGAAATACGCTGAAGAGGACAAGAAGCGTAAAGATCTTGTTGACGCTAAGAACGATGCCGACCAAATGGTATACGCTACTGAAAAGGCGTTGGAAGAGAGCGCAGACAAGTTGAGCGAAGAAGAGAAAGAAACTTTGAAGACGTCTATTGAAAAGGCAAAGGCAGAACTTGCAGACGCAAATGACGCAGACGCAGTAAGAGCAATAACCGATGAAATGACAAAGACCAACGCTCCTATCTTTACAAGACTCTATCAAATGGCTCAAGAAGAAGCTGCGGCTAAGGGCGATGACAGTCAAAACGGCGATGGCGCGATTGACCCTGACGATATTATTATCGACAACTAATATCAACAACTAATATTCATACTATTGCCACCGACTTCTTCGAAGTCAGTGGCATAGTTGCGAAAAGGAACATATGGCAAAGAAAAACTTATATGAAATATTGGGCGTATCCAAGACTGCAAGTGACGAAGAAATTAAAAAGGCGTATCGCAAACTTGCCATCACTTTGCACCCTGACAGATTTACCAATGCTTCAGAGCCTGAGAAGAAGCAAGCCGAAGAGAAGTTCAAGGAAATCAACAAAGCATACGAAGTGCTGGGAGATAAAGAGAAAAGAGCCAACTACGACAAGTACGGCACCGAGGACGGTTCCGCAGGTTTTGCAGGCGGCGCAGGCGGTTTCGAGGGCGCCGGTTTCGGCGGTTTTGAGGATATATTCAATTCTATCTTTGGCGGAGCAAACGGCGGTTTTGGAAGACGTAACCCCAATGAGCCTAAGCAAGGCGACGACATACACGTCAAAATCAACTTGACTTTTGAAGAAGCGTACAACGGCGTAACCAAAACTATCAGACTTAATAGAGATGAGCAATGCTCCACCTGCAAAGGTACGGGCGCGAAAGACGCTTCGTCAATAAGAGTTTGTCAGTATTGTAAGGGTACGGGTACGGTTCGCAAGACTCAACAGTCGCTTTTTGGTCAACAAGTCGTACAGACAATGTGTACCAACTGTGGCGGTAAGGGTAAAATAATAAGCGACAAGTGCGTAACCTGTCGAGGTAACGGATACGTTCGCAAAGAAGCCAACGTCAAAGTCAACGTTCCCGCAGGCGTAGACAACGGCGTATCAATGACATTGAGAGGCGAGGGCAACAACGGTATAAACGGCGGAGCAAAAGGTAATCTCGTAATCGCCGTGGGAGTTGCTTCAAGCGATAAGTTTAAGAGAGTTGGCAACGATCTCTATATGGATTTGCCGATTGGCTTTTACGATGTTGCCAACGGTTGCGAAATAGCTATCGAAACCATGAAAGGCGAAGCAAAGTGCAAGATTCCGGAAGCAACTCAATCGGGTACTAAGATAAGACTAAAGGGCTACGGAATGAAAGTTTTGCAAAAAGACCTCTACGGAGATTTGTACGTTGTAGTCAAGGTCGAAACTCCAAAGAACTTGAGTTCTAAACAGCTTAAACTTCTTAAAACTTTTGAAGACAGTCTGTCGGATTCGCAATATCCTCAACTCAAGAAGTGTAAAAAAGGCGGATTCTTCAGTAAATAGTTTGGCTCAAAGGTAGGCGCCGTAATTTTGCGCGGCAATAATGCTTCCCATACTTCTTCAAACTCACTTGACGTACATACAGTACGCCTGCGTTCGTTTTCATAGTCTGGAAAACATTCTTGCGCGTGAAAATCTTACGTCGCTCCCTTCTCGCCAAACGAGCTTATGTCATTTGCATATTCGCAAGAGTATCTGATTGCTCGCTATGCTAGTTTTGGTTATTATGAGCGTAGACAAATATAAATGTCATTTCGAGCGTAGTCGAGAAATCTCACCGATACTATTTCACTATTACCTTGAACGTAGGGAGTTCCTTTCTCGCTAAACGAGAGGGGATTTTTTATACGCTGGTCGTTAGCGGACAATTTGCGCTGGACAAGAACGCTAACAACAGGCAGAGCAAACCGGCGTTGTTGCCGAACAATCCGCTGTTATTGCATCCGCAGTTGTTACAACCGCAATCATTACAACTATTGCATCCGTTGTTATTGCAACCGCATGAATTGTTAAAACTCAAAAGAGCTACCAAAAGTAAAAGACTTGTACAATTATTGTTCATATATATTACCTCCTTTTTGTCAAAAAGCCTTATCAATCTACAATATGTCTTAAAAATTTATTGTGTTACTAATTTACAATAAAGTTAATAGAATATTTTGATTTCGTTTTTTACCACCGCTTTGTTATTTCGACTGAGCGTAGCGGAATGGAGAAATCTCTACCTATTAAATAAGAGGAGAACACAACGTATGATATGTCTTACCGTCAGCGAACAGCAAGAGAATTTTGTCAGGGATTGCCTACCGCCCAACGGAGTATTGCGTAATTCAGCCGACTATTTTTATATCTTTTCCGACAGTACGCGTCTTAAGATACTTTGCGCGCTGTGCAGTATGGAGTTATGCGTAGGCGACTTGAGCTATATACTCGGACTAAACCAAACTACGATCTCTCACCAACTTAAATTGCTTCGCGACAACAAAATCGTTGGGTGTCGCAGATACGGAAAAATAGTTTTTTACCGCATTATCAACGAAAACGTAGAGCGCACCTTGACAATAGGCGTCGAAAACGCTTGCCCTAGCAATTAATGGTTTCAAGTTTTTATTGCAACGACTAATTATAAGTGGTATAATACTACTATGGATAAAATAAGACAAAAACTCAAAGACTTGCCTACGCAAAGCGGTGTATATATAATGAAGTCTGCCGGCAATCAGATTTTGTACGTGGGTAAGGCGAGAAATCTAAAAAACAGAGTTAATCAATATTTTTCTAATTCTTCCAACAAGAGCGAAAAGACAATCCGTCTTGTTTCGCATATAGCGGATTTTGAATACATTATTACAGCCAATGAAATAGAGGCGCTTGTGCTTGAGAATAATCTCATAAAAAAGCATAAACCTCCGTATAACATACTTCTAAAAGACGACAAGTCATATCCGTTTATCAAAATCAACGTCAAGCAAGAATTTCCCAAAGTCGAGGTAGTGCGAAGACTCAAGAATGACGGCGCAAAGTATTTTGGACCTTATATGCAGGGCATAACCAGCAAAGACATTTTGGAGCTTGTAGAAAGCGCGTTTTGTTTGCGCTCGTGCAATCATGACTTTTCTCGCTTGCCGAAAAATCATAGACCGTGTCTTAATTTCCATATCAACCGTTGTTTAGCGCCGTGCGACGGTCGCTGTAGCAAAGAGCAGTACGCTAAGCAGATAGAAGAAGTAATATCTTTTTTATCAGGCAACGATAAAAAGGTCGCCAATCTTTTACAGCAAAAGATGAATGAATCTGCGGAGAACGAGGACTTTGAGCTTGCCATATTTTATCGAAAGAAGTTGGAGATTTTGGACAAGTTGGTACGCCGTCAAGTAACTGCTTTGCCTAAGGACTTTGACTTAGATATATTTGCTATCGCAAGCAACGGATTGAATACTGTAGTCAGCGTACTTTTCGTACGAGGCGGAAAACTTGTCGGTTCGGATAAACAAGTTGTCAACGACCTTTCGCCTAGCGATGAAGTGGTTCTGTCCAACTTTATTTTGGCGTACTACGACAAGGTTAATTATATAGCGAGCGAAATTATCGTGGCTTCGCCGATCGACGAGTGCGAATTGCTTGGGGAGTACCTCGCGCAAAAGAAAGGAAACAAAGTAAATATAATACTTCCGCACCAAGGCGTTAGACGGCAGTTGGCAGATATGGCGCAAAACAACGCGTCCGATTATCTTGAAAAATCATTGTCGATAAAAGAGCGCGAGGACAATATGACCGTGGGCGCTATCATACAGCTTCAAGAGTATCTAAAATTGCCCAATATGCCAATAAGAATGGAGTGCTACGACATATCCCACGTGCAAGGCACGGACAAGGTCGCGTCTATGGTCGTATTCACCAACGGCGCTCCCAACAAGGCTCACTATAGAAAATTCAAGATGAAATACGCCCTCGGCAACGACGACTTTGCAGGACTGCAAGAAGCGTTGACAAGACGTATCGAAGAACTGGCAAAGGGCGAGGACGAGAGCTTTTCTACGCGTCCCGACTTGCTTGTCATAGACGGCGGTAAGGGACAGCTAAGTAGCGTGGTAGAGATATTGAAAGACAAAGGCGTGGACGATATATCCGTGATAGGTCTTGCCAAGAGAGAAGAAGAGGTATTCGTGCCTTATCAAAGCCAACCTGTTATCTTACCTCGCAATAGTTACGCGTTGAAGGTTTTGCAACGCATAAGGGACGAAGCTCACCGCTTTGCAATTACTTTTCACCGCTCTCTGCGTCAAAAGCGTCAGACGCACAGCAAACTATTGGCTATTGACGGCGTAGGCGAAAAACGCGTTAAGGCGCTGTTTGACGCGTTCAAGAATTTGGAGAATATAAAAAACGCGTCTGTTGAGGACTTAATGCTGGTTAAGGGTGTGGACAGACGGACGGCAGAAAACGTGTATTTACATTTCCATACTTCTTTATAAAATAAATAAAATCAATTTACATTTCACCAAAAATGTACTATTATGTGACTATGAGATACAAAGCCATATTTTGCGATTTTGACGGCACTTTATACAGAGAAGACCACACAATATCGCCCACCAACAAAAGAGCAATTAAAGAATTTACTAAAGCAGGCGGAAAGTTTGTCGTATCCACGGGCAGGCTGTTTTCTGCGATTTATCCCAAGTTAGAAGAACTCCAACTTGACGGCGACGTCATAGTATATCAAGGCGGTGGAATATTCGACATCAAGTCAAAGAAGCAAATTTTCGGAAAGTATTTTGACAAAGACGACACCATAGCCATACTCAAATACGTTGAGAGTTTGGGCGAGGACTATACGCCTCTTGTATATCTCAACGACACTCCGTATTGCCAAGAATACAACGAAGCGGTAGGTATATTTATAGGTATTTGCGCAGTCGGCTATGAAGTTACGCATATGCCATTGTCGCAGTTTGTCGAGCAGAGCGAGTATTTGCCGATAAAAGTTGTCATACTTGCCGATGACGAACATTGCAAAAAGTTTGTGCAAGAGGGCAGAGAAAAATTTCCGCATCTTGCCATAATGCGTTCGCACCAACTCGTAGTCGAGGCTATCACTAAGGGTATCAATAAGGGTGAAGCTATCAAATGGCTTTGCGCGAGATATGGCATCGACGTTAAGGACGCAATAGCTATGGGCGACAGCGAAAACGATATTGAGATGATAAAGACGGCAGGACTTGGCATAGCCGTAGGCAACGCTATGGAGCCCGTAAAACTTTCTGCAGACTTCGTCGCAGATACCAACGACAACGATGCCGTTGCGCAAGTAATATATAAATTTTGTTTATAGAACTCAACTCTTCAAATATCGCTGCCCATAGTCCTTCTGAGCGTAGCGTAACTTAGTGAGGGAAATCGCTCTCCGCCGTCATTCTGAGCGAAGCGTAACTTAGTCAGGGAAAATCGCTACCTATCGTCATTCTGAGCCAGGCGTAACTTAGTCAGGGAAAATCGCTCTCCGCCGTCATTCTGAGCGAAGCGTAACTTAGTCAGGGAAAATCGCTCTCCGCCGTCATTCTGAGCGAAGCGTAGCGAAGTCGAAGAATCTATATCATTATCAAAGGAGCATTCTATGAATACCAACAAGCAGATGCTAGAAGAAGCTATCGTCGAAACCACCAAGCTCGGAGAGTTTTGCAGACAATGCGAATTGGAAATTCTTGTGGGAGATAAAGACGACGATATTACTTTTAAGTCCGTACTTGTCAATCGTCCGGGTTTGTTTTTAGCGGGTTTTGAAGACTATTTTGGCAACGTGCGCGTACAGGTAATAGGTTATGCAGAGTATTATTATCTTGCTACTTTGCAAGACGATATAAAAGAAAAGGCATTGACTAGACTTTTTAATCAAAAGATACCTTGTATTATTTACGCTAGGGGTATTAAGCCCACCAAAATGGAGATAGATATAGCCAAGCAATACGGCATACCGGTGCTGTTGTCGGACATGACCACTACGTGGCTGATGCAGGAGATAAGCGCATATCTAGACGATTTGCTTGCGCCAATAGAGGTAGTTCACGGCTCGCTTTTGGATATCAACGGCGTAGGAGTTCTTTTGACAGGTACTAGCGGTATGGGTAAGAGCGAAACGGCGATAGAACTTATCAATAGGGGACATCGCATAATTGCCGATGATGCGGTAATCGTCAAAAAGGTGCGTAACGACCTTGTATAGGCAGAGCGCCCGACAAAATCAAACACTTTATTGAAGTAAGAGGACTTGGCATAATAGACATCAAGAGTATGTACGGCGTAAGCGCGGTGCTTGACAGCGAAACCATAGACCTTGTAATACACCTTGATAATGACGCTAATCTTGAGGACTACGATAGACTTGGTTCTATGGACAATACCTTTGAGATACTAGGCGAAAGCCGTCCGCAAATCAACGTACCCGTACTTGCAGGTCGTAACTTAGCGGTAATCGTTGAGGTAGCCACTCGCAATTACCAACTTAAAATACAAGGCTACGATGCCTTAGAAGAATTGCGCAAAAGGACGAATTTGATATAATGAACAACTACGAAAAAATGAAACTCGCTCGACTTTGCGACGAAGATTGCGAGGGTATGGATGAGGAAGATTTGCTTGCTTCTGAAAAGTACGAGAGCGACAGCGAAGCCTTTAAGCGAAAATATAAAGAGTTCTATACGGATATAAAGATAGACCGTCATGAAGATTGGTAAGGTGTTCGGCGAGAAGAGAGGTTAGGCAAAACTAAAATGCGTCTTTTCCGCCAATACAGCCTTTGGCTCACGCCGACGTACAGCAAGTACGACGACGCTCGCCGAAGACTATCTTGACAAAAAATCCGCTATTTTATTCTTTGCCTATCTCTCTTCTCGCCGAAC
>CAJTPC010000030.1 GCA_910578245.1 uncultured Christensenella sp. | reverse complement strand
ATATTGATATCTATAATAATTATTTAGATTTATCTCTTAACATCAATCTAACTATAACGGTATACTTTAGATAAATCTATTGCTAGATTAAGTATAAATCATAGCGTGACAATAGTCAAGCAATGTGTAATCAATCATATTGAACAGTGTTCAATTACGACGCTATTATAAATAATCCCTTAAAAAACATAATCCGCAGGCAACGTCAATTTTACCCGCGGATTTATTGAACAATGTTCAGAAATATGTATTTTTAGAAGTAATTAGTAATAAAACAACGCCTTTTAGCGTATTTTATTCTATTGATATTAGGTAGTAGTAATGAGGCTGCCCACCGAAGTAGCTTACTATATCAAAGTCCTCATACTTTTGTTTGAGCTTACCAACCAACTTTTCAGCGTCTTCTTTGCTTACGCCTTCACCGTAGTACAATGTGATTACTTCACTCCACTCGTCCACCAATTTATCAATTACTACCATAGTAGTTTCTTCCACACTCTTGGAATCGGCAATAATTTTCTTGCTATCCAATCCGATTATATCGCCTTCTGTGATATCAAAACCGTCAAGATTGGTATTTCTAACAGCATTGGTTATTTCTCCGCACTTCAAATCAGCAAATGAAGACGTCATTTCGCTAACGTTGTCTTCTATACTTTTGTTTATATCAAAAGCGTAGGCAGATCTAATGCCTTGAGCAATTTCCGTAGTAGGTATCACTTCTACGCGCTTTTGCGTTAGCTCTTTGACTTTTTCAGCCGCCATAATGATGTTTTTATTATTAGGAAGTATAATTACGTTGTCGGAATTGACCTTTTCTACGGCTGTCAGGATATCCTCAACACTTGGATTCATAGTCTGACCGCCCTCAATAACCTCGTCGATAGTCAATTCTTTGAATATGTTTGCTATTCCTTCGCCTGCGCAAATGGATATTAATCCAATAGCTTTCTTGGTTTTTTCTCTTTCAGCGACCAATGCTCTATGTTGTTCGAGCATATTTTCTATCTTAACCTTGTCTAATTCTCCAAGTTGGAGCGCATTATATAACGCGCGGTTAGGTTGATTAGTGTGAACGTGAACTTTTATGAGATTTACGTCGCCTATTACTATTACGCAATCGCCAATAGCCATAAGTTTATCTCTCAACTTCTCAATATCTTCTTCCGTAACGTGTTTTTTAAGGTTAATAACAAAGTATTCGGTGCAATATGCATACTTGATATTGTCCAAATCGTGTTCATCGCTGCCAAATGCGTCCAAAATTGGGGTCGGAACAACAGCGCTTTCGCTATCTTCTATAACTTCCGGTATTTCTACGCCCGCCAAAGCATTATAAAAGCCTTGGAATACGCACAAAAGACCTCTACCGCCGGCATCTACTACGCCCGCTTGCTTCAATACAGGCAACATATCCGGCGTTTTTTGAAGAATTTCTTCTCCTTTCTTGATAAGTTGGTCAAAAAAGTTAATAAAAGACGCATTTTTACTTGCTATTGAAGAAGCGTTTTCTGCCATGAACCTTATTACAGTCAAGACCGTACCTTCTTTTGGCTTGGTCACTGCGTTGTAGGCTACTTCTCTCGAATACCTCAATGCTTTGGCAAATGATTTGGTAGTAATGGACTTTTCGTCTGATAAAACTACCGACAATCCCTTAATTATCTGCGACAGTATTACGCCGGAATTTCCTCTTGCGCCTTTGAGCGCGCCTCTTGCGTATGCTGTCAAAATTTCTCTTATATCATCTGTTTCTACGGCCTTTACTTCCTTTACCGCAGAAGCCATAGTAAGCGACATATTTGTTCCCGTGTCGCCGTCGGGTACCGGAAAGACGTTGAGAGAGTCGACCATAGCTTTGTTGGCTTTAAGGTATCTATAACCTCCGTCGATCATCTCCAAGATCTTGGCGCTATCTAAAACTTTCATCTCATTCTCCGATCAAACTTTTACGCCCGCGACGTTGACAATCACATTGTCAACTCTCATACCCGTGTACGTTTCTACGTTGTACTTGACCGTACTTTTAATTGAATCCGTAACGGCGTCAATATTTATACCTTCTTTTAGGACGACAAAAAGTTCGATGTTAATCTTATTTTTTAATGTGACAATCTTAACTCCCTTGCCTGAAGGGCACTTATTGAAAAATTCACTAATACTGTCACTTAGTTTGCGTGACACGAGATCCACGACGCCGTAACAATCGGCCGCCGCAAAATGCGCCACCATGGATATAGCTTTATCAGTTATTATTATTCTTCCGTAATAATTTGATGTCTTTACTGCCATATATTGTAATTTTAACAAAAACACCTACCTTATGCAAGCGTTTTTATATATTTTAGTAGTGTATTTAAGGTATTATAAGCAAAAATACAAAAAAATATAAAAAATTTTGAAAATTTACCGCTATTTTCTTGCAATTATTTTGCCTTAGTGGTATTATATCTAGGCAAGAATTGAATGGAGGTATTCATTATTATGTCTAAAGTATGCGCTATCTGCGGAAAAGGTCAACAAAGTGGAAACAAAGTAAGCCACTCTAACCGTAAATATAGAAGAAGCTGGGGAGCTAACGTTCAAAAAGTTAAAGTTGTAAATACCAACGGCTCTACACAAAGTTTGTACGTATGCACCAGATGTTTACGTAGCGGTGCTGTTGAGCGCGCTTAATTATTAATCGAACAATCTAAAACACCCTGAATATTCAGGGTGTTTTTCTTTTTATCCATTATACTTTTCTTTTGAAAATTCTCAAAACTACCTTAATAAATCTAGGCGGATTGATGCAAATAATTTTCATAATTACCTCCAATATTCTTTGTTGCAATATATGTAAATATTGGAGATTGTGTGATTATTTAGCAGACTTTAACGCCAAAATAGCATCTTTTGGGCTTCTTGCGCCAAATATGAAGCTACCGCTGACGGCAATATTAAGACCTCTTTGTCGCATCTCGGCTATATTATCCACGCTTACTCCGCCGTCAAATTCTATTTCTACAGTTCTATCCCCAATCAATTCCTTTAATTGACTTATCTTGCCCATCGTCTCAGGAATAAACTTTTGCGCAGAAAACCCCGGATAGACGCCCATCAACATAACCAAATCTACCATATCAAGGTACTTTGCAATACTTTTTACTTCTATATTAGGATTAAGCACCAAGCCCACTTTCTTTCCGTGTCTATGTACGGTGTCTATTATCTCTTCAACACTTTCGCTTGCCTCTGCGTGGAAGGTAATAATATCCGCTCCCGCCTCTAGAAATTTGTCAATATACCTTTCGGGTTTAGTAATCATAAGATGAACGTCTAAAGGAAGATTCGTATGCTTTCTTATAGCCTTAATCATTGGCGGTCCAAAGGTAAAATTAGGACAAAACATTCCGTCCATTACATCGCAATGCACCCAATCGGCGCCCCAGTCGGCAAGTTTTGATACCGCTTCTCCCATATTTGCAAAATCCGCCGACAGTATAGACGGTGATATCTTGACATTCATATTTTTACTCCTTCGTTTAATTTATATATTTCTTTGTTATAGGTCGATTAAATTACATATTGAACACTGTTCAATAATCTAAAATCAGTCGTAACGCGTATTCCATTTCTTTTCTACATACTCAAAAAGTCGCGCGTATCTATCGTATCGACTTTGAGCGATTTTTCCGCTCTCCACAGCTTTCTTTACTCCGCAGAACTCTTCTTTGTAGTGATTGCAACGTCTGAATCTGCAATCTCTTGCGTATTCGTCAAAGTCAGTATAATAGCTTGACAGTCTCGACGGGTCGAAAAGCGGTATCTCAAGTTTGTTAAATCCGCAAGTATCGGCAATTTGCGTGCCGTCTTCAAGCGTAATTATCTCGATATGACGCGTTGTATTCTTACCTCTATCGCCTTTTTTGCTCAAATCGCCCGTTTTTAGCTTATTTTCTCCTAAAATACAGTTGATAAGCGATGATTTACCTACAGCAGACTGTCCGGCAAGACAAATAAACTTACCTTTTATCTTATCCATAAGCAAATCTATACCTTGATTTGTCTGAGTGGATATTATCAAGATATCGGCAATATCCTTATAATCGTTGGCTACGTCTTGCGCTACGGCGTCTGCGCCCTCTAAATCTGCTTTGTTTACGCATATTATCGGTTGAATACCGTTTTCAGTAGCTCCTATTATCAATTTATCAACCAACATCATATCGGGCTTTGGTATTGGCGCAAGAACTATGACTATACCGTCCATATTGCTTACGTATGGACGCACGAGTTGAGTACGTCTGGGCTGAATACTCTCTATTATGCCCTCTTTATCCAATACAATATCGACAATATCGCCAATAAATAACTCTCCGTTTTGCTTGAGTTTACCTCTCGGAAAGCATTTTGCTCTTTCTCCGTTCGGCAAAGCCACGGTGTACACACCGCCTACGCCCTTTATAATCTGTCCGCTCGTCTTAACTTTAATAATTTGCCTCCGTATACGTCGATTATTTTCTATTTTGAACAATGTTCAAAACTTCTTTTCCAGCCAAATATTCTCTGTAATTCATGCCGTACAGCTCGCTTTCTTTATCTTGTATATTATCCAAAATATTCTTTAAGTCATTACACAATATAGTAACGTCTTGATAAAAGCTCTTGAGCGTCAAATCTTTCTCCGATTGCGTTGGATTAGCTTGACATTCTCCCACAGCCTCGCAAAGCATATAGACAGAGTGGAAAATTACGTCATTATAATATTCTTTTATAACAAAGAGTTGTTTGATAGGATTTACTACGATACCGCATTCTTCTTGACACTCTCTGATTACGCAATCTTCCTTGCTCTCTTCGGCCTCGATTCTACCGCCGGGCAACATTATAACAGGCTTGTTCTTGGCGTACTCTACAAAGACTTTGTCCCCGTCCAAGATTACGGCTCGCACAGCGTATCTTACTTTCTCATAAACTCTGTTTGCCGAATAGTTGTCGTCAAATATTTCAATTATCTTCATTATTTATCACCTTTCTTCTCAACTGTCCGCATGCGCCGTCAATATCGCTTCCCATACTTCTACGCACGGTCACGCTTACGCCTTGCTTTTCCAATACTGCCATAAAACGGTAAACGCTCTTTTTGTTACTTCCGTCTAAACCTCGCTCTTTGACGTAATTCAAAGGTATGAGATTTATATGACAGGCTAGCCCTTTGACTACGCCGGCAAGTTGTCTTGCGCACTCTTCGCTGTCATTTTTGCCGGATATCATAGAATATTCAAAGATTATTCTTCTTCCCGTCTTCTCAAAGTAGTACTTTACCGCCTTGACTATATCGTCTATCGAATATTTCTTAGCGATAGGCATTATGCTCTTACGCATCTCATCGTTGGGCGCATGCAATGATATAGTCATTGTCGGAGTAAAACCGTCGTCAGCAAGTTGTTTTATCTTGTCGCAAAGTCCGCAAGTGGATAGAGATATATTCCTTTTGGATATATTAAGTCCTTTTTCATCGCTTACGAGCGTCAAAAACTTACATACGTTGGCATAATTATCAAGCGGCTCTCCGCTTCCCATAAGTACGATATTGGTTACGCCTCTATCTTTCTCGGTAGCGTTTCGCGCATTGACAGCGATGACTTGCCCCAATATTTCGCCCGCCGTGAGGTTGCGAATAAGCCCGTCCAATCCAGAAGCGCAAAAAGCGCAATTCATTCTGCATCCTACTTGCGTAGATACGCAAAGCGTATTGCCATACTTATATTTCATAAGCACGCCTTCTATTAGATTACCGTCGCTTAATTTGTATAGATACTTTATTGTGCCGTCCTTTCTGGATTTGAATTCGCCGTATATTTCTATGCCTTGCGCATTGTAATTTTGCGATAGCTTGTCCAAAAAAACTTTTGGCATATTGCTCATCTGCTCAAAATCTGCGCCCTTGTTAAGCCACTGCCAAAGCTGTTTAGCTCTAAACTTAGGCTCGCCAAGACCATCAATTAAATTCTCCAGCTCTTCAAAACTCAAATCTGTCAAAAGACTTTTTGCCATTACTTTGACCTCTCCAACACAGCTATGAAAAATCCGTCTTGTCCCTTGCCGTCCGGCAAATATTGCTGTGATTTGCTAACTTTCCACTGCGTATTTTCCTTGACGAATTTACCTACGACATTGTAATTTTCTTCGCGTAACGTTGTACAAGTTGAATAAACAATTCTGTTTTTCGTGTACTTGCTTGCATTGCAAAGTATCTTATATTGCAGTACGGAAAGCTCTTGACACTTTTCAAAGCTAGCCGTCAAATATACGTCTGCTTTTTTGCCTACTACGCCAAGTCCCGAACACGGAACGTCGCAGAGCGTCTTGTCGAATTTTTCGACAAATTCTTGATTAAACACACTGCCGTCATTATATTGCGCTGTTATATTGGCTCCACCCATTCTATTTATGTAATCGCGTATAAGCTGCAATCTATGCTGGCGCACGTCGCAAGCCGTGATTTGAACATCGGCAAGTTGGCTCATATATATTGCCTTTCCGCCTGGAGCGCTGCACATATCCAAAATCTTTTCGCCGTCTTTTACTTCCATTGCCTGCGCTGCCAACATTGACGTCATCGACTGAAAAGTAATCTCGCCACGCTCGTTCAAAGACTTGATATATGAATTATTGTCAACAAACAATCCGCCTGCGACGCTCTCTTCATACAATATATTTTTCCTGTCCAGCTTCTCTTTCAACTGCAGCAAATTCAATCTTTTAATATTCGGTCGAATATGCTCTTTAGTAAAAGTATCGACGCTCAAAAATTCTTTCGTCTTGTCAAAGCCATACTGCTTGCAATACGTTCTAACAAGCCATTGCGGTACGCTTGTTTCCACGCTCAACGCTTCGAATCTATCATTTGGCAAAGTTATTTTGCTTGCGTCAAAGTTCTTCAACGTACTATTGACAAAGCCCTTGAGCTGTCTTTTACCGTACTTCTCGCATATTGTGACAAGGCTGTCAACAACGGCATACTTTGGTATCGAATTGATATAGGTCAGCGTGTACATTCCTAATTTAAGCAGTACAGCAATCGTCTTTGAAGGTCTTTTGCTTACAACTTTGGATAGATAATACTCAAGCTGAACGTTCTTTTGCAACACGCCGTATACCAACCTTGTGACAATAGCTTGATTGCTTGCGCCGTTAACTCTTTTATTAAGTTCCAAGTTGCTGTACGCGCCGTCCTTGTAGATTGCAAGCAACACTTCAAAAGCCATCAATAAGTCGTTCATTTGCCCAAAACCATCTCGCTCTTTAGTTTTCCGCTTGCCATAAAAGACGCTATATCCATTGCTTTCTTGCCCTCTAACTGTACTTGCAAGAGTTGCAGCACTCCCTTTGAGCACTTGACAAAAGCGGAATTTTTGGTAGCATAAACGCTTCCCGCTGTCACTCCTATATTCATATCGCCGTCAAACACCTGACTTTTAAGTATCTTAAACAGCTTACCGTCAAGATAAGTATATACTGACGGCCACGGCGTAAAGCCTCGCATTTTATTGTATATCTCTCTGGCTGTCGACGTCCAATCAATCAAACCGTCTTCTTTGCTTATCATTGGATAATGAGTCGCTAAACTTTCGTCTTGCTTTATAAACTCCGCATTACCGCTCTCAATAATTTTCAACGCCTCGACAATGGCTTCACCGCCCAATTCGGCTAGTCTTTCAAAAAGTTCTCCGGCGTTCTCGTCAGGAAAGATATCCAACGACTTTTGTAATAATATATCTCCGCTGTCTACGGCAAGAGCAGTCTTCATTATCGTGACGCCAGTGCGCTCTTCGCCATTGATAAGACACCATTGAATGGGGCTGCTACCCCTATATTTCGGTAAAAGCGACGCGTGAATATTGAGGACACCGTATTTAGGTATATCCAAGATTTCTTGGCTGATAATCTGACCGAAAGCGCAAGTAATCATCACGTCTGGGGTGATAGATTTTATGTCTTCTACGCCCTCGCGCCTTATGCTATCGTATTGATACACCTTGATTCCTTTGTCTACCGCATACTCTTTGACAGGACAAAATGATAATTCTCCGCGGTTACGCCTTTTGTCGGGTTGAGTGACGACACCGACTACGTCGTAGCCGCAGCTTATCAATTTATCTAGCGCCTTTACCGCAAAATCCGGAGTACCGAGAAATAATATTTTCATTTATACCTCTATATACGCTTCTAACTTATCGTCTTAACTTCTATTAGTTCAAGCTCAAATTCGCGTCAATTTTAATCGATTCCCGCAAATGGATAGATTTTCTATTTTTGAGATGAATGGTCGTAATACAATACGCCGTCTAGGTGGTCTATCTCATGACAAAAAGCTCTTGCAATAAAGCCTTCTGCAGTTACGCTCATTTCTTTGCCATATCTATCTTGATAATACACAGTAACTTCATTTGGTCTTTTGACTTCGCAACTTTTACCCGGAACGCTCAAACAAGCCTCCGGTCCAACTTGCGAACCTTTACGCTTAACTATTTCAGGATTGACAAATTCTATATAAAAGTCATCGACTTGTATTACCGCAATTCGCCTTAGAATACCAACTTGCGGACCGGCAAGTCCCACACCGTCTGCGTGTATCATTGTTTCGCGCATATCGTCAAGCAATTTACCTAGCTTTTCATCAAATACCTCTACCGGACGGCACTTCTTTCTCAGTGTCGGATTGGGGTCTACAATTATATCTCTTAATGCCATAATATCTCCTATGCCATATTCTGCGGATTGAGTTCTGCAAAGACGGTTACGCCTCGGCTTTGATTTGTTTCAATCACGTCATAGAATTTAGCTATAATTTTACTTTCATTTTCTCTTTTAATTCTCGCTATAATCTGATAGCGAAATTTGTTCTGTATTCTGCCAAGCGGAGCTTTCATAGCCTGTATATACAAAAAATCGCGAGAGTTTTCCTTTGCAAACTCCATAAGTTTTCTGTATATAGACTTGGCGGTATCAATGACTTTTTCTTCGTCTTCAGAGGTCATAAGTACCCTTATTATCGTCGTGTACGGCGGAAAATTAGTTGTCTTACGAACATTGTTTTCCTTCTGGAAAAAGCCTTCATAATCGTATTTAGATGCATATCTGTATACGTAATGATTGGGCGCATAGGTCTGCAGAACTACCTTACCGCCTTTATCGCTTCTACCGGCTCTGCCTGCAACCTGTGTTACCAACTGAAACGTACGCTCATTGGAGCGATAGTCTTGATGATAAAGGCTCATATCCGCATCGAGTATTCCCACAAGCGTTACGTCGGGGAAATCATGTCCCTTGGCAATCATTTGCGTACCCACTAGGATTTGCGCTTCCTTAGATGCAAACTTGCCCAATATCTCGAGATACGCGTCCTTTGTGGCGGTAGTTTCGTTATCCATACGAAGTACGTTGACGTCAGGCAACAATCTCTTTATTTCTTCTACCACCCTTTGAGTACCTATCTTGCCGTATCTGATATTATTGCTCCCGCAGTCGGGACAAATATCGAGCATTTTATATCTCTTTCCGCAATAGTGACACTTCAATAAATTATCCACAGAGTGATAGGTAAGCGATACGTCGCAGTCCGTACACTTAGCTACGTAACCGCATTTGCGACACATTACGAATGACGAATGTCCTCTGCGATTGAGAAATATTATCACCTGCTCGCCCTTTTTGACAACGTCAACAATCTTTCGTTCTAAGTTAGCCGAGAACATAGAATTATTGCCCATTAAAAGTTCGTTGGACATATTGACTATTTCTATATCGGGCATTCCCTTATCGGATATTCTCTCGCTCATAACCGCCAAGTCGTAGCTTCCTTGCTTAGCAAGAAGATAGCTCTCAATTGACGGCGTTGCGCTCCCCAGCACAACTTTTGCGTTGTTATACACGGCTCTAAACTGCGCAACGTCAACCGTTCGGTAACGGGGATTGGACTCGCTAACGTAACTTGCATCGTGTTCTTCGTCAATAATAATAAGTCCCAAATCTTTTAGAGGAGCGAATATCGCAGACCTTGCGCCTACGGCTATCTTGGCTTCGCCTTTAAGCAGTCTGCGCCACTCGTCAAACCTTTCTCCATCGCTAAGACCGCTGTGCAAAATCGCTACGCTGTCGCCGAAATACCCCCTAAAATTCCTAAGCATTTGAGGCGTAAGTGATATTTCCGGCACTAACATAATAGCAGTTTTTCCCTCTGAAATCGCCCTTTGTATCGCATTTATATAAACAAGCGTCTTACCGCTACCTGTGACACCGTGAAGCAATATAACGTTGTTTTGGCTGGAAAAAATCTTGTCTACCGCCCTCTTTTGAGCATCTCGAAGTTGCGTTTCCGCGCACTTACCTCTAACGGCTGACATAGGAACTCGCGCCACTTCTTCATTGCTCTTTATTATAATTTTCTTTTCCTCTAAAACTTTGATAGCGCTTGAAGAAAATTCATTAGAGAGCGCCGTCAGATATTCTCCGCCTTGTTTCAATCTTTCGACAAGAGCAAGCTGACTTTTTGCATTCTTAGAGATTTTGGATATTATATCGTCAAAACTCATATCGGGATTTAGGGAGATAAACAATCTTGTCAATTCCTTAATACGTCCGCCACGTAGTTTTGAAGGTATAAAAAGTCGCAAGCTGTCCACGTAGCGCACGTAAAACTTGTCCTTCATATACCGCATAAGCTCAAGCATCTCCTCGCTTATGCACACAAAATCGTCAAGCACCGCCTCTACGTACTTCAAAGACTGCACATCAGAATCGTCGGCAATATCTATACAAAAGCCCTCAATTCTACGCGGTCCGAAAGGTACGATTACTCTCACTCCCTTTCGCACGTCAAGATTTGAGGGTATCAAATAATCAAATATCTTGTCCGTCTGCGAATTGCTTATATCTACAATAACTTTGGCAATCATTTGAGCGCCTCGTCAAGTATCGCGTCCGCAACCTCGCTCTTACTCATTTTGGGATACGAAATCTGGCTGCCGTCTTTTTTGAGTATGGTCACGATATTGGTGTCTACGTCAAATCCTGCGCCCTCTAAAGTCACATCGTTGGCTACGACCATATCGGCGTTTTTACTGTCAAGTTTACTCTTAGCGCTTTCAATCAAATCTTGCGTTTCGGCGCAAAATACTACGAGTTTTCTATCTCCCTTAACAGCTCCTACTGCTTTTGCAATATCGGGATTTTTAGTTAATTTTAGAGTTATCTCATCGCCTTTTAGCTTTTGAGAAATCGTCTTAACAGGTCTATAGTCGCTTGGAGCCGCAGACTTAATTATAATATCGCACTCCTTATAATTATCCATCACGGCGTCGTACATCTGCATAGTGCTTTCGACTGAAATAACGCGAGTGATATAACTTGGTATTTCCACTTGCGTAAGCCCTTTGACAAGAACTACCTCCGCGCCTCTTTTAATAGCCGACTTAGCAAGCTCAACTCCCATTTTACCCGATGAGCGATTGGTGATAAATCTCACTCCATCTATATTCTCTCTCGTTGCTCCTGCCGTAATGAGAAGCCTTTTACCCTCGTAATCTCTCTTGGGAAGAAGTATCTCAACCGTCTTAGCGACTATATCTACAGGCTCTGCCATTTTGCCTTTTCCGCTATCACCGCAAGCAAGTCTGCCCTCAACCGGTTCGATTATAATCGCGCCCTTAGATTTTAACTTCGCAAGGTTGTCCTTAACGGTAAGATTATCATACATATTGGTATTCATTGCCGGAGCAATGATAACAGGACATTTAAGAGCAAGAAAGGTTGTACTCAACATATCATCGGCAATTCCCTCGGCAAGTTTTGCAATAATATTTGCTGTAGCGGGAGCAATTAAGCATATATCCGCCTTTTTAGCAAGCGCTATATGCTCGACTTCCCACTGCCTCTCACGAGCAAACATATCGCTGACAACGGGACGCGCCGACAAGGTTTCGAAAGTCAAAGGAGATACAAACTCGGTAGCGTGAGCCGTCATAATAACGTCCACGCCTGCGCCGAGCTTCTTTAATCTCGATACTATTTCGCACGACTTGTAGCAAGCAATTCCACCGCTTACGCCCAACAATACGTTGAAGTTCTTGAGCATTTACTCACCTATCAAAATTATTGATTATCTCTCTTTATCTCAACTTCGCCGTCGTATACTTCTTCTGCGGCGAGAGAAATAGCCTTCTTACCGGACTTTTCAAGCAAATCGGAATACTGGGTTTCAAGCTGTCTAGCTCTCTTTGCTACACCGCAAACGAGCGCGTAACGACACTCTGCTTTTTTTATCAACTTGTCAATTGGTGGATCGATCATCATAATTATTTGCCTCCGTTAATTAGATTGTCTATAAATTTTTTGTTATTTTTAACTTTGCATTTTTCTGCTTCGATTATTGCTATTATATCCATAGCGCCCTTTTGGGAATCCTCGTTGACGACTATATAATCGTAAAATACCGCTTGTCTGATTTCCTTGAGCGCGCTTTGGGTGCGCGTCTGGATTTGCTCTTCGCTCTCTGTAGACCGACCGCGCAATCTCTCTTCGATAGTAGATCTCTTAGCAGGTGATATGAATATCATAACTGCGTCCGGATAGATATTCTTTACGTCCAAAGCGCCTTCTGTATCTATTTCCAATACCACATCGTAGCCATCGTCAAGTTGCTTCTGCACGTTGACAAGCGGAGTACCGTAATAATTATCATACACCCTCTTGTACTCCAAAAATTCGCACCTTGCAATCATTTCTTCAAATTCTTTAACGCTCTTGAAAAAATAATTGACGCCGTCAACCTCGCCTGCTCTCGGAGCTCTGGTTGTGACTGACACAGAATACTTTAGATTTGAATATTTTGCAATAGTATGCGCTAGGACAGTGCCTTTTCCTGCCCCGCTGGGACCTGATACGACTATCAACAAACCTTTCTTTTGCATTTCTCCCTCTTCTTATTATACGAGATTTTGTATTTGTTCCCTTATCTTTTCTATTTCGCTCTTCATATATACAACACACTCTGTGATTTGAGCATTGTTGCATTTGCTACCGATAGTATTAGTTTCTCTATTCATTTCCTGCACTATAAAGTCGAGTTTTTTACCGACCGCTCCGCCGTCGTCAAGAACTGATTTGAAGTGATTTATGTGAGTATAAAGTCTGGTAACTTCCTCGTCTGTGCAGAACTTATCGCTATAGAAAGCGACTTCATTTATGAGTTTGACTTCGTCAATAGGTACGTCTTTCAAATATTCCTTTACTCTCTCTTCAAGTTTTGTCCTATACTCTTGCAAGGTCTTAGGCGCAAGCTCTTGAATTTTGGGGATAGTTGTTAGAATATTTTCTATCTTGACGCGAATATCTTTTACAAGCATTGCACCTTCGCGCAACTTCATTGCGTTGATATTCTCTATTGCCGCTTTACAAGCGGACGTCAACAGATTTACAAGCAATTCTTCATCCTCTTCTTTGGCTACTTGCACAACCACGTCGGGCATACGCAAAAGTTCAGCCGTGAAGAAGTTGTTCTGCGCAATGCCTTTCTCTTGAAGTTGCTTGGAAGCAAGTACGTATTGCTCTGCCAAATCATAATCTATCGACAAAGTCTTTTTGCTCTCGCGAGTATCCTCGTAGTTGACGTACACGTCGATATGTCCTCTTGAGATTGCTCCTTGAATAGTCTTACGCAAAATATCTTCGGCAAATGTAAATACCTTGGGCAATTTAATATTGAGATCCAAAAATCTGTGATTGACGGACTTTAACTCAACAGTAACCTTAAGACCGTTAAGTTCGGCAATTCCCTTTCCGTAACCCGTCATACTGTATATAGCTTTGTCAATCGCAGTCATAGTATACTACTCCCATTGTTTTACTCTATGTCAATTTGTGTTATGTTTCTCAATTCTATGCATTCCATCGAATTTACGTCAAGAATATAAATATGATAGGCATAATGTACTTAAAAATAATATCATAAAATAAAAAAAAATACAAGTATTATTATGATGTATAAACAAAGAAATGCAAAAGCGAGAGTAAAGTTCTCTCGCTTTCGTCCTTTATTACTTAATATGCGGCTAAGTCTTATTACTTCATACTGCGTTGTTCTCTAAGCAAATCTTGATACCTCTCGATTTGATCTTCTCTAAGATCTACCATCT
>CAJTPC010000029.1 GCA_910578245.1 uncultured Christensenella sp. | reverse complement strand
ATCAAATTTTAATATATTTATATATTATTAAATATTTAGAATAAAACGCTTGCGCTTGGCAAATAAATATGATATATTATTAGTGCAATAGTTAAGTACTAGAGCGACTGTCTTACGCAGTCGCTTAAATTATAAAAAGAGGAAGTATGTCGAAGATTACCGATTGCGTAAAAGAACTTGTCAAGCCTATCATATCCGCCAACGGTATGGAACTTGTAGACGTTGAGTATAAAAAACTTTACGGACAAGACACTCTAATAATTTATATAGACAAGGACGGCGGAGTAGATCTCAACGATTGCGAGTTGATTCACAACGCTATTGACGCGCCGATTGACGATCTTGATCCCACTTGCGGAGCGCCTTATAATCTCAACGTGTCATCGCCGGGAATTGACAGACCTCTTAAGACGGCAAGGGACTTTGCTAAAAAGATAGGGCTTGAGATGGAAGTATCTCTATACAAACCTCTTGCAGAACTTGGAAAGATAAAAAAATTCAATGCCAATCTTCTCGGCTATGACGAAAATGCTCAAGAAGTCGAGTTGGAATATAAATCTAAAAACTTAAAACTTAATATTAAGGATATAGCTTTGATTAGGGAAGCTATACACTTCTAGGAGGACAAAATGATTAACAAAGATTTCTTTCTGGCGCTAAGCGCGCTTGAAAAAGAAAAGAGAATCGAGCAACAGCAGTTTATTGACGCGCTTGAGACGGGACTTTCCGTGGCTTACAAGAAAGAAAACGGAAAGCAGAAACCTGTTACGGTTTCGCTCAATCCGCAGAGATCCGAAATAAAAATTTACGCTTATCAAACTGTCGTTGAAGAGGTTGTTGACGAAGATAAAGAAATATCTCTTCAAGACGCAAAAGCTATCAAAAATAGTTATAAAGTCGGAGATATAGTAAAAGAAGATTTGTCTCCAAAACTATTTTCGCGTATTGCTGCTCAAACTGCAAAGCAAGTTATCATTCAGAAAAACAACGAGATACAAAAAGAACTTATAAAAGACGAGATGAACAACAAAGAGGGTGAAATCGTCAAAGGTATCGTAAGAAGAGTCGAGAATGACACAGTATACTTGGAAATGGCGGGTACGCAACTTGAGGGCGTAATGTTACCTTCCGAGCAAATCAGAGGCGAGAAGTACAACGTAAACGACGTAATCAACGTATACGTTAAGAGCGTTCGTACCAACCAAAGGGGAACTACGCAAGTAATGGTATCGAGAGCTAGCAACGGTTTTGTTAAGAAACTTTTTGAAATGGAAGTTCCTGAAATCAAGGCAAATCTCGTCAATATAAAAAGAATTGTCAGAGAAGCGGGTTACCGTACGAAAATGGCTGTATACGCCGAGGATTCTTCTATTGACGCAGTGGGAAGCTGTATAGGTCAAAAAGGTATGCGTATCAATAGCGTAGTTCAAGAACTTAACGGCGAAAAAATCGATATAATAGGATATAGCCAAGATATGGGCGAATATATCTCCAGAGCGCTTTCTCCTGCAAAAGTAATAGCCGTTATGCTCAATCCTGAAGAGAAGAGCGCAAAGGCTATTGTCGAGGACGATAAACTATCGCTTGCTATCGGAAAGTCTGGACAGAACGTTAGACTTGCCGCAAAGCTCACCGAATGGAAGATTGACGTCAAACCTTATTCGTCTTTGGCAGGTAGCGATATAAACGAGATAGGCGAATAATATGAAGAAACCGCCTGTTAGGATGTGTATTGCGTGTCGAAACGCATACGAAAAAAAGCAAATGTTGAGAATTGTAAAAGACAAGGACGGTAATATTTCCTTGGACTTTACAGGCAAAAAGGCAGGCAGAGGAGCTTATATCTGCGATAGCGGAGCATGTATAGAAAAGTGCGTCAGAAATCGGCTTCTCAATAAAAACTTTGCTCAAGAGATAGCCCCAGAGGTATATGATGCAATTAAAGAGCAGTATTCAAATAGGCAAGATTGATTGTTATATCAACTTTGCAGTTAGGGCCGGTAAGGTCGTATGGGGCGTAGATAATCTTGAGAGAACAAAGCGCGCGCCGTATTTGATACTAATTGACGAGTCTTTGGGAGCAAACAGCGCAAAACAACTTTTGCTGTATTGCCAAAGGAAGCAAGCAAAATGTTTAACGTTGCCTGCTGATTATCTCAACAATCTTCTAAAGAGAAGTAATATAAAAGTATTGTCCATATTAGACGAGTCGTTGGCAAATGCAATACTACGGTATTGCGAGGACTAACGGTGGTCACCGCAAAAGGGACGGAGGTGATTTTATGAATAACAACGAAAATAAAAATGAACAATTTAAGAGTTTGAAAGATATAGACTCGTTTTTGAAAGACGTGTCCAAGCCTTTTATTGACGAAATTGCTGGAGCTAAGAGTAAAGTTAAAGAACTTTTGGACAAAGTAAATTCTTTGAAACAAGAAAAGTTGACGGCTATTTATGAACAACAAATGGCTGAAGAAAGCGCTTTGACGAAAACTCAAGCTGTAGAAGACGATATAGTAGATGAAGAAAAGGTAGAAGAGGTTAAGCAAGAAGTTCTTGAATCTACTCAAGAAGAAGTAGTAAAAGAAAATTCTAAGACCGTCCAAGTTGCTCCTCAAAAGACACAGACATACATCAATCCGGATATGGTGCGTCGTGGCAGTGGCAACCGTCCGCAATTTGACAAAAACAGACCTGTCGGAGGTGGTCAAAGACCTATGGGACAGGGTGGTCAAAAACCTTATGCGCCAAAAGGCAGAGTTGAAGTAGTTGCGCCTGCTCCTGTGAATAATAAGACGGATAATAAAAAGAAAAAGGACGTAAAAGTTTCTTTCAATAAAGACGAAAAGAAAGGAATGACTAAGAGAGATCTCTTGAAGAGAGGTTATGCTTATGACTCAACACTTGAGGACGATAGCGATACCGCAAGATACGTCAAGGTCAAGAAGTCTAAGAAAGATACAAATGCTCCTCAATACGTCAAGATTGATCACGCAGTTATCAATAGTGAACGCGTACCTATAAAGGCATTCAGCGAAAAAATCGGTAAGTCTGCTACGGAGATTGTAAAGAAGTTGTTTGATATGGGTAAGTTTGCTACCATCAACGATATGATAAGTTTTGAAGAAGCAGAACTTATAGCTATTGATTACGATATCACTTTGGAACTCAAAGCTGATAAGAGCGCAGAAGATAAGCTCAAAGATATTATTGATACGCAAGCTCAAGTTGACAACACAAAACTTGTAAAAAGACCGCCTATCGTCACAATTATGGGCCACGTTGACCACGGTAAAACGTCGCTTCTAGACTATATCCGCAAAGCAAACGTTGCAGGAGGCGAAGCCGGAGGTATTACACAGCACATTGGCGCTTATACTATTGATCTCAATGGGGAGAAAATTACTTTCCTCGATACTCCGGGGCACGAAGCCTTTACGGCTATGCGACAAAGAGGCGCAAACGTAACTGATATTGCAATTATAGTAGTTGCGGCAGACGATGGAATAATGCCACAGACTATTGAGGCTATCAACCATGCTAAGGCTGCAAAGGTAGCTATAATCGTAGCAGTCAACAAGATAGATAAAACAGACGGTAATTGCGATAGAATATTGCAACAATTGACAGAACACAATCTTGTGCCTGAGGCTTGGGGTGGAGATACTATGGTATGTCCGGTAAGCGCAAAGACCGGTCAGGGTGTGAAAGAATTGCTAGAGAGTATTCTTTTGGTAGCTGAAGTAAACGAGTACAAAGCTAATAAAAAATGTTCGGCAACAGGCTCGATTATAGAGGCAAGTCTTGACAAGGGTAAAGGACCTGTAGCAACTATCTTGGTGCAAAACGGTACGCTAAAAGTATCGGACTATATAGTAGCAGGTACTGCAATCGGTAAAATAAGAGATATGACTGATCATACGGGCAAGAGAGTAAAAGAGGCTTTCCCATCTTATGCCGTTCAAGTACAAGGATTTTCCGAAGTGCCTAATGCAGGAGATTTAATGGTCGTTGTTAAAGACGAAAAACTTGCAAAGAAAGTTGCGCAAGAGAGAGCTGATAAGGAAAGGGCTGAGATGCAGGCGTTTAGTTCTATCAAATCTATCGATGATATTTTTGGGGACGGAAACGATACAAAAACTCTCAATCTTATTATCAAGGGCGATGTGCAAGGTTCTGTTGAGGCTGTCAAGACTTCGCTACTCAAGCTCAATGAAGATATGGCGGAAAAGAAAGTCAAACTTGCAGTCGTACACAGCGCTGTCGGCGCAATCAGCGAGTCGGATATAATGCTTGCTGATACTGCAAAGGCAATAATTATTGCTTTTAACGTTAAAGCGGAAGTAAAAGCTCAAGCTCTTGCAGATAGAAACAAGATAGATATTAGAAGATACAGCATAATCTACGACGCTATCAACGATATGACCAGAGCGCTTAAAGGTATGCTTGATCCAATATACAAAGAAGTTAGTCTTGGCGAAGCGGAAGTACGCGCAACGTTCAGAATATCTTCATTTGGTACTATTGCAGGTAGCTATGTTACTAAAGGTAAGGTCGTTAGGAATTCCAAAGTTAGAGTTGTTAGAGACGGCATAATCATTTTTGAGGGCGCGCTAACGTCTTTGAAGAGAGAAAAGGACGACGTTAAAGAAGTTGCCAGCGGATATGAATGCGGTATAGGTCTTGAGAAGTTCAACGACGTTAAGATAGGAGATATTATTGAAAGCTATAATTTGGAGCAAATTGAGCAATGAATAGATATGAAAGAATCAATGCCGAACTCAAAAAACAACTTTCGATAATATTACGCGAAGGCGTAAGTGATCCGAGAGTCGCTGGCAAAATGATATGCGTAACTGATACTCAAGTCGATACAGACTTGACGCTTGCGCAAGTGTATATCTCTATTTTGGGCGCAAACGGTAAAGAGCAAGAGGTTCTTGACGGTCTGCACAGCGCAGAGGGATATATTAAATCTCGCCTAAAAAATATGATAAAGTTGCGCAGTATGCCTGCTCTTAGATTTAAGTTGGATACTTCTTATGATTACGGCACGAAAATATCCAAAATAATAGACGAATTGCACAAGAATGAAAGTAAGGCGTCGGAGGATAATCAAGAATAATGTATGAAGAGTTTATAAATGCTGTCAATAAGAGTAGTAGCATATGTCTTATATCGCATCAAAATCCGGACGGAGATACTTGTTCAAGCGCATTGTCATTGTATAGAGCATTGAAATTATACGGCAAAGAGCAAGTCTATCTCTTTTGCGACAGTACATTTAGAAGTTCTCTTCAAGTTTTGGAAGGAATCGACGAATATAACAAATCTCGAGTCATTAATTTTGATTTAGCAATAGCTTGCGACTGCGCCGAATATGATCGTATGGGCGGTTATTACAATCTTTTCAATAAAGCAAAATTCAAAGTAAATATAGATCACCATAAGACCAACAGTAGATATGGCAATATTAATATTATCGAGGCAGGAGTAAGTTCTGCGTGCGAAGTGGCGTATAAGGTTATCAAGGCATTAGATGAAATTAGGCCTTGTATTGACGATACTGTCGCCAAGTTGTTATACACCGGTCTTGTTACTGACAGCGGTGGTTTTACATTTTCCAGCGTATCAAGTCAAACTCATGAAATCGCATCACAGCTTATTAAATACAACTTTTCGGCAAGTGATATTTGTGAACATTTCTTGAAAAGCGTAGCGCTCAACGTATTTAACTTAAGAATGAGAGTGCTCTCTAAAGCTAAATTCTTTGAAGACAACAAAATTGGAATGATATTCTTTATGCAAGAAGATTTCTCTGCGACAAATACTACTTCTGACGATACTGAAGGAGCGATAAACTATATAAGAGATATTGACACGGTAGAAGTTGCGGTTGCTATAACGCAGACGAAGCAAAATAATTCTTACAAAGTAAGTATTCGCACAAGCGATAGAGTTGACGCCTCTAGAATAGCCTCGGTATTTGGTGGCGGAGGTCACAAAAACGCTTCCGGTTGTAGAGTTTCCGGATTTTTTGAGGACGTAAAGGACAAGCTACTTAAGGCTTGCAGAGATGAATTATAATATATAGGTAATATATGAACGGATTTGCAGTAATAAATAAAGGTCTTGGGCTATCGTCAAGCGATGTGGTAATCAAATGCAGAAATGCATTGAGCCACGCTATCAATGAAAAGACAAAGTGCGGACATATGGGCACTTTAGATCCTATGGCAGAGGGAGTGTTGATAGTCGCATTCGGCAATGCGACAAGACTTTTTGATTATTTACTTGCAAAAGAAAAGCAGTACGAAGCTACGTTTACTTTTGGTGAGGCGAGAGATACAGTCGATAGAGCAGGTAAGGTAATTGCTACGTCAGAACTTCCCAAATATCAACGTATATTGGAAATTTTGCCTAACTTTGAGGGTGAGATATCTCAAGTTCCGCCAAAGTACAGCGCAGTCAACGTCAATGGTCAGCGCGCATACGATATGGCTAGGGCGGGCAAAGACTTCAAGTTGGAAGCTAAAAAAGTAATAATCAATAGTATTTCTGTCTTGGATAAGACGCTCATCGATGATTTTTGTCAAGACGTAAAGGTATCCGTTACTTGCGGAGGAGGAACGTATATAAGAAGTCTTTGTACCGATATAGCCGGCGAAGCAGGCGTATGCGGATATATGTCGCAATTAACCAGAACTATGTGCGGTGGATATTCTTTGAAAGATGCGGTTATGTTGAGCGACTTTATAAAAAATCCCGTGGAAAACGTCCGCAACGTCAAAGAACTTTTACTGCAGGTTATGCCTGTGATAGAACTTGATGAGAAGTCATACGTAAAACTACGTAACGGAAGATGCATTGATTACGACCTTGAGGATGGAACTTACGGAGTTGAGTATAATTCAACGGTGTGTTTTATAATTAACGTTAAGCGTAAAAAAGCTAAGTCAGTATGCTATTTGCAAGATTGATTAAAGAAAATGAGCAGGTGGAAAGGTATTAAGACAATTAAATATACACAGGTATGCGAAGAGGCGTTGGTTGTTGCGCTTGGTTTTTTTGATTGTCTGCATATTGGACATTGTAAACTCATTGAACGAGCGAAATTGCTTGCTTTCAAAAATTGCGCAAAGTGCGGAGTGTTTACTTTTGATAATAATCCTTTTGACGTTCTTGGTATTGAAAACGGAGGACAAATACTCAACTTTGAAGAGAGATTGACAAAATTAAATGATCTAAGAGTAGATTATTGCATCAAAGCTCATTTTGACAAAGATTTTTCTCAATTAAGTCCATTGGATTATTTGAATATCTTAGCTTCTAATAAGATAATTAGAGGCATAGTTGTCGGTAGCGATTATACTTTTGGAGCAAAGGGCGAAGGTAACGTCGAATTGCTTTCAAAATGGTGCGAAGACAATGG
Source organism: uncultured Christensenella sp. (assembly GCA_910578245.1). Taxonomy (GTDB): domain Bacteria; phylum Bacillota; class Clostridia; order Christensenellales; family UBA3700; genus RACS-045. The sequence goes on along the minus strand of CAJTPC010000029.1, from coordinate 8,051 downwards.
CGTAGCTTTCGTAGTGGAACCTTTTGCTCAAGATGAAGGCGGAAAAATATCTTCAACAAGAGTCCGTAAACTTCTTATTGATGGTGATATTGAAAAAGCCAACGCTTATCTTGGACAGCCTTATTTTGTTATTGGACAGGTTATGCGCGGACATCAACGTGGACGAAATATAGGATTTGCTACGGCAAACGTCGAATATAGTAAAGATAAACTCAAAATCAAGTCGGGAGTATATTACACAAGAGTATTGGTAGACGGAGTATGGCTAAAGTCGGTTACCAACGTGGGAAGTCATCCTACCTTTGACGATAATTCCTTTAATATAGAAAGCCACGTAATGTACTATAAAGGCGACCTATATGGCAAAAAAATTGCTATTAGATTTTTAATGCGTATACGCGATATACAAAAATTCTCATCAAAAGAAGAACTTGCCGATAGGATAAGCAAAGACGTGAATTTTGCTTTAGAAAGCAAACTGTGAGGTATTTATGATAAAATTTGGACCCAGCGGACTGTGCGAACAGTTTGCTGAAAGCGGGAAAAAACACACGATAGAGGCGGGAGCTTGGCTTAAAGATATGGGCTTGGACTGCTTTGAGTATTCTTTCGGCAGAGGCGTTATGATAAAGAGTCAGACAGCCGAAGAAATTGGCAAGGAATTTGCTAATAACGGTATAGAGATAAGTGTCCATGCGCCGTATTTTATCAATCTTGCGACGCAGGAAGATGATAAGGCGCTCAACAATCACAGATATATCTTTGACTCGTTGAGAACTTTGAGGGCATTCGGCGGTAATAGGTGCGTTTTTCACCCCGGAAGCCCCTTGAAAACGCCAAGAGATCAGGCTATGAAAGTTTTGCTTGGCAGATTTGAGGAAGTATTGAAAATCAAAAATAACGAAGGATTTGAAGACTTGTTGCTTTGTCCGGAAACTATGGGTAAGATAGCTCAGCTCGGTAACCTTGAAGAAGTTATTGCTATGTGCAATATCGGAGATGATAATATTGTTCCGTGCATCGACTTTGGTCATCTCAACTCAAGAGAAAGAGGACTGTATTTTACGAAGGACGATTACAAGCGCACTATTGACAGGCTTATAGACGGCGTAGGAGAGAGCAGGACTAATCGAATGCACGTGCATTTTTCAAAAATACAATATTCTTCGGGCGGAGAGGTCAGACATTTAACTTTTGACGATACGACTTACGGTCCGGAATACGAACCCCTAATGCAAGTCTTTGCAGATTATAAGCTCAATCCGTACATAGTATGCGAGTCTGCCGGTACGCAAACCAGAGACGCTTTAGCAATGAAAAAATATTACAATACATTAATATAAAGCATATCGACGCTTTATGTTGTTGGATTTTGCGCATATAGATTGGAAATAATTTTCATTTTATCCACTGATTTTGCGTATAGGCTTTACATATATCTAAAATTATGTTAAAATAATTTTATGGATATTTGCAGACTGTTATACGATATGGCTGGAGTGGATACACTTGTAATATTAACTCCTTCTAATACGCGTTATTTGTCGGGATATTCGTCAACAAACTGCCAAATAGTCTTGACAAAGCACAATTCATATTTTCTAACCGATATGAGATATTATCTTGAGGCGAAAGAACTTTTAGGAAGTAGATTTGAAGTATTGTGTCAAGATATAAAAGAATCGAAGTCAATTATTGATGGCAGTAATATAGGCATTGAGAGCGATATTTCTTATGGACAATATAAGACGGTTTCTCAACTTGCAGACGGTAAAATTGTCGAGATTACTTCATCGATTGAAGATCTTAGAAGCATTAAATCCGACTTTGAGATTGACTGCATAAAGCGGGCTCAAAGTGTAACGGAACTTGCGTACAAGGAAGCTTTGAAGATACTAAAAGACGGTGTAAGCGAAGTAGAAATCGCATCGTATATCGAATATATTATGAAAAGAAACTTCTGTCAGATAGCCTTTGATTCTATTGTTGCATTTGGCGAGCATACAGCGAGTCCGCATGCGCACCCAAGTCAAAGAACACTCAAGAGCGGAGATTTCGTCACTATGGATATAGGCGCGAGTTTTGATGGATACTGCTCAGATATGACGAGAACCGTTGGATATGGACATTTGAGTACAAAACAAGTTGAGATATACAACCACGTGCTCAAGGCTCAGAACCTTGCTATAGAGAATGTTAAAGCCGGAATGACAGGCAAAGCCTGCGATGCTATTGCCCGAAACTACTTTAAGGAAAATTCGCTTGACAAGTATTTCACTCATTCGCTTGGGCACGGAGTTGGTATAGATATTCACGAGGGAGTAGGACTTACTCCGAGAGAAGAGAGAATATTGCGACCTAATATGGTTGTTACCGTAGAGCCCGGGCTGTATATCGATGGCGAATTCGGAGTACGCATAGAAGATATGGTACAAATTACGAAAAGTGGAGTCATTGATTTGACTAATACTGATAAACAATTAACAATACTATAAACATAAAATTGGAGGTATTTTATGGCTGATTTTATATTAGCAGGTGATTTTAGAAAGGGTGTTACGTTTGAAATGGACGGTAAGGTCGTAACTATCGTTGACTTTTTGCACGTTAAACCAGGCAAGGGCGCAGCGTTCGTCCGCACCAAACTTAGAGACGTTATCAACGGCGGTACGGTTGAAATGACATTTAACCCAACTGCAAAATTTCAAACTGCTCATATTGAGCATAAGACGATGGTATATTCATATAATGACGGAGATCTTTACTACTTTATGGATCCCAATACGTTTGATATGTTGCCTATCAACGGAGAAGCTACTGAGGACGCTCTCAAGTTCGTTATGGAAAACGGAGAAGTTACGGTATCTTTCTACAACGGTAGCCCATTCTCTGTAGAAGCTCCTAACTTTGTCGAGCTTTTGATTACTCACTGTGAACCGGGCGCAAAGGGCAATACGACTCAAGGCGCTACTAAGCCTGCAACTCTTGAGACTGGCTTTACTTTGCAAGTTCCTCTCTTCGTTAACGAGGGGGATACGATAAGAGTAGATACGCGTACGGGCTCTTATATGTCTAGAGTTTAGTTTGTTGTTGAATAGAGAAGTTATGCAAATATATAACGCTTCTCTATAGCCAATACAGTATTTGGCATAAGTAAAAGTAGTTAAGTTATAAAAGCTTTTGCCATGAGAGTATATTAATTATAAAAATATTTAACCACTCTGTTTTATCGGACAGGGTGGTATTTTTTTGATTATAATTTCTTAGTACTCAACTTAATTTCCGGACAGATTATTTTGTCGAAAAATTTATTGATTTTGATATATTTGTAGTTTTAGCATAGTCGCATTTTTAGGCACTTATTATATTGTATGGAAATGCTATTGTCAAAGTTATTGCCGATGACCATATTTAACGAGCTATATAGAATCGTTGATTTCAACGTTCTTACAGAAGTCAGACTACGCGTCGACAAGCCGTTGTATTACGCTGAAGCAGGTAAATACAAAAAAATAAATGACTTGATTATCAGTAATGACGACTTAACGTACACTCTCGGAGTGGCTACTAAGACGTCGCTTTACGCATACAATGACTATTTGGCAGAAGGCTACATAACTTACGACGGTGGAATAAGAATAGGAATTACGGGAGAAGGAGTAATAAAAAATGGACAGTTATCCACATTGAAAAATATTACCTCTCTATGTATTCGTATTCCAAGATACGTTGCTATTCGCAATGAAAAGATAGATAAATTGATAGCCAAGTTTGACAACACATTAATAATATCAAAGCCGGGATACGGTAAGACTACGCTACTGAGATATATGATAAAGTCCTTGTCGGACAGAGAGTACAACGTATTGGTGCTTGACGAGAGAGGGGAACTAAGCGGTGTTGTCGACGGACAACTCTCGATAGATTTGGGCGCCTGTACAGACGTCGCAGTAGGCGTACCGAAAATCAAATCGTATTCTTCGCAAGTGCGTAGTATGCGACCTGATGTAATCGCTACCGATGAAATTTTCGGAGAAAAGGAAATTGATTGCATCTTAGACTGTATTAGGTGCGGAGTAAAAGTAGTCGCAACGCTTCATTCGGACGAGCTTGCCAAGGTAGAAAATAGCCCAGCTTATTCAAGACTTTTGAAAGATTTTCATTACGTAGTCTCGATTATTGGAATCGGTAATATCGACAGAGTAATAGACTTGAGAGGAAACTATGCTTAAATTAGCTATTAGCGGCGTGTTGTGTTTTATATCTGCATATCTTGGATTTGCGGGCAACAAATACTTCAATAAGAGATGTAAATATCTTAAAGATTTTAGCGAGTTTCTATCGCTACTTAGAGATGGCATAAGTTTTGCAAATGACAAACTTCCGCAAATCGGGCGCAAATTCATAGCAAGCGGTAAGGGAGCTTTTTACACTGATATAGGAAAATATATCGATATTGTGGAGAAGGGAAATCCGACAGAAGAGCAAGTAATGAAATGTTTTGACAGCAAATATATTTCTAAGCGCGACAAGGTATTGCTAAAAGAATTTTTTTCGCAGTTAGGAAAGTTTGACTATGACACGCAGATATCGAGGCTGGATATGACGTCCGCGCAACTTAAAAAAACTATAGAAAAAGCCGAAAAGGACTGCAGAACTACAGGTAATCTCATGCCCAAATTAGGATTAGTGATAGGCATAGCAATAATGATAATTTTAGCGTAGGTGAATTATGGCAATAGACATTATCTTCAAAATCGCAGGTATAGGATTGCTTACGGCAATAGTAAACATCATTTTGAAAAAAAGTGACAAAGACGAGATAGCTACATACGTCACCATAGCAGGCTTGATACTTGTACTCATTATGGTACTTGATATGCTCGGCGGTCTTTTTGACACTTTGAAGTCAATTCTTAATTTGTATTAGATTATGGACGTATTTAAGATAGTAGGTATAGCAATAGTAGGATGCGTATGTACGCTGCTCCTTAAAAATACTCAATCGCAGTATGCAATGCTGTCATCGTTAGCCACGGGTATAATTATACTCATTATTGCGCTTTCGTCTTTTTCAAAAGTAATTTTGTCTTTTCAGGCTATTATAGATAAGACGGGCGTCAACAGTTCGCTATTTTCCTCTTTATTGAAGATAATCGGAATCGGGTACATAACTGAATATTCTCAGAGTGTATGCGATGATTTAGAATGCGCAAGTATAGGAAAAAAGGTGTCGTTTGCCGGTAAAATAGCTATATTTTTGTTGGCTCTTCCAATCATAGAGAATCTAATCAACACTGTTACGGAGATATTGTGAAATGAGAATAAAAAGCAAATTATCAACACATATTCAATATTTCTGTATATTGTTGATACTTTGCGCATCAATATTAATCGGCGTATTTCAATCGCAAAACGTCTGCTTTGCCGATAGTAACAACGACAGTCAAGAAATATTGCAAGATAATATTGACAAAAATCTGTCTCAACTTGACGTCGAAGCTCTAGAAGAACTCTTTTCTTCGCTAGATAGCGATTTCAAATCACTTTTCGGAGAGGATGTAGTCAGCACAGTAAAGGGTATAATTAAGGGAACTTATAGGGGAGATTTTTCTTCTTTTCTATCGGTGATATTCAAAGGTCTCGGCAAGTGTGTGCTAGACGTCTTGCCTATGATGTTAACGGTTATAGCCGTTGCAATTATATACAGTCTATTAGAGGGGTTGACTTCGTCATTTGCGCAAAAGTCTACTAGAAAGATTATATATTTTGCAACGTACAGCGCAATTATAGTACTTGTAATGGCGCAAGTAGGATCGATTATAGGCATTGTAACCAGTACGATTAACAATATCAAGTTGCTTATGGAGAGCATATTCCCGATACTGCTTACTTTGACGACTTTGCTCGGAGGAGTTAATTCTTCAGCATTTTTTTCACCGTTGATGGCGACTTTGACCACATTCATCACAGCGTTTATTTCATCGGTTATAATTCCGTTTTTTATTGCCACGATAGCGTTCTCAATAGTCGGTAATATGACCTCTAGCGTAAAACTGGACAAACTGACAGGCTTTTTTAAGTCGACGGCAACTTACGTATTGGGTGGAGTTTTCGGAATTTTTATAGCATTCTTAACGTTCCAAGGTCTGACGGGAGGAGTAATCGACAGCATATCGATCAAAACGGCAAAATTCGCTATGCAAAGTTATATTCCTATACTTGGAGGATATCTTTCCGACGGCTTTGATTTGATGTTGGCATCGCTGGTATTAATAAAAAACTCTATGGGCATAGTGTCTTTGCTTATGGTGCTTGGAATTATTGCCCTACCAACTTTGAAGATAGTGACGTTAAGTCTTGCGCTCAAACTTGCAAGCGGAATAATTGAACCGCTTTGCGACAAAAAGTTTAGCAAAATGTTGCAAAGTATGTCGTCCAATCTTACATTGCTTATCGTATCGTTACTCGGCGTCGCGTTTATGTTTTTACTGACGGTAATGCTAGTAATTTATACGTTCAACGTAGGTATTGCTTAAAATATAACTCAATGAGGTGAATATGAGCGGTTGGCTAATAGGAATAGTAGGCGTGGTGTCGTTGGGAGTACTTATTGAAGTGCTTCTACCAGAAGGCGAGAATAGCAAATATATAAGGGGAATCTTTTCTATTATTGTAATATTTGTAATAATCTCACCGTTGCCTAAACTTGCAAAGGGGGATTATATTAAAGGATTCGTCACCAAAAAAGAAGAAATAAATATTGATGAAAGTTATTATGAAAGCGTTAAAGACGATATGCAAAATAGAATTAAGGACAATCTTAGCGAAAAGTTGGAAAAAGCAGGTTATAACGACTTGTCCTTCGACATAGAATTTGATGAAGACTACGTTTATATGATTAACAAAGTTGTTGTTGACAGCAGCGGTATTAGCGAAAGTAAATGGCAGGAAATTTTGAAGTTTTTGCAAACAGCTACGGGAAACGCAAAAATCGAAAAGGCGTAGATTTTCAATACGAGAGGTTATAATGACATCGAAAATTAAGAAAATTGTAGAAAAATGCAAAAAAATAAAAGGTTTTGAAATAATTTGCGCTTTAGTCATAGCCGTAATAGCGATATGCATATATTTTAGTGTAAATGCGATAACAAACAATTCTAACAAGTCGCAACAGACAAATACTACTCAAACGCAAAACGGACTTATTGGGGAAATACAAGCGATACTATCCGAAATAGAAGGAGTGGGAGAGTGTCAAGTCTTAATAACTTATAAGTCTGGACAAGATTCTCAAGAGGTCGGCTCTCTCAATTCGACGGACAACATTCAAGGCGTTGTCGTTGTAGCATCGGGAGGCAATGACGTGCTTGCAAGAATTAAGATAGTGAATGCGTTATGTACTCTATTAAAAATAGATGCAAAAAATATACAAATTTTTGAAAAGAAATAATTGGAGGTCTGTATGGCAAAAACAGAAAAAAGAAAGAAGTTATCTTCAAACGCAAAGAAAGCGCTCGTGCTTTGTTGCATGGTAGGGCTTTTAGTAGTAACCGGTGTGTTGAATTTCGTACTCAACTCCCGAATCGGTGATGCTACCGATGTTGGTAAGAATCCCGGTGACAATGCAGTTGAGACGTTCTTCAGCTCTCACCGTAGTAACAGAGAAACTGCAAGAGCAGAAGAGTTTAGTTATCTCGATGCAATAATCAAGTCTGAAAGCGCAAGCGAAACCGTTAAGGCAAGCGCAGAGCAAAAGCAAGTAGAGTTACTAGAGTTTATTGAAAAAGAACTCGTACTTGAAAGCATTATCAAAGCAAAAGGCTTTGAAGACGCTGTCGTAACTATGTCTACCAACAATCTCAACGTAATAGTAAACAAAGCAGAACTCACAGCCCAAGACGTTGCGCAAATTGTCGGAGCAATGCTTAGTGAAACAGATTATACTCGCAATCAAGTATACGTAATGTCATATGCTGTATAAATAACATAGAAAATAGCGCAAATTAAAAATTGTCGGCCTAATTCGGTCGGCAATTTCTTTTTAATTA
>CAJTPC010000028.1:5741-16199 GCA_910578245.1 uncultured Christensenella sp. | reverse complement strand
TAATTTCGGCGGGGTGTTCGTATACCCCTCGTTTGGTGACTCCATCGGGAATCGAACCCGAGTTACCGCCGTGAAAGGGCGATGTCTTGACCGCTTGACCATGGAGCCATATTAAATTACGCTTTTACAATATAATATAAATGAAAACTATTGTCAACTGATTTTTTGTAATTATTAAAAATTGTTGTAATATTTAGTTTTTTTGTATTTTTATGTTAATTAGTATCTTGTAGAAATTTAGTTATCAAATTTGTTTTTTATTTAGACTAATCAAATTTCTAAATAACGCTTCGCAACCTGCTTTTATATCGTCGTAAGTCTTGTCAAAATCTCCCGTATACCAAGGATCTGCTACGTCTCTATTCTCCCCAACAAACTCAAGCATAGAGTGAATTTTGACATCGGGGTCACTGCCGAAAATTTTGAGCATATTAACTAAATTATAACTATCCATACCGATAAACATATCGTATTTATTATAGTCTTCCCTTGTCAATCTTACGGCGCGTTTTCCCGCGCAACTAATTCCGTATTGCGACAGTTTCCTAACCGTGCCGTAGTGCACGGGATTGCCTATTTCTTCACTGCTAGTTGCGGAGGAACTTATAACAAAGTCTTTTTCTCTCCCCGCTCCCTTAACTATGTCTTTGAACACAAATTCCGCCATTGGCGAACGGCATATATTGCCGTGACATACGAACATTATTCTATGCATTTTATTTTCCTCTATAATATTTTTTCTATATAGATTCTTCGACTTCACTTCGTTTCGCTCAAATTGACGTCTAAAGGTTGAAATTTATCAACTATGCTCTAATTGACAGTTGCTTTTAGATTTGCCTAGCCTCACTTTGAGGCAAACGGTTCGGTGAGAATGGAGTGGCATAAGATTTTCACGAGCAAGCATTTCTTTCAGACGAGAAAAACGAATGCAGTCGTACTTGCCGTACGACAAAAGAGTTTGACGAAGTATGGGAGAAATTATTGCCGTGTAAAATTATGACGCCTCCCTTCTCGCCGAACTTACTTATATTCTACGCTCTCAAGATATAATCCCTGCGGGTCAAGTGTCTTACCCGTGCCCACGTGTCTTTTTGAGGCGATTATTTTTTGAATATCTTGAGGAACGAGCCTACCCCTGCCGACGTCTACAAGCGTGCCTGCTATAATTCGTACCATATTATGCAAAAAGCCGTTGCCAGTTACTCTTATATGCACTTCATCGTCAAACTTTTCTACACTCAAATTATATATCGTGCGAACAGTGTTTTCTTTTTCGTCATTGGCAAGCATAAAAGCTCTAAAATCATGTTCTCCCACAAAATATTTGCAAGCGTCTTGCATTTTTACAATGTCCAAATCGTAAAAACATACGTGAAAATATTTACGTTTAAGAGGGCTGTGAATTTTACAAAGACAAATTTTATATAGATACGTCTTGCGCTTTGCTCCGAATTGCGCATGAAAATCATCGTTTACTTTTTCGCAAGAAGTGATTGCTATATCCTTGGGTAAAAGCGTATTGATACTATAGCCAAAACTCGACGTTTTAATCTCGCTATCCACGTCAAAATGCACGACTTGAGCTATTGCGTGTACTCCCGCGTCGGTTCTTCCGCTTGGGTGGACGGATATGCTTTGTTGAAAGCGAGTTGAAAGAGCTTCTTCAAGTTTTTGCTGAACAGTAGGCAAAGCGTTTTGTCTTTGAAATCCGTAATAATCGCCACCGTCATAACATACCGTCAACTTATATCTCGCCATACTCAACCCGTAATTGTCATAATAAGTCTATATACGAAAATATCAAGACCTTGGACTTCAAATCCTCCGAGGTCGGGAGGAGTTACCATAGCGCCAATAAGATACTTATCCAAGAAAATCAAAACGACAAGCGCAACAAACGCGAAAAACGCTACTAAGTCCGTAGTTTTCAACTTAAAGACCTTCATTTTAGTGCGTTTTCCAGACGCGTTGTAACATCTTGCGTCCAGAGCGTCGGCAAGCTCGTCGGCTCTTCTAAACGCGCTTACAAAAAGCGGGATAAGCACAGGCAACATTGCCTTGATTTTTTTGAAGAAGTTACCGCTGTCAAGATTGGCGCCTCTAGCCTTTTGCGCCATCATAATTTTGTCAGTTTCATCCATAAGTCCGGGGATAAATCTCAGCGCTATCGACATAATAATAGCCAAATCATGTACGGGGATTTTGATATATGTCAAAGGTTTCAAGATTACTTCCAGCGCATCGGTGAGTTCCGTCGGCGTCGTAGTAAAAGTCAATATCGAAGACCCTAAGACGAGCAATGAAAATCTCAAAGCCATTTTTATTGCAAAATTGATTCCTTGATCTGTTATATTAATAACCAGTTTGCCAATTTTTATAGGCAAAAGCACATTGCCTGACGACGTAAAAAAGATATTGATTATTGCCGTAAAAATCAATAAGAAAATCAGTCCTCTTATACTTCTGAAAACTATTCTATAAGGCACGTGGGAGATAGCGATTATTATCATTAAAAGCGCAAACATGCAAACAAAAGTCGTATACGACACGATAAAAAATACCGAAATCATATACAGCAACGTCACGAATATTTTTATTCTCGCATCGATATTGTGGACAAAAGATTTTACGGGATAATACTGTCCAAAAGATATATCTCTCATTCTTTGTCCTCCTCGTCTTTCGTCTTACGCGGTTTGGTTTTCTTCTCGCTCTTTTCGATCTTTATAAAAGATTTTTTATTAGGCTTACGCGTCTTGCTTTGAGATTTTGGTACTTCATCGCTCTTAGGAATCAGTCCCAACTCTTCTCGCTCTTCTCTTGTCAGCCATTTTTGCGAAAAGTCATACATGTCGAATACGCTTGCGCCCTCATCGATTTGAGCAGAATGTTTTTCGTTATATCTTTTAATAATTGCTTTAAGCAAGTCCTCTGCCGTGACGATATCATCGCCGAGGTCCACTCCTCTTGCGCGCAGATTATTGACGACTTTGACGGCTCTTGGGATATCAAGTCCCATTTTTTGAAGTTGACGCGAATGCTTAAAGAGTTGTTGCATAGGCTCGTCATACGCTATTTGAGAATCGTTGAATACGACAATTCTATTGGCAAAACGCGTAATTTCGTCAATATCGTGAGATATGACTATTATCGTCGGCGAGCAATGCGTCTTTAGATATTTAATCAAATTGAGTATCTGTTCTTTACCGTATGGGTCAAGTCCTGCGGTAGGCTCGTCGAGAATAAGCACTTTAGGTTGCATAGCGATAATGCCCGCAATAGCAACTCTGCGCTTCTGACCGCCAGAAAGTTCAAAGGGCGCTCTGTCCTTAACGGCTTCGTAATCAAGTCCGACCATTTCAATGGCTGTCTTTACTCTCTTAGCTACTTCTTCTGCGCTAAGTCCCAAATTTTTTGGACCGAAAGCCACGTCCTTTTCTACGGTGTCGGCAAAGAGCTGATACTCCGGATATTGAAATACCATGCCGACTTTACTTCTCAAATCTCTTAGATTTACTTTAGGTTTTTTAGCCGGAGTAAGTTTCAAATCAAAGATTTCCACTTCTCCCTGCTGAGGTTTAATCAAACCGTTGATATGTTGAATAAAGGTCGATTTACCGCTTCCTGTATGTCCTATAATACCAAGGAAATCGCCTTCGTTTATTTCAAGATTGATGTTTTTGAGCGCTTTTTTTTCATACGGAGTATTCGCGCTGTAAGTAAATGACAGGTGCTTTATAACAATTGGCATAATTTTTCTACAAGCTCCTCTTCGTTTACTATTCCCTCTCCCATATCAATGCCGACTTTATGCAGGGAAATAGCCATTTGCGTTTCCCACGGCACAGCAAGTTTTATCGTCTTAAGTTCTTCATAATGCTTAAATACTTCTCTTGGCGTACCGTCGAAAGAAATACGTCCGTCGTTCATTACTATCAATCTATCCGCATCCAATGCCTCTTCCATAAAGTGAGTGATATGAATTACGGTAATTCCGTCCTGTTTGTTGAGTTCGTGCGCGACCTTAAGCACTTCGCTTCTGCCTTGCGGATCGAGCATTGCCGTAGATTCGTCAAGAACCAAAATCTTCGGCTTGATAGCAAGTACGCCAGCAATAGCCAAGCGCTGTTTTTGTCCTCCGCTCATTTTGAAAGGAGTACGCTTGCGATACTCAAGCATATCCACCTTGGATAGCGCCCACTCCACTCTGCGTATTATTTCATCGCGTTCTATGCCCAGATTTTCCGGACCGAAAGCCACGTCGTCTTCAACTATTGAGGCAATCATCTGATTGTCGGGATTTTGAAAGACCATACCTACGTTCTTTCTTATCTCGAATATATTGTTTGGGTCGAGTGTGGATTTGCCGAATATCTTGACTTCGCCACTCGTCGGCATCAAAAGTCCGTTGAGCAGTTTGGCAAGAGTACTCTTACCGCTACCGTTGTGTCCAACCAGCGCGACGAAAGTCCCCTCTTCGATATGCAAAGAGAGTTGCTTAACCGCATCGATACGGTGCGTATCGTTGATGTTGTAAGAATAAGTAACGTTGTCTAATAAAACAGCCATTTGCTTTCATTCCGTCGCAAAATATTTTGTATATTATATCATAGAAAACAAAATAACACAAATATATACCGATATTTTTTCAAACGGCTTTTTGTAATAGAAAAGTACCAAAAAATTATTGACTAAAATAATATATAAGTATTATAATTTACTAGATTAAACAATCATTCCTAAACGGAGGTAAAATTTTAATGAGTAAGAAAATGACAATTGACGGTAATACCGCCGCCGCTCACATTGCTTATGCGATGAGTGAAGTAGCAGCTATTTACCCTATCACCCCTTCTTCTCCAATGGCAGAAAACTGTGACGAATGGGCTAATGCCGGAAGGAAGAATATCTTTGGACAAGTTCTTAAACTTGCGGAAATGCAATCGGAAGCAGGCGCGGCAGGCGCCGTACACGGCTCGCTTATGGCAGGCGCTTTGACGACTACCTTTACGGCAAGCCAAGGTTTGCTCCTAATGATACCTAATATGTATAAGATTGCAGGCGAATTGACGCCTTGCGTATTCCACGTAAGCGCAAGAGCTTTGGCTTATCACGCGCTCAACATTTTCGGCGACCACTCCGACGTAATGGCTTGTAGACAGACGGGATTTGCAATGCTCTGCTCCAATTCCGTACAAGAAGTTATGGACCTCGCTTTGGTAGCTCATCTTGCTACGCTCAAGGCAAAAGTCCCCTTTGTACATTTCTTCGACGGATTCAGAACTTCTCACGAAGTATCCAAGATAGAAGTCATTGACTACATAGATATCAAAAAGACAGTCGATAAAAAGTATATGCCTTATATCGACGAGTTCCGCAAGCGTTCGCTCAACCCTGAACACCCTGTTCAAAAAGGCACGGCGCAAAATCCCGACATATACTTCCAAAACAGAGAGGCTTGCAACAGCTATTACGACGCTGTTCCGCAAATCGTTGAAGAAGCTATGGCTGACGTCAAGGCAATCACCGGTCGCGAGTACAAGCCTTATCAATATTACGGCGCAGACGACGCAGAATCTATAATCGTAATTATGGGTAGTGGCGCTGAAGCGGTAAGCGAAACGGTTGACTACCTCAACGCTAGAGGCGGTAAGTACGGCGTACTCAAAGTCAGACTTTACCGTCCGTTCACGGCAAAGATGTTTGCAGACGCTATACCTGCAAGCGTAAAGAGAATCGCAGTACTCGACAGAGTTAAGGAAAGCGGTAGCGCCGGCGAACCTCTCTACCTCGACGTAATAACAGCGCTCCACGAAACAGGCAGAAAAGACATCGTCGTAACAGGCGGAAGATACGGTCTTGGCAGCAAGGAGTTTACTCCGTCTATGGTCAACGCTATCTACAAGAATATGGAAAGCTCCAACGCTAAGAACCACTTCACCGTGGGTATCGTAGACGACGTAACGGGCACGTCAATAGACGTTACGGAGACGATTGACGCTTCTGCAAAGGGCGCTATCTCCTGCAAGTTCTACGGACTTGGCTCCGACGGTACTGTAGGTAGCAATAAGAACTCTATCAAGATTATCGGCGACTATACCGAAAAATACGCTCAAGCGTACTTCGCTTACGACTCCAAGAAGTCCGGCGGTATTACAGTATCTCACTTGAGATTCGGCGATACTCCTATCAGAAGTTCTTACCTCATCGATCAAGCCGACTTCGTAGCTTGTCACAACCCATCTTACGTAGTTAAGTACGATATGATTTCCGACCTCAAGGACGGCGGTACGTTCTTGCTAAACTCCCCATGGAGTCTAAAGGAAATGGAAAAACAATTGCCTGCAAGCATGAAGAATATGATTGCTAAAAAGCATATCAAATTCTACAATATCAATGCTATAAAGGTAGTAACCGAAATAGGTCTTGGCAACCGTATATCCACGACGATGCAGGCTTGCTTCTTCAAACTCGCTAACGTTATTCCTTATGCTGACGCTGAAAAGCATATGAAAGAATTCGTAGTTAAATCTTTCTCAAAGAAGGGCGAAGCTGTCGTCAACATGAACTTTGCCGCAATCGACAACGCTATTGCAAATATCGAGGAAGTAAACTACCCCGAATCTTGGGCAACCGCGACTGACGGCGCAGTGACAAAGCCTGTCACTAAGGACGCATACTTCAACAATATAATTGCTCCGATACTTGCGCAAGAGGGACAAAAACTCCCAGTATCCGCATTTATGGACAGCGCGGACGGCTCCGTTCCTACAGGTACGACCAAATTCGAAAAGAGAGGTATTGCAGTCAAAGTTCCGCATTGGATAAAAGAAAACTGCTTGCAATGTAACCAATGCTCTTTCGTATGTCCGCACGCTTGTATTATCCCTGTGGCACAAAAAGACGAGGCTCTCGCAAAAGCTCCAAAGACTTTCGAAACCGTGCCTATGAAGAATCCAAAGGCAAAGGATTACAACTTCAGAGTTCAAGTATCCCCGCTCGACTGTTCGGGTTGCGGTAACTGCGCAAATATCTGTCCTGCAAAGAATAAGGCTTTGGTTATGGAACCGCTTGCCGACGCTCTTGCCAACGGCGAAAGCAAGAACTGGGAATTTGCAGACAAACTTGACGAGTCAGACGTACCAATCGCAAGAGATAGCGTAATCGGTAGCCAGTTTAACCGCTCGCTCTTCGAGTTCTCCGGCGCTTGCGCAGGCTGTGGCGAAACTCCTTATCTCAAGGTAATTACCCAACTTTACGGCGACAGAATGATAGTAGCCAACGCAACGGGTTGTTCTTCTATCTACGGCGGTTCTGCTCCTACGTGTCCATACAGCAAAAACAAGAAGGGCGAAGGTCCTGCTTGGGCAAACAGTTTGTTCGAGGACAACGCGGAATTTGGCTTCGGTATGCTTACCGCTACCAATCAACGCAGAGTTAAGCTCATGGAAGATATGGAAGCCGTTATGGCTCTCGGCGTAGATAGTGACCTTGCCGGCAAGTTTAACGCTTGGATGGAAACGTACAATGACGCTATCGCCAACAAGAAGCCTAGTCAAGATATCAAGGACGTAATCGCAAAAGTAGCTAAAGCCGAGAAAGACGCAGAAAAGAAAGCCTTGCTCAATAATATCGCAAAGAATACCGACTGTCTTGTCAAGAAGTCAGTATGGGCGTTCGGTGGCGACGGCTGGGCTTACGATATAGGTTACGGCGGTCTTGACCACGTACTCGCTCAAGGACAGAATATCAACGTCGTAGTACTTGACACTGAAGTATACTCCAACACCGGCGGTCAGGCTTCGAAGTCCTCCCCTACCGGCGCAGTCGCTAAATTCGCCGCAGGCGGTAAGATGACCAAGAAGAAAGACCTCGGCAAGATGGCTATGAGTTACGGCTACGTGTACGTCGCTCAAGTAGCTATGGGCGCCAACATGAATCAATACGTAAAGGCTTTGAAAGAAGCTGAAGAATACGATGGACCGTCGCTCATAATCTGCTACGCTCCTTGTATCAACCACGGTATAAATATGTCCAACTCGCAACTCGAAGAAAAGAGAGCCGTTGAGGCTGGCTACTGGCAGTTGTACAGATTCAACCCAGCGCTCGCAGAGCAAGGCAAGAATCCGTTCACGCTTGACAGCAAAGAAGCTACCGCTGATTACAAGGACTTCCTCCTTGGCGAAAACAGATACGCTCAACTTGCAAAAGCAAAACCGCAAGTCGCAGAAAAGCTCTTCGCTATCAACGAAAAGGAAGCAAAAGACAGATACGCAGGTTACAAGAAGTTGTCGGAATCCGAAACCAACTAATCAGCTAAACTTAAACTATAATACAAAAATAGGGAAGCAAACGCTTCCCTATTTTTCATATTTCTTTTACGTCAATCCCTAAAACTCATATCCCCATACGATTGGTATTGCTCTCATTTTGTATAACATATCTATTACAGTTCCACATCTATTATACCAGCAACTTGTATTCCAATTACTCGGTTCCCTCTCTGCCTCGCAATAAATCGTCAAATCGGCAAAATCGCCAATGAAGAAAAATGTGTCAACACTCAAGACGCTATCAGGTATATAAATACTTGTCAGACTGCTACAACCGCTAAAAAAATCTCTACCTATCGAAATAACTCCTCTAGGTATTTCTAAACTTTGCAGACTGCTACAGCCTCTGAATGCGCCGTGGAATATTATCTTTGCATTTCTATTGATTTCACAACTCGTAATCTGCGAATCATTTGCCATTATAAATACTAGGTAAGGATTTTGGTCGTTGCCTAAATACAACCCGTTGTCGTATTCATTGTACTGCAGACTGCTACATCCTTCAAATGCATTATCTCCTATATTCGTAATTCCGCTGGGCAACTTAATATACGTCAAATTTGTACAACCGTAAAAAGCGTGACTGCCAATGGTAGTTATTGAGTTGGGCAAAGAAATGCTCGTCAAATCAATCATCTCATTAAATGCGCTTCCTATTGATACCACGGGATAACCAAACAACGTGTCAGGCACGACTACTTGACTTGAACTGCCACTGTAATTGGTAATATAGGCTTGTCCATTGTGAATAGTAAAATCATAATCTGTATCTATGTCTGAAATGTTAGTATATCCCCAAATTATCGAAGTGGCGTCATAACATATAGAATTATAGTATCCGCTAGGCTTCTCCGTTGCTTCACAATAAATCCGAAGATTTCTATTCTTATTCTCATTGTTTGTATACATAAAAGCATTATCGCCGATAGACGTTACGCTACTGGGAATCTCAATTATCGTCAAATTCTCGCATTCACCGAACGCGTCCGCTCTTATTTCAACTACACTGTTAGGTAATATCACTTTTTTCAGACTGCTACAACCTGAAAACGCATATTCTTCTATATACTGCACTCCGTCAAGTAGGTCGCCATTCAACTCCGTAACCAACTCGTTATTTAAGTAAAGACTGTACTTTGATTGTTTTATTGAACTACTCAAAAAGGTACTAAAAGCTAAGCCAGCGTATAGAGAACACCAGTTTGCCATATCGTCTATATAGACTTTATTTAATTTGTCGCAACCGTCAAACGCAAACTGATGTATCATTTCCAACGTACTTGGCAATTCAATGCTCCTTAGATACTTACAATTATAAAAAGCTCTTGAATAAATAATTGCGCAATTTGTCAACTTCACTTTTGTCAACGTAGTAGGCACGTAATTTTCATTTTCATTCATAATGCCATATGGGTTTGAACTAGCGCCGAAGATATAGCCGAAATGAGTATCAATTCCAAAATAACCGTAAAAACAATATATTTCATTTATTCCATCCAAAGACGCTCCGACAAATGGCAAAGTCATGCTTTGCAAATTATTACAGTTTTGAAAAGCCCCCTTACCTATGCTTGTCACGCAATCAGATACCTCTACGTTGGTTAAACTGTCGCAACCGTAGAAAGAATTAGCCTCTATCCTACTTCCACCCACTATCTTAACTTCATACAAACTGACAGGAACGAAGCTGGAGTTTTCTTCATAACTACTTGCGCCAAAGATATAGCCAAAATGAGTATCTTCTGCGCCGTCTAAAGTAGCTCCGACAAATGGCAAAGTTATACTTCTCAAATTACGGCAATCATACAACGCAAATTTACTTATACTTGTAACGCTCGTAGGTATTTCTATACTTTGCAGACTATTGCACTTACTAAAAGCAAAAGCGCCTATACTTACCACCGTTGACGGTATCTCTACGCTTACTAAATTATAGCAATTTGCGAAGGCATTGTCCGCAATGTTTGTTATGTTCTCTTTCCCAATACTCGACGGAATGGTTATGCTATCGAGCGTTTTGCCATACTCTGTCAGACCTGTAATCGAGCCTTTGCTATTAGTACAAAATACCGTTGACGCCACCTCTCCGCTTGGCGGTACTACCTCTCCGCTTGGCGGTACT
>CAJTPC010000028.1:0-5642 GCA_910578245.1 uncultured Christensenella sp. | reverse complement strand
ATACCGTTGACGCTACCTCTCCGCTTGGCGGTACTACCTCTCCGCTTGGCGGTACCACCTCTCCGCTCGGCGGTGTATCTTCGCCGTTTTGACACGCAGTAAAAATTAATGATGCGAATACTACGCATAAAAGCGCAATAACTACAACAGTCTTTTTCTTCATAATTTCGCTCCATGAAATACATTGCTAATTATTCTAAAAAAAGTATACTTTTACTGAATAGATAAATTGACATAAGAATATACGCCGATTATACTGTTTAATAGAAAAACATATACTTTCGCATTGTTTTAAGAAAAGTATACTTTTTATAAAAAAATGCAAAATTTTTGAAAATATTAGAAATTAATTATCTAAGCGGATGCAATTTAATTATAGCAAATACTCTCTTATTCTTAGCCACTCTTCCTCGCTCCACTTCCCTGCATTGGCAGGCGACGTAGACGGGAGATAATTAAAAGTCAAATTGGGATAGGTCTTGACTGCCGTATCATACGACTTACGACCGTTGCAAAATATAGCCTTAATATTTGCGGTATTAAGTACTTGCTCCATATCGTTGGGAGTTACGTCAGTAATATCGCTATCAAGCGAGCCTTTGCGATTGCAAGAATATATTATATCCATAAGCGCAATATGATTGTCCAAGAGCCACTTTTTCTTGCCCACGATGTCTTCGGGAACTGGCGAGTCTACGACTTTGGCTATCGTACTCCAAAATCTGTTGCGCGGATGCATATAATAAAATCCCTTTTCTAGGGATTTTACCGATGCCATAGAGCCGAGAATCAACACTCGGCTGTCTTTGTTGTAAATTGGGTCGAAAGAATAAATCATATTATTTACTGTAGGAATATTTGACTAGCCTCCCTTATCAGCGAATAGTTCGGTGAGAAGGGAGTGGCGTAAGATTTTCACGAGCAAGAATTTATTTCAGACAAGGAAAACGAACGCAGTCGTACTTATTGTACGACAAGAGAGTTTGACGAAATATGAGAGGAATTATTGCCGTGTAAAATTACGACACCTCACTTCTCAGCGAACAAATATCTTCGTACATGGAGCTTGTCCGCTAAGCACTTCTGATATTGAATAACGCGGATTTGCTATATAAATTTCACTGCCATTTTTGAGAGGTTCTTTGATATACTCAAGTTTTGCCACCGCTCCGTTAGCGCCCACTCTAGACGAGCCTTTGCACTTACTCTGCGCGTCGCATACCGCGTCTATGACTTCATAGCTATCCTTACCTGTGATATTTCTTATCAAGGTATTTTCATCGCTTGGGTCTGCGTAAATGCCAAGCGTAGACGTATAAATCAGCAGAGTTTTGCACTTTACAAGGCAAGCGATTTGCGACGCCGTTTCGTCATTATCCATACAATGTACGATGTCTTTTCTGCTCTTGGCAAGCTCTTGCAACTCCACTTTGTCAATCTCTTCGGAAGAAAGCGGGTCGTTGTAATTTATAATCGGTATAGCGCCTTGCGCCGGGCATCTCAAAAGCAGTTTTTTGAGATTCTCTTTTTTTGCAGGGTCGTTGAAGTGTCTATGCTCGACGAGTATCTGTCTTACGGAATACTTAGGGTCGATATATTGACGGTAGTTGTTCATAAGAATAGTCTGTCCTTGAGCGGAGTAATCAACTTTGACTTCGCTATAATCTCCGTCAATCTCACGTCCGTTGCGTCTCATATAGTCGATTCTGCCTATCTCCGTAGCTCCGCTGGATACCCAAATATATCCTGCTTTGAGTTCCCTACTTATTCTCGCAATAGCGTTGTAGTCTATATCTCCCCACTTCTTATTGACTAGCGCCATAGACCCAACTTTTCCCACAAGTTCTATATCAAATTTCATAATACGTCCTCTTTTTATTTATCCCTTTTATTGTGTACTTTAATCTTACTATAACCTTCTATTAGAATATGTTTTTCGTTATTGTTTAAGCTACGAAGAGCCACTCGTAATTTTGTTTAATACATACAAGTATCACTTGTCCAGATACGATCTCTCCGCTTCCCGTTTCGCCTATCGGCGTACCCGTTGTGGTATTTTTGCTTTGGTTTTCGTCTGCAATAAGATTGATTACGCCGTCCTCGTCTATCTGTACTCGCACAGTTCCGTCCTCGTCGGTGCGGTATACTTGCGCGTAGCCCACGTAATCGTCATCGGGAACCAAGTCAATATACGTATTCAATCTCTCCAAAGCCTCCGGCGTGGGATGTCCGTAATCATTATCTGCTCCGCAAGAAATGATAGCGTATTCGCAGTCGATTTTGTTGAGGAAGTCCATACAGGTTGACGTCTTTGATCCGTGATGAGCTACCTTAAGTATGTCTGCGTCCACGTCGTCGAAATATCCTTTGTTGACAAGATAAGGTTCGTTCTTTTCGTTGGAATCGCCGGTCAAAACTATAGTTCTGCCCGCATACTCAAGCAGACAAATTGGCGACACCGCATTTTTATTCGTAGCGGAAGAATTCTTATTTATCGTCGGATAATCTTCCTCGTCAAATGAATAGCACTTCATTATCCAATTTTCGCCGCTGATTTCATACGCGCCTACGTTGTAATTAATCGCAGCTTGTTTAGTTTCGCCGTTCTCTACGTACGTTTCGGTAAGCGCCGAATTATAGGAATTTCTCCAAGTTGCGCTAGTTTCTATATCAGCGACCGGCAAATAGAAATTCTTAATTTCGTAATTATCCACAAGTTTTTTAGTTTCTCTTATATGGTCGTAGTCCGTATGTGAAAGGAATAGATAATCAATCGTCGTAATCTCCAGCTCCTGCAAAGCGCCGTTGACTACGTTCCATGGCGAAGTAGTTCCCAACTCGCTTCCTATGTCCATAACCATTACTTGACCGTCAGGGAAAATAAAAAGTATGCAGTCGCCTTGACCTATGTCAAGCACGCGCATTTCAAGTATATCTCCGTGAAGTTCCGCTACACCGCTTGGCAGCGGTTTGTTAGGCGCGTTTCCGCTTGATGTACTTCCACTCGAAGTAGTTCCGCTTGGTAGCTCTGACGGAGGCAAAACTTCTTTGAATAAGTTTTGGAAAATTTCTATGATATTATCCCACAGACCTTTAATACTGATAAGTATAATTGCAACAATTAATATAATGACGATTATTACCGTCAAGAGCGCAATAACGCCTTTATTAGGCCTCCTTCTCTTCGGCGGTCTGCGATTATTACTCGGCGCGCTCTTACTATATTGATTTTTAGAATTAACGGGCTTCTTAGTTGCCATATCGACTCCTTAATCTATCTTCAGTAATCAATCTTCGTCAGAGAAGTACTCCAACATCTTTTTCTTTTTAGGCGGTTTGTTGTCGCCGTGTTTAATAAATATAGTTGTCACCAATGCTAAAGCAATGAATATAGACGCGTATATAAACACCGTGCTTTGATTTATCTTATCCATAAATATACCTGCAAAAGCCGGAGTGACAGCTTGCGCCGACATCGAAAACGCATAATAATATCCGGTATATTTACCGACTGTGCTACCCCTTGACAGTTCTGTGACCATAGGCAAGGTATTGACGTTGACGC
Organism: uncultured Christensenella sp.; assembly: GCA_910578245.1. Classification (GTDB taxonomy): domain Bacteria; phylum Bacillota; class Clostridia; order Christensenellales; family UBA3700; genus RACS-045. Next base: position 2,077 of record CAJTPC010000028.1, on the reverse strand, counting down.
ATACCATGCCAAAGCCTGCGAGCAAAAAGCAAATCGGGAATAATGCCTTAACACCGGGCGTTGTAGATTTCATAAAGAAGCAAGGAATAAATGCAAGCGCCGCAACTATTACGCCTATTATTATAGTCTTTTTTCTGCCCAACTTATTAGCTAGCAAAGCTACCGGCAAAAGCGCTATCGCTCCGCCCGCTCCGTTTAGTATAGATATCGTACCTACAAAGCCTTGCTCGAAGAGTAAGGTTTGCGTTGCGTATGTCGATAGGTGCGATTTTACCGCGTTGTAACCCATGAACCACAAAAATACCGTAAAAAGTATCAAAAAGAGCGACACAAGTTTTGTCTTTGGCAATTTATCAGTACCTTCCGACTCTTCTTCATCGACGACTTGATACTTCTCTTCTTCGGCTTCTCTTAGTTCGACAAACTTCTTTTCTTTGACTGTAAGCATATATACGAGAAGTATTAACAAAAGCACGACCGCAACCGCTATGAACAGCCATAGATAATTTTGAGTTTCTTTATTGGCAAAAATCTTATAAAGAACGATTGCCACAAGTCCGCCTGCTCCGCCCATGAATGTGATAAGCGCGTTTGCTTGCGAACGCAACGGCTTTGGCGTAACGTCGGGCATAAGCGACACTGCCGGAGAACGGTAGGACGACATAGACACCAAGAGCAACAAAAGAGCTATGATAAACATAACTATAATCCATACGTTATCCTTAGCAATCTGCGCGCCCATAGCTATTTGCGCTTGTTTCAACGCAGAGATAATATCTGCGTTATTGCTCGCCATAAGTTCGGCATAAGCGGTATTCAAATCTAAGCCCGCGCTCGTTATTGCGCTTGCAAGATCGGGATTGTATCCGATAAGACTTGCCGTATCGCTATATCCTGCGGAAATAAGTTTGTTGAATTGAATAACTTCAAAGACTGCAAGCACTATTACAGCAATAGAAGCGGCAATGGATCCCCAAAATATAAATTTGGTACGTCTACCCATTTTGGCATTGACAGACTTATCCGATAGCGTCCCGAACAGTGGCAACAAAAATATCGCCAAGAGGTTGTCAAGTCCCATAATCAAGCCGTATTGCCAAGAATTAAGACCAAAACGCGTATTTAGAATAAGTGGCATTATGTAATCGTATACTTCCCAAAAGCACATTATGCCAAAAAAAGCAAAGCCCACAAGAATAGTTCTCTTGTAGTCAAGCCTCAAAGTATCGCTCTTTTGCGAAATAGTTTTTTCTCTCTTCATAATACCCCTATTATTGCGTTTATTTATATGAGTATAACATATAAAATATTCCATTGTCCATTGTTTTTCGAATTGTCTAAATGCGCCGCATACAATTTTACATATTATAACGAAAATCGTTTTGTCTTAAATACTTTTTATATTATACGGTTTTATTTCAAAGATTGCAATTCAATATCGAATTTATCGCCGCTTGCTACTGTCTTTCTCTCTTCTTCGGCAGAATAAAATATTGATATTTAATATTTTCTGCTATCAAAGCTCAGCGCTTTATGTCCAAATGCATAATCAATCATCTTGTAAGATTGCGTATTGCAAGTATCGCCTTGTCCAAAAAGTGTAATACCGGTATACACCTCCGTCTTAGGGAACATCGCAGAAAAATACGCAATGATCTCTTTATTCAATATATATGATAACGTAATACGCAACTTATTTCAATGGCAAAAATTTATTTGCTCACCGTTTTGCTCAAATAAAAAAGACCACTCGTCCATTGGACTTATGGTCTTGATTAGTTTAGATTCTTCGACTCGCTACGCCTCCAGAATGACGGCTGGGAAGCGATTACTTCCGCCTTGTGTACGTCAGTCATTTCGAGCGTAGTCGAGAAATCTCATTCGATTATTATGCTTGTCGCAACCGCAGAGATTGGTGTGATTTTCGCTCGCTCAAAGGCGAGATGAAGTCGCCAAGTGTACTTGTCGTACACGTCGACTTCTCGAGACCTGCAGTAGAGCGGAAGGCGCGCCGATATATGCGGTTGGCTTACTTTTTCATTGCGCGTTGCTCGCGTAGCAAATCTTGATACCTCTC
>CAJTPC010000027.1:16660-16880 GCA_910578245.1 uncultured Christensenella sp. | reverse complement strand
ATATATAATTACTAATAAAATTATTGAAATTTACCGATGTAATGTGCTATAATCTTAAATAGTTAGATTGAATGGAAAGTGTGGATATAATCTAAAAGATTATAAGGAGAACTTTAATGGCAAGAACTCAAGAAGAGAATAATCAGCCCGCAAAGAAAAAAAGTAGCAGAAGAGTTAACGGAATTGTAATAACGTTGATATTTTTTGTTTTAGACTTAAT
>CAJTPC010000027.1:0-16650 GCA_910578245.1 uncultured Christensenella sp. | reverse complement strand
GGGGGCTTTTAGTAAAGCCGGAGAAGCCGTCACTAACTTTTTGGTAGGTATTTTTGGTTACGCTATATATGGATATAGCTTTGCGCTTACGGCGCTAGGATTATTCTATATTTTGAATTTAAGGGCAAAACAGAACAAAAAAATTATATTGATTTATACCTTAATAGTCGTTACGACAATAACCTTTGCGCACGTCATAGGCTCGCATGGCTATGCGTTAAACGGTTGGGGTAATTATATCTCGTCTGCATACAAAGGCGCAGATACGGCAGGCGGAGCATTGGCAAGCATTTTCTTATACTTATTTGCTACTAAGCATATCTATATTTTAACTTTAGTGGCAAACGGTATTATTACCGTGGGTTTGATTGCAATCGCCATACTTTTGCAAGTAGACGTTAATATAAATATTTTATCTAAAAAGACAAGAAAGGTGAGAGGCGCAAGTCATTCAAATCTCAATGTTTACAACGTAGATAATGAAGATAATTCGCTGACGCTTAATAATCAGACTGTTAAGGGTAAGAATCTTGGAGAAAGACTCTTTAGAAGAGGCGATAAGAATAGACTTAACGACTATCAGCCTATTGACAGCGTAAATATCGCCAGTGACAAACCTAATGAAGTTAATCAATTTAACATTGGTATGGATTTGGGAGATTATTCTTCAAGCTATACGCCAATAGAGCCTCAACTTATTTTGGATACGCAAGAGATAAGAAACGAGGTTGCGCGTAGCGAATATATCTATGCAAGCGAAGACGTGGCAGGAACGGATAACGCAGCTACTATCAGCAGTGTTCAAAGAGATTATTTGGGTATAGACGGCAACCAAAGACTCAACGTTATTGACGAAGGCGCAAACGCTCCTTTAACTCAAGAGCAAAATCAAACTGACCAACAACCTCCTCAAATGTCGCAAAGAGAGAGAACTCAGTCTATATACGAAAGATTCCAGTCGAATGCTCGTACAAGCAACGATTATTTGGAGAACGGACATATACCGTCTTACTATTCGCAAATGCGCAAACCGAATAAACAGCAAGACGATAAAAGTCAAGAAGAAGTATCAGAGACTCAAAATCAGCAAGTTGAGAATAGAGGCGAATCGTTGTCGTTTACAGAAAGACTTGATCGCATATTGAGTTCGTCTGACAAGCAGACGGATTTGAGCAATTTCCAATTTCCTACAGGCGCAGAAAAAGAAGTCGAGAGCAATAAAGAAGACAGCAATATAAGCGCTGTAGAAGAAAAGCGTATTGATATTATTGAAAATAATAAAATCGATGAAAACAAGGCTGAAGAGAACAAAGTTGAAGAAATAAAGAAAGTTGTTGAAGATAGAACGCAAACAAGGCAAGAAGAGAGCATGGACGAGTATATCGCCCGTATGAATAGAGAAAAAGAGGCGAGCGAGCCTTCTCCTGTCAGCAATTATCACGCTACGGACGAAGTAAAGATTGATAAGCCTGTCGAAAATAGCGATGGATATTTCCAAACGACTTATGATAAGCCAAAGCCAATCGTTGCAAAATCTACCTCTCAGTCTGCTCCGCAAAAGAAGCAGGCAAGTCCTAACATTGATAATGGACAAAACAAAAAGCAAACCGAATCAAACGGAGAAGAGCAAAAAGAAAGCAAACCTAGAGTTATTACGCCTTATATTCCGCCTAGCATAGAAAATCTCAACGATTACGTTCCGGACGTAGAAGATAATGAGGACTTTATGGAGAGGACGCGTATCATAGAGAGAACCTACGCTAATTTCGGTATTGAAGTACACGTAAAGAATATAGTCAGCGGACCTTCTGTTACTAGATATGAATTTGAAATTCCGGAAACTTTGTCGGTAGATAAAATACCTTCCAAGCTCAACAATATTCTTATGGCTTTGGCGGTAGAAACTGCGAGAATCGAAGCTCCGATTCCGGGAAAATCGCTTTGCGGTATCGAAGTGCCCAACAAGGTGCGCAAGACGGTCGGACTTAAGGAATTCTTGACGAGTGAAAAATTTAAGAATAAAAAGGGCGGTTTGTACTTTGCTCTTGGTAAAGACGTTGACAACAACTGTCATTATGAAGATTTGACGGACTTCCCGCACGGACTTATAGCCGGCGGTACCGGTAGCGGTAAGAGCGTATGTTTGAACACAATGCTTTGTTCGCTAATTTACAAGTATTCTCCGGAGGAGTTGAGAATTATTCTCGTAGACCCAAAGAGAGTAGAGTTCAGTAAATATCAAGCGCTTCCGCACTTGCTCACGCCGAAGATTTACAATACTCCAAAAGAGTCGCTTGGTATTCTCAAATGGCTATGCGCGGAAATGGAGAGGAGATATGCGTTGTTCGCAAAGCGTTACGTAGCCAAGATCTCAAGTTATAATGCGACTAAGGAAGTAATCGATGCAGGCGAAACTATTCCGTATATCGTCACGATTATAGACGAGGTGGGCGATATTATGGTGAGCGAACACGCTAAAGAGTTCGAAACTTATGTCTTGACTTTGGCGCAAAAGGCAAGAGCTTGCGGAATACACTTGATATTGGCTACGCAAAGACCTTCTGTTGACGTCATTACGGGTAACATCAAAGCAAACTTGCCTACCAGAATAGCTTTTGCAGTTACTACAGGTACAGACAGTAGAACGATACTTGACAGCATCGGAGCTGAAGATTTGCTCGGTAAGGGCGATATGCTTGTCAAGACGACCAAGTCGAGATATATGATAAGATTGCAAAATCCGTTTATCGACGACACGGAAATTCAGAATATTATGAGAGATATCGTAAGCCATAATTCCGCTTACTACGACGAAACTATTGAAGCGGAGATTGCGTCTATCTCCGAGCCTAAGAAAGAAGAACCGATGGGGACTAAATCTCTTGAAAAGATAAAAGAATTTGATTTCCCTGACGACTTATGTCCCGATGTTCTCAAAAGAATTGTAGGCATTGACAACGTATCTATATCATGGATGCAAAGGGCTTTTGCGATAGGCTTTGCAAGAGGCGGAAAGATTTATGACTGGCTTATGGCTTGCGGATATATCGAGAAGCAAGGGTCAAAGTGCGTATGTCTGCTCAATCAAGCGCAGGTAGAGGAGATTATCGAGAATGCGCGTTTGAGCGGCGGTGACGAATTTGAGGAATAATTAAGCGATTAAGAGAGATTAAGGAGTAGATAAAATGAGTAAAAAGGCATCAATGACGTTGCCAACTAAGATTACAATAGTCAGATTGGTGATGATACCGTTGATATTGCTAAGTTATTGTTTACAGGAGTTAAATCCATACGTATTTATTATAACGGCGACATTATTTGTTATAGCGTCCTTGACGGATTATCTGGACGGTTATATTGCGCGTAAGTATGACATGGTCAGCGATTTGGGAAAACTACTTGACCCTATTGCGGACAAAGTACTTGTGGCGGCTGCGCTTTTTATATTGGTGGAGGGTAATTACGTCAGCGATATTCCATATCTTGCTCTGATTTGCTCGGTCATCATTATAGCAAGAGAGTTTATGATAGGAGTCTTGCGTCAAGTTTCTGCGCTCAAGGGTGTTGCATTGGCGGCGGATAAACTGGGGAAAGTCAAGACGGCGACCACGTTGTTCGGTTTATCTTTCTTGTTATATTCGAGAAATTCCGCTTATGCGTGTACCATACTTAGATATATTGGCACGGCATTCTTTGTATTGGCTACTATAGTTACCGTAATATCGGGAATTAATTATATTGTCAAGAATTCAAGACTTTTTTTTGGTGAAAAGAAAGAAGAAAAGCCACTTAAACAAGAATGCGCAACTCAAGTCGTTGAAGAAGAGGATAAACAATGAAGATAGGACTTGTATCTTTAGGGTGCGATAAGAACCGTATTGACAGTGAAAATATGCTTGCATATCTTCAAAATGACGGCTACGAGTTGACGGGAGAGCCAAGCGAGGCTGATATAATCATTGTCAATACTTGCGGATTTATCGATAGCGCAAAGCAAGAAGCAATAGATACTATACTTGAAATGGCAGAGTATAAAAAAGACAAGTGCAAGTATCTTATAGTTACGGGGTGTCTTGCTCAAAGGTATATGCAAGAGCTAGAGAAAGAATTTCTTGAAGTCGATATGTTTTTGGGAACAGCCAATTACCATAATTTGCCTTTGCTTATTAAGAATATGGTGGCTGGGCAAGGCGAAAGGTGTTACGCCAACGATAAGGACGATAGACAGTTTTCTCCCAAAAGAGTTTTGACCACGCCTTATCATTACGCATACTTAAAGATTGCAGAAGGGTGCGACAACAAATGTACATATTGCGCTATACCGAATATTCGCGGTAAATATACTTCTAGGAAAATCGAAGATATAGTCGACGAAGCGAAATCGCTTGTAAAAGACTACGGTATAAGCGAATTGATAATCGTAGCTCAAGATGTGTCGAGATATGGCATAGACGTTTACGGTGAAATCAAGTTGATAGACCTTCTCAAAGAATTATCGTTGTTAGACGTGCAATGGATAAGACTGTTGTATTTGTATCCGGAGCAGGTTACGGAACAATTAGTCGAGTATATGGCGAGCAATCCCAAGATTTGCAATTATATCGATATACCTTGTCAGCATGTAAGTAATAAGATACTTAAATTAATGAATAGGAAAGTTACGAAAGAACAAATCGTTGACCTTATAAATATGATAAGACGTCACGGCGATTTTACTATCCGTTCCACTTTTATCGTAGGATTCCCAAGAGAAGAGCAAGAGGACTTTGACGAGCTAAAAGAATTTATTTCTTGGGCGAAGTTAGATAGGTGCGGTTTCTTTGCTTACTCTATGGAAGAGGGGACGCCGGCAAGTAGACTGAGCGGACAAATAGAGGAAGAAGTTAAACTTCAGAGGCAGGAAGAATTATACGCTCTGCAAGAATGCATTATGGCGGATAAACTCAAAGAAAGAATAGACAGTGTTGTCGACGTGATATATGAGGGCATAGATTACGACTTGCAACTCTTTTATGGGAGAAGCAAGTACGACGCGCCTGAGATAGATACTAAGGTATATTTTTATTCAGACAAGCCTGTGGAGATAGGTAAAATTTATAAAGTAAAACTCCAAAACGTGGACGGAATCGATTATTTCGGTCAAGTAGTGGAAAATTAGGAGGTAAATATGATAGAAACTTGCAAGAACTACTGCGTACTTAAAGCATTTGATATAGACGCTGAAATGCTTGCTAAATGCAAGAAATTGGCTGATGTAGACGGCGTAAGTTTGGATTTCAAACAGCTCAACCTTGACTGCAAACTTACTCTTATCAATAAAAGCGCAAGCGATATCGAATACCAAAGAATTTTGGATATGATACTTGACACGCTGGGTCAGAACGTTTACGCCAATTACGATACGACTTTGGAGCAGTGCGTAATTGAGAATGCGAGAAACAAAGGCGCAAAAATTGCTGTTGCCGAGTCCTTGACCGGCGGTATGATATGTTCGAGATTGGTAGACGTATCGGGAAGCAGTTCGGTGTTGTACGAGGGATTCGTTACGTACGACGTATCTTCTAAGGTTCGCAGACTTCACGTAAAACTAGCTACAATAGAGGAGAACGGTGTAGTTAGCGAAGCTGTCGCAAAGGAAATGGCGCAAGGACTTTTGCAAAACAACGAGATTGATTTAGCTATCGCCACTACTGGGTGCGCAGGACCGTTGAGCGATGATTACGATACTCCCGTAGGTCTGTCATACATTGCAATCGGCAATAGATACGGTATTGAAGTATACGATATGTTCTTCGATAAAGACAGGAATGAAATAAGAAAGTGCGTAACAAATACGGCGCTGTATTTAGCGCTTAAAAATATAAAAGAACTTTAAGAGGTATTATTATGGAAAAAGTTAAGAAAGACGTAGAAAAAGAAAAATCAGAACTTGTGGCAGACGCCATTGCAAAAATTGAAAAACAATACGGCAAAGGCTCTATCATAAGACTTGGGGATAGAGAGATAGAAAATATAGACGTAATTAGCACGGGATGTCTGACTCTAGATATGGCGCTTGGCGTAGGCGGTTTGCCAAAGGGCAGAATTATTGAGATATACGGACCAGAGTCTTCTGGTAAAACAACAGTTGCTTTACATGCTATAGCTTCCTGTCAAAAGGAGGGCGGACTTGCCGCGTTTATCGACGCAGAGCATGCGCTTGATCCTATATATGCTGAAAAACTCGGCGTCAACGTCAAGGATCTTTACGTCAGCCAACCTGACAGTGGCGAGCAGGCATTGGATATATTGGAAACTATGGTAAGGACCAATGCTATGGATATTATCGTAGTAGACTCCGTAGCGGCTTTGACTCCAAAGGCAGAAATCGAAGGAGAAATGGGACAGTCGGTAATTGGACTTCAAGCAAGATTGATGTCGCAGGCGGCAAGAAAATTAACTGCAATAATCAACAAGACTAAGACTTGCGTCATCTTTATCAACCAATTGAGAGAAAAAGTCGGAGTAATGTTCGGTAATCCCGAAGTAACCCCTGGCGGTAAGGCATTGAAATTCTATTCAAGTATAAGAATAGAAGTACGCAAAGGCGACGCTATAAAGGACGGAAGCGATTTTATAGGTAGCAGAGCAAAGGCAAAAGTCGTAAAGAATAAAGTTGCGCCTCCTTTCAAAACGGCAGAATTTGACATAATTTTTGGCAAAGGTATTTCCGCCAACGGCTGTCTTGTTGACATGGGCGTAGCTATGGATATTTTGAAAAAGAGCGGCTCTTGGATAAGCTACAATGACGAAAAGATAGGTCAGGGAAGAGATAAGACTATTCAATACCTTGACGATAATCCGGAAGTTGCGCAGGAAATAAGATCAAAGATTATGCAAAAGGCTCAAGAAGAGTAAAATATTGATATAATTACTATTGACTTTACTGCAATAAATAGGCTATAATTAACTTGCATAAATATTTTTATGTTGAAACTTAACAATTTAATATAGGAGGCAAAGATGAAATTCAGTATGAATTGCTTTGATTTTCTCCTTGGGACAGACGGAAATATAGGATGGGCTATAGGTCTTGTGCTCGCTATCATACTATGTCTTGGCGGCGGTATAGGAATAGGCATTTTGATATATAAGTCGTATACGAAGAAAACAGTCGGCGGTGTTAAGGAAGAGTGCGAGAGAATGAAAAAGGAAGCTCGCGATGAATCTAAGACTTATCTCAAGGAAGTAAAAGAAGAGCAGAACAGACTCCGTAAGGAGTTAGACAATCAGTCAAGAGAGCAGAAAGCAGAAATAGCCAGAAATGAGCAGAGAGTTGCGCAAAGAGAAGATCAGCTCATCAAAAGAGAAATGGCTATTGATAAAAAATCTGATTTAATTGACGAAAAGAAGAAACAATTAGAGAGCAAAGAAAGAGAACTTGACGAAATTGAGCAAGAGTTGCAAAATGCTCATGCCAATATGCTGTCAGAACTTGAAAAAGTCGCAAAACTTACGCAAGACGAGGCGAAGCAAATACTCATGGACGAGCTTTTGGACGAAGCAAAGAAAGACGCTGTCGTAAAAGTCAAGGAAATTGAGCAAAAGGCAAAGGACGAGGCCGATAAAAAAGCTAAAAATATTATTGGTCTTGCAATTCAGAGATGTTCAGCCGACCACGCATCGGAAATTGCCGTATCGGTCGTAGAGTTGCCTAATGAAGATATGAAGGGTAGACTTATCGGTAGAGTAGGTAGAAATATAAGAGCTATTGAAAATTCCACGGGCGTTGATTTAATTATTGACGATACTCCGGACGTAGTAACGGTATCCGGTTTTGACCCTGTGAGAAGAGAGATTGCAAAGTTGACTATCGAAAGATTGGTTTCTGACGGAAGAATACATCCTGCAAAGATTGAAGAAACCGTTGAGAAAGTAAAGAGAGAGATAGAGCAACAAATGAAAGAAGCCGGCGAGAACGCGGCGTTTGAAGCCAATGTATACGGTTTGCATCCGGAGATTATCAAGTTGCTAGGCAGATTGAAATACCGTACCAGCTACGGACAAAACGTGCTTAAGCACTCTTTGGAAGTAAGTTACTTGGCAGGTATGATGGCCGCAGAATTGGGCGCAGACGTTAAGGTAGCGAAGAGAGCAGGTTTGTTGCACGATATAGGTAAAGCTGTCGACCATGAAGTGGAAGGTACTCACGTCACGATTGGCGTAGACATTGCTAAGAAGTTTAAGGAACAACGCAATGTTATTCACGCAATTGAGGCTCACCACGGCGATGTAGAACCTCAAACTTTGGAGGCTATTATAGTGCAAGCCGCAGACTCTATTTCGGGAGCAAGACCCGGAGCAAGAAGAGAATCGCTTGAGAATTACGTCAAAAGACTTGAAAAGCTGGAGGGAGTTGCAAATTCCTTTGACGGCGTAGAACAGTCGTATGCAATTCAAGCGGGTAGAGAGATTAGAGTAATCGTCAAGCCAGAAGTGGTCAACGATGAGGCAACGACCTTTATGGCAAAAGAAATTGCCAAGAAGATTGAAGCGGAACTTGAATATCCCGGTCAAATCAAAGTCAACGTCATTAGAGAAGTTAGACAAGTTGAATATGCAAAATAATTGTTTAAGGAGTATCCGAAAGGGTACTCCTTTTTTTATGCTATGTTTATTCTATAATCAATATGTTTTTTAGAAGTTTGATGATAACATTTATAAATGGAATAAATGAGTATAGACGCGTTAGAAAAGTATCTTACAAAGTATCAACGGCAAAACCACAGTGCAGATAATAATACAAATCGAAGTAATGACCGTTGTTATGACAGAAAACTTAAAGATACTTTTCAAGGTCATCGGGCATCTGTCATTGCAATATAGATAATTAGTGTTGATATGCGAGATTATTAGAACTATAGTTATTACGTATATTGTATTGATAATAAAGTAAAACAATACTGCGTTTAATATATTTATAATCAGTCTGTATTCCAGCCAACTGCCGACGATGTTGACCGCAAGACGATAGGCTATGAATGTAACAACAAAGTACATTATTGCAAATGCAAATTTTTTGCGGTAAGTTATCATAGCGCAAAATGCAAAAAGTATATTAAAGAGTACGTAAGTTAGCGTAACTTTGAAATAACTGTAATTTCCTTCAAGTAACATTTGATAGTAATTATTGTGACACAGTTGTTCTTGAAAGTTGTATACAATAAATATCGATATTGCAAAGATTGCTAAGTATAGACCAAAAAAAGTTATTAAAAATAATTTGTTATCCCTAAAGAAGTTTTTAATAAACGGAGTTGCTACGCCTTTATTAAGTTTGAACTTGAACTTATTGTTTTTTGTCATAATATTGCCTTTTTTTGATAGTTATATTAAATTCTATTTGCATTGTAGACAAAATATGACAAATTATTTAGCTTGACAAAATTCTATCGCATATATGCATTATTAATTGCTTTGAAGTCGGCTTACCTTTGTCAATGTCAATGGTATTGCCAAATTCTCTATACAGCGTTTCAACGTCGCCGTCTAGCCATGCTTTGGAGATACAGTTTTGGATATTCTTATCTATAGCGCAGACGGATTTGCCGTATTTTTTTGACAGTACGACGTATCCGTTGAGTTTGAGCGGTAATATTTCAGTTCCGCGCGTCTGTATTTTTACAAGGTCAAATATGTATTTGTAACCTGAGCATTTAGGACGCAGTCCAATAGATAGCATATATGAATAAATTTTTTGATCCATACGTCAATTTTAATACATCTTCAAGGCAAATATATGTCTTATATTGTAATTTTGGCATAAAAATTGTTTCTTGCGACACACTAGGGTAAAACAATAATTAGGAGTATGATATGAAAAAGAAAATTTTATTTACGTCTTTGCTTATGGTTTTAGCATTGCTTGTCGTTTTCCCAATGGGTATGAGCGCAAGCGCATCGTGCGATACCTTGGCTACGGGCGATTTGCCTCTTCAACCAAATGGTTTTGGCGAATGCTTGACCGAATATTATACGGGAGAGGTATTGTATGAGTATAATGCGGACGCTAAGCATGAAATTGCAAGTATGGTTAAGATTATGACGGCGAATCTAGTATTTGAAGCAATAGATGAAGGAAAACTAAGCTATGACGAAATGATAACTATTTCTCCTCAGGCCAGCTCCATGGGCGGTAGCCAGATGTTTTTGGACACAGGAGCAAGCTATAGTGTCAACGACTTGCTTAAGGGCATAATCGTAGTATCTGCCAATGACGCTTCATACGCAATGGCAGAGCGTATAGCAGGAAGCGTTGAGGGCTTTGTTACAATGATGAATGAAAAAGCCAGCCAGCTTGGAATGAAAAACACTAAATTTGCCAACTGTACAGGACTTCCCAGCGAGAGCGAGCAGTATTCTACGGCAAAAGACGTCAATATTATGACGCGTAGTCTAATGAGCCACGATAAGTATTTTGAGTACGCCAGCGTATGGCTTGAAGACTATCAACATCCATCGGGAAGAATTACGCAATTTGTCAATACCAACAAGCTAATTAAGCAATACAGCGGTTGCAAGGGCGGCAAGACGGGATATACCGACAAAGCTGGACACTGTCTATCTGCTTGCGCCGAGCGTAACGGCATGAAAGTTGTCGCTACTTTGGTAGGCGGAACTGACAGTAAGTCAAGATTTAATCAAGTCAGAGCCATGTTTGACTACTCCTTTGCAAATTACGTCAACAAGATTTTTTACAAGAAAGGAGACGTATTGGGTAGCGTTAACGTAAAGAAATCTCCCGTTAAGTCCATTGAAGTTGCTTGCGCTGAAAATATTACTAAATTCTCAAAGGTGGGCGTGACTGCAGAAGATTTGCAATTAGTATTACCTAAAGAAATTAAAGCTCCGATAAAGAAAGGCGACATTGTAGGTAAGGCTGTATATCAAATGGACGGACAGGAGTGTAGCGTGGATATTATTGCTATGCAAGACGCAAAAAAGAGTACTTTCCTAGATTTTATAAAGGACGTTACAGGAGAGTGGTAAAGCGAAAATTTCAGTAATTAAAAGAAAAAGACGGAGTTTATGTTAAAATTCCGTCTTTTTTAAGTCTTACTTTATCTTAAATATAAAATCAATGTCAAAAATCAAGTATATCATTGACTTGAATGGGAATTTATTTTATAATATAAATGTAGAATTATGTTCAACAGCTCAAATGTAGTAATTGCTGTTGATAGGAGATACAATGGTTTCATTTATTCAAATGATTACTCAAAACAGTGTCATTCAAGACCTTGGCTTTGGTATGGCGATATTGTGCATTATTGCATATCTAATTTCAATGATTGTTGCGATAATAGGTCACGAACTGTCACACGGTTATGTTGCGCTTTGGAACGGAGATAAGACTGCAAAGTTTATGGGCAGACTTTCGCCTAATCCGGTAAAGCACTTTGATATTATAGGATTTGCCATGATGTTGCTCGTGGGATTCGGTTGGGCTAAGCCTGTGCCTATTGACCCTAGGAACTTCAAGAATTATAAAAAGGGTATGGTTTTTACTGCTTTAGCGGGCGTAACTTTCAACTTGATTATGGCGATAATAGGTACGCTTTGCTTGGCAATACTCATGAAAATAGTGATTACTGTAGGTAGCATTAGTAGGGGCGTTGCGTATTTGGTGTATTTCTTGTTGTATCTATTTCAATTGACGATTGCGTTTAACGTTGCTTTAATGGTGTTCAACTTATTGCCGATATATCCACTTGACGGATTTAGAGTTATTGAAACGCTTACAAAGCCAAATAATAAGTACGTCAACTTTATGTACAACCATGGATCTAAGGTTATGCTTGGACTTTTGCTGATATGTTTTGTATTGGGAAGATTTATACCTCAAGTAAATATTATTTCAACTATGATTAATTTTGCGAGCAAGGGCTTAGGCAGACTATTTGAATTGATTTTCGGATTGCCGAAAGGAATATTATTGGGGTGATAAATGGCAAACTTTTATGAAAAAAATCATCCGGCTAATAATATTATTCTAAATATACAAGATTTTAGCGGTCCGATAGAACTTTTGTACGAACTTATTATTCGAGACGGTAGATACGATATCAAGACGTTCCCATTGGCTCAAATTACCGATCCGTACATACGCCATATGGAGCAAGTTGATAAACTTGATATGGAGGAGGCCAGCGAGTACATAGTTATTGCCGCAACGTTGTTGGAAATTAAATCGCGAGCATGTTTACCTGTCGTAGAAACGTTTGACGAAGAGTATTATGAAGATGATGCGCTTGACCCTGAAATGGAGCTAAGACGCAGACTTTTGATGTTTGAGATGTTCAAAAATCAAGCGGTAAAACTCAAGGAAAAAGAAACGTTGAATAAATTCTATCGCAAACCGAAGTTTACTAACGCCGATGCGATAATCGTAGTTAATGACTTTTCTTTTGATAAGTTGATTGAAGCGTACGGTAAAATTTTGTTGCAAATGACGGAAAAAGAACAACGCCAAGCAACCAAGAAGATACAAAAGGATAGATTCACCGTAGCAGATAAGATTGAGTATATCTCAAAAGTTGTACTTGAAAAGAAATCTGTCGTATTTAATAATCTCTTTGAAAAAGATATTACCAAAAGCGAAGTTATCACAACTTTTCAAGCTCTGTTAGAATTAATGAAGAAGCAGATAGTAACCGTTATGCAAAAGAATTTTGCCGACGATATATTGATTATGCTAAACGATAGCGTTGATAAGGAAAATTTAGATATGCAACAATTAAAACAAACGGAGGAAGCATATTGATATGGATAATTTATTACAGACTCTGGAAGCAATATTATTTTCAGCCGGAGTGCCTCTAAAAAGAAGCGAAATACTCAATAGCCTTCCCGAAGACGTCAGTCGAAAAGACTTAAATTCAGCTATTGATGAATTGGCAAAAAAGTATAGCGGAGATAGCGGTATCGTGTTGGATATATTCAATGATAAGTTGCAATTTGCATCCAATAGTAAGTACGGCGAAATTGTCAGCGATATGTTGCGACCTGTCAGAGAAAAGGAACTGTCAAAAATTTTGCTCGAAGTGCTTGCTATTATAGCATACCGACAGCCTATTACAAGGGCGGAAATCGAGGATACAAGAAGTACAAGCGCGGATTATGCGTTGGGAGTACTGCTTAAAATCGATATGATAAAGACGTGCGGATATAAAGACGCTCCGGGTAAGCCGATTTTGTACGGTACTACAGATGAGTTTTTGAAAAAATTCCAATTAAAGAGTTTGGACGAATTGCCTGATTATGACGAAATTATGCGCCGTCTTGTTGAATTTAGCAACTTTAATATCCAGACTGAAGGCTTGTATAGAGAACGTATTTTGGGCGATAAATTCGAGGATGAAAACGACGAGGAACTCAATGAAATGATTGATATGAATGAAATTCCGGAATTCTTACAAGGTGAAGAGCTTGAGACGGTAAAAGGCAACGGAGAGGAATATGTCGAAAGAGAAGTAGCGAGCGACGTTGTTGATACTCCTTCAATCGACGATGAGGATGATAATATAGTGACGTAAGATTCTTAATATTAATATTTTCGGATATAGATTAGTTCTATATCCGTTTTTTTATATCATAATAAATAATTTCAATAATACGACACAAAATAAGCGTATGTGGTGGCTGATTTTGGCATTTATACTTATATTATTGTTGGAATTTTTCGTATTTGTGATTTTATACGGAATAAGATTAACTTTAAGAGTTGACGCAAATAATATGAGCATTTGTATTAAGTGTTACGTGTTGGACTGCTTTGAAGTGATGTGTGTAAAATTATTTGTATGCGAAAATAAGTTTTATTATCAAATAAATAAAAAAGCGTTAAAAGTCATTAATGCTAATTATAATGACGAAAAAAGCAAGAAAAATAAGAAAAAATTAAGAAAAAGCGCATTCTTTTCTAATTTGTGGAGTAAAAGGCCTGAAGTAACTATAAAAAGTTTGACAGTAAATTACGGCGCAAACTTTGAAGAGGCAAAGAATAGGGCAATATTTGACGGCGCAATAACGATAATATCTAACACTTTAATGGCAACTAATAGTAATAAGTTGAAAATCAACAACTTTCAACTTAAGAACGTTAGTGAAGAAAGTAAGTTTAACGGAATCGACGCTTCTTGCGAAATTGGAGGTTTGACCATATTAAAGATTTTATTTTACGCACTTTACGCCATTTCGATTAAGGGAAAATATCAAGTAAAAATATAAAATATTTTCAATTTTATTACGCATAATATTCATGAAATTAAATATTATAAGGAGTATATTTTATGGACAATATCGACAATTCATTACAAGAGATTATGAATAATACCATCGATAACTTAAGAGGTCTTGTGCAAAGTGAGGATATGATATTTAAGCCGATTTACCTTGAAGATGGAACTATGGCAATTCCGCTTGCAAAAGTATCCGTAGGATTTGTTAGCGGAGGGGGAGGCGGTCAAACTAAAGAAGGGCAGCCTACAAAAAGCGGACAACTCCAGCCTTATGCCGGAGGTGGCGGGGGCGGAATATCTATGTCTCCTATGGGCTTTTTGGTGTTTTACGATAACCAGCCTATGCTTGTTAAGGTAGACGAAAAGACAACTTCCGACAAGTGGAAAGATTTGATTTCTGCTACGATAAATTTAGTAAAGGATAAAAAATAATGGGTAAATATTTCTCAATTAAGACAATTTTCAAAACTATATTTATATTAATTGCCATAATTTTAATTAATTATATAATTTTTAGTTTTGCGGAAGCATTTAGTATAACAAGCAATGATTTTTTTGCAAATACTAACGCTATTGCTCCCGACGGACAAAACGATTATCATAAAGACGCAAACTTTTATATCAAAAATAAAAATGACGAAGAAGTGTCGTATGTCAATAAATCCCACTCAATGGCGGTTATTGAAGCATCGACCTTGAGAGTACTTTCTCAGGAGAATAAAGACGTAAGATTGGAGATGGCAAGTACTACTAAGATCATGACTGCGCTTGTCGTAATAGAGAACGAAGATCTTGACAAAGAGTTTACGATTCCTGACCAAGCTGTCGGAGTTGAGGGGTCTTCTATATATTTGAAGAGTAAAGAAATATGGACAATTCGGGACTTGTTGTATGGATTGATGCTGAGAAGCGGTAACGACGCGGCAACGGCTTTAGCAATAGCTACGGGCGGAAGCGTTGAAAAGTTTGTGGAAATGATGAATGATAAGACTGAAGAATTGGGGCTTGAAAATACTCATTTTGAAAATCCGCACGGGCTACACGTCGATAATCACTATACGTCTGCTTATGATTTGGCTGTAATATCGGCAGTTGCGATGCAAAACGAAACTTTTAAGATTATAGTAAGTAGCAAAATGTATACCGTTAAAGCAAATTCAAGTCACCCGACTTATTATTTTGCCAATAAAAATAAGATGTTGAGTCTTTACGACGGGGCAAACGGCATAAAAACAGGCTTTACAAAGGATTCTGGGCGTTGTTTGGTAACTTCAGCCGAAAGAAACGGTATGCAACTGATTTGCGTTGTGCTTAACGTATATGATCACTATAATGCCAGCGCGCTTAATTTTGACAAGGCATTTGCCAATTATTCGCCTGTAAATGTCGGAAATCAGGGAGATATTTTGCAAACTTTGCAAATTGAAGGCAAAAACTATAATATTGCTTTGCAAAATGATCTTGTTTTACCGCTGAAAGATGGCGAGATTATGGGGATAAAGTGCTTTTTTGATATTAATCAAGACCTTACAACGCCTCTTAGCGATAATTCTATCATAGGAAAAATGCAGTTTTATAACGATAATCGTTTGCTTTTTAGCGCAAATATTGTTAATATGGAAGAAATTGACGATATAGGAGTTTTGCGCAAACTTTCCGCTTATACGGGAGAAATGCGTGTAAGCGTAGAAAATGGAGAGATTAAACAAATATTTAGCTTCGACGGGAGTGGCGTCACGGCGTGGAGCGGACAAATTAATTGAAGAAGGTAGAGTAAAGGTGAACGGTAAAGTCGTCAAGGAACTCGGTTCTTCAATCAATGAAAAGAATGACACCGTTATGCTTGACGATAAGATTGTTAAGGCTGTAAGCGATTACGCTTACGTGCTATTTTACAAGCCAAAAGGCTGTATCACAACCGTTAGTGATGAGAAAGGAAGAAAAACCATATACGACTATCTGCAAGAACTAAATATTCCGCACCTAATACCGGTGGGTAGACTTGACTATGATACCGAAGGCTTGTTATTGATGACCAACGACGGCGATCTCGCCTATAAGCTCACGCATCCGAGTTATGAGATACCCAAGACATATTTAGTCAAGGTTGACGGAGAAATGCCGGAGCATAAATTGGCTCAGTTGAGAAAAGGCGTAATGGTTGACGGAGAAAAGACCAAGAGATGTAAAGTCAAGTTGATTGAGTATAAGAATGAAGAATCAAAATTACAGGTGACGATTACCGAAGGTAAAAATCGTCAAATAAGAAAAATGTTCGAGGCGGTAGATAGGGAAGTCAAATTCTTAAAAAGGATTGCCGTAGGCGAATTGAGATTGGGGGGATTGCCGAGAGGCGGATACAGATATCTCA
>CAJTPC010000026.1 GCA_910578245.1 uncultured Christensenella sp. | reverse complement strand
GCATTTTAGTTTTGACTAGCCTCTCTTTGAGCCGAACACATCATTCCCACTCAATCGTAGCCGGCGGCTTCGACGTAATATCGTATGCTATTCTATTGATATGTTTGACTTCATTGACAATTCTCGTGGAAATCTTTTCGAGTACGTCATAAGGTATCCTAGCCCAGTCCGCGGTCATAGCGTCTACGGAAGTTACGCCTCTCAATACCAACGTATAGTCATACGTACGGCTATCGCCCATTACGCCAACGCTACGCATATCGGTAAGTACTGCGAAATACTGCCATATCTGATCGGCAAGTCCGTTGAGTTTGATCTCTTCTCTAAAGATATAGTCAGCTTCCCTCAAAATTTCCAACTTGTCCTCGGTAATATCGCCAATTATTCTAATCGCAAGTCCCGGTCCCGGGAACGGCTGACGCATTACGACGTCATGCGGAAGTCCCAACTCAAAACCTACTTTTCTAACTTCGTCCTTAAACAAATCTCTAAGCGGTTCTACGATTTCTTTGAAGTTGACTACGCTAGGAAGTCCGCCTACGTTGTGGTGAGATTTTATTACGGCGCTACTGCCAAGTCCCGATTCTATTACGTCGGGATAAATCGTACCCTGTACGAGATAATCTACCGCGCCGATTTTCTTTGCCTCTATTTCAAATACGTCTATAAACTCTTTGCCTATTATCTTTCTCTTCTTTTCGGGATCTTTTACTCCGCTCAACTTCTCCAAAAATCTCTTCGACGCGTCTGCAAGTATGACGTTCATACCCATATCTTCTTTGAATACTTTCATTACTTCTTGCGCCTCGTTCTTTCTCAAAAGACCGTGGTCTACGAATATACAGGTAAGTTGGTCTCCTACAGCCTTGTGAATAAGCGTTGCGGCAACTGCGGAATCTACGCCGCCGCTAAAAGCGCAAAGCACTTTCTTGTCGCCAATCTTTGCCTTGAGTTCTGCAACGGATTTATTAACAAAGTTGGACATCGTCCAATCGCCTTTCGCCTTGACGATATTATACAAGAAGTTTTTGAGCATATCCAAGCCTTGATGAGTATGCATTACTTCAGGATGATATTGCATGCCGTAAATAGCCTTTTGCTTGTTTTCAAAAGCCGCTACCTTGCAAGTGTCAGTGCTTGCCGTCACTTCGAATCCCTCCGGAAGCTGAGCAACGTGGTCGGTATGGCTCATCCAGCAAATACCCTTTTTGTCAAGACCTTTGAAAAGCAAACTGTCAGTATTGTATTTTGCTTCCTGTCTGCCGTATTCTCTCTTTTCAGCGTGTTCTACTTTACCGCCTAGCGTATAAGCTATAAGCTGACATCCGTAGCAAATTCCAAGTATCGGCACGCCAAGCTCGAAAATCTCTTTATCTATTCTCGGAGCGCCGTCCTCGTATACGCTGTTGGGGCCGCCCGTAAAGATAATACCTATTGGATTTAGCGCCTTAATCTTCTCAATGGAAATTGTGTACGGATACATCTCGCAATACACGTTGTGTTCTCTTACTCTTCGTGCGATAAGTTGGTTGTATTGACCGCCAAAGTCGATTACCAATACTTTTTCATTAGTCATTAACAAAACTCCTTATTATTTCTTATTGTCAAATCTGTTGAAGAACTCTTTGACCTTGTTTTTCTCTTTGTTGATGAAGCCACCCGTCTCCTTGAAGAGCGCCTTGAATGCTTCTATCTCTACGCGCATCAACGCCATTATAGGCACTATGCAAATTATTATTATCGTAAGTTTGATTATCATATCCGGATATAGCGACACCAAAGAGAACTTCTCGCTCAGGAAGGAATTGCTGACTACGAATATGAACGCTACAAGCAATAACGCAAGCATAAATATCTTGTCTTTTGTATACGGCATACATACCTGTACCAAAACTATATAGGACACAGAAGCGGTAATAAATACGCTCATCGTCGATATTTGCGGAGATACGTCAAAGCCTATATCGTTGTACATATAACATACGAGTATAATTGCAAACGCGACCGTAAGTCCTGCCGGCAAGGCTCGTTTGAAGACCTTGCTTAGGAAGTTACCCTTAACTCTT
This sequence comes from uncultured Christensenella sp., assembly GCA_910578245.1. Taxonomy (GTDB): domain Bacteria; phylum Bacillota; class Clostridia; order Christensenellales; family UBA3700; genus RACS-045. Next base: position 15,889 of record CAJTPC010000026.1, on the reverse strand, counting down.
CTGTCGTTTGGCTCAAGCGCCAATATGAACGATGGTACGCCTACGAACAACGTATTGATAAGCGTGAGCTGAATAGGTTCGAATGGATACGTTGCAAACTGGAACAAAATAAGTAACAACGAAAGTACCGCGCTAAAAGTTGTCTTTACTAGGAATAGCGACGAAGCTCTTTCTATATTGTTGATAACTCTTCTACCTTCGCTAACAACGCTTGGCAACGCCGAGAAGTCGGAGTCGAGCAATACGAGTTGAGCAACGTTACGGCTCGCGTCAGAACCGCTTGCCATTGCTATAGAACAGTCGGCTTCTTTTAGCGCCATAACGTCGTTGACACCGTCGCCCGTCATACCGACCGTATGTCCGTGAGCCTTAATTGCTGCAACTAATTCTTTTTTCTGACTGGGCGTAACTCTACCGAATACGGTATATTTCTCTACCGCTTCGTATATTTTTTCCGTCGTGTCTAAATCAACGGATGCATCGACGTACTTTTCTGCATTCCTAAGTCCCGCTCTCTCGGCTACTTTAGATACCGTAAGCGGATTATCGCCGGAAATTACTTTGAGCTCAACGCCCTGCTGTTCAAAATAATCGAACGTGGCGGGAGCCGTACTTCTTATTTTATCGCTCAATACTATGAGCGCAATGAGATTCATTTGATTTGGATCCATTTGGCTGTCTTTGAGTTCTTCGCCGGTATTGACGAGTACCAAAACTCTGTATCCCTGCATAGCGTATTCGTTGACGTTACGCTCAACAAGGTCATACCTATCTTTGAGTACGAACTCAGGAGCGCCTACTATGAACGTACCCACGCCGTCAAAACTTACTCCGCTCCACTTTCTTGCCGATGAGAACGGCATGAGTTTTGCCACTTTGAAAGTTTCGTTAGAAGAGAAATATTCTTGACACGCTTCGAATGTCGCGTTATTTGCTCCAAGAGCTTTGACCATGTTGGCCATTATGTCGTCCGCAGAACCGCACATAGACGAATATACGTGAACTGTTTCCACCTGCATCGTACCCTCGGTGATAGTACCCGTCTTGTCAAGACAAAGCACGTCTACTCTCGCAAGCGCTTCGATTGAATATAAGTCTTGTACAAGAGTACGCTTCTTGGCAAGTCTGATAATACCGAGCGCCAATGCTATAGACGTCAACATTACCAAGCCTTCCGGAATCATACCGATAACTGACGATACGGTACTGGTGACTGCACCTGAAGTACTTGTCGAATACTTCATATTGGTGAAGAACATCGCAATTCCCAATGGGAAGATAATTATTGTAGCTATTCTGATAATCCAATTTATCGAACGCATGAGTTCCGACTTGGACTTCTTGAACTTCTTTGCGTCGCTCATAAGTTTTGCCGCGTAAGTGTCTTCTCCGACTGCTATAACTCTTGCTCTGCAAGTGCCGGCTTGAATAAAACTACCCGACATCAACTGATCGCCAAGTCCTTTATGTATATCATCCTGCTCGCCCGTAAGAAGCGATTCATTGGCTTCGCATTCTCCGCTCACGACTATGCAGTCCGTAGGAATTTGACTTCCTTGCTTAAGTATGATTATATCGTCTATTACTATTTGGTCTGTTGATATGCTCACGACCTCGCCGTTACGCACCGCTTCTATAGATGGAGCTGATACCAACGTGAGTTTGTCAAGAGCGCGCTTAGAACGTATCTCTTGGAAAATACCAATGACAAGGTTGACTAGCGCAATGCCCGCAAATAACATATTCTTTATCTGTCCGTTGAAAACGATAAGCAGACATACCAAAAAGATATTTACCAAGTTAAAGAGCGTAAATATATTGGACGTAAAAATTTTAAGATAAGACTTCGAGATTGTATTGTCCTGATAGTTGGTCATTCCTCTCAACTGTCTTTCTTCAATTTGTTCGTCGTTAAGTCCTTGCTTTGCAGTAGTTTCTACGTGTACAAACTCTAAAGTCTTATACTTCTTTGCTTTTTCTTTTAACGCTTTAGCTCTTTGCTTATCTTCCGCTTTTTTTGCGGCTTTCTCCGCTTTCTTTTGCGCCTTAAGGTCAACGTTTTGGGCAACGTCTTCTTTTTTCTCTTCCTGAGCTTTATTATCGACAGGTTGAGCCGCCCCGTCTGCCTTATCGGCGTTGATATTTTCTACAGCCTTCTTTACTTCCAAAACTTTATTTGCGACTTGATTTTCCGCCTTATTATTTACGACAGAACTTGCCTCCGCCTCATCTGCGACGGCTGACTTTTCTTCAGCCTTTTTTTCTTCCGAAGGTTTTGCTTTTGCGACTACCTTTTTAACAACGACTTTTTTTACAGTCTTGCCCTCTGAATTGACGTAAGTAGTTTCAGAAACGTTAGACGTTGCAGTCGAATTGTTTTTTACCTCTCCTCCGGCATTTTGGCTGTCTTCGGGTTTTTTAACTACTTTCTTGACTACTTTCTTTACTACAACAGTCTTTTTCGGCGTATCGCTGTTCGTATCGTTATTTGCAGAATTATCGGTTGATTTTTTGACCGTTTTGGTCGAAGAAGTCGAGCCTGCTTTCTTAGCATTCTCCTGATCGTCAAACATAGACATCTGTTCTACGTTGATTTTTTTGTTTTTCTCCGCCATTTCAATTTCCTTATTTGCTTAAATATCACTAAAATTATTTTATAAAATAATTAGTAACTAAATGATAACATATTGAAAATTTTCTGTCAAATATATTCTGTCAAATACATTTAATAATAATTACGCACATTTGCGTATGCATTAGAAATATCAAATATATATGAAATTTATCTCAACTCGCAAGATAATTTATCGTCTTGTCTCCGAAAATGCAATTTGCGCCGTTCGAATTATATTTGAACAATGTTCAGTATGTTGTAAAAATAAAAATAATCGACCTATAATAAATATTTTAAGCATATTTTTCAATATTCTGAGCGTTCTTAAAAAGATAATAGCGGAATGATTTAACACCGCTCCGCTACTGTTATCTAACGTTGATTTATAGATTAAAAACAACAATTTAACAAATTGAACATTGTTCAATTTGTTAAATATCAGATTTTTTCTTTTCTAAAGCAAGACGCCTTTCGGAGGACTTAATAAAAGCAGACTTCAAAGTTTGCGCGTCGTTATCTAGAAGCGCTTGTTTTATACTTGCAAGCTGAGTTTCAAAACAAGTAATAGTGGATATGAGATTCTCTTTGTTTCCCAAAAACAGTTCGCTCCACAAATCTTCGTTGATATTGGCAATTCTTGTTAAATCGCGATAACTGTCGCCTATGTAACTTGCCGTATCGCTATTCTCGTCGTCACTGTTGATGAGAGCAACCGCGATAGCATGCGGAAGTTGTGAAGTGTATGCGATTACCTTATCGTGAGTTTCGACGTCGGTAATACGTATTCTGCCAAATCCTATATCCTTGACAATTACGCTCATTCTGTCGATTGCCGATTGCGTAGTATTATTCGTGGATACGATTAAGAAGTTAGCGCCCTGCAAAACCTTATCGTCAGCATACTTAAATCCGCGCTTTTCTCTTCCAGCCATTGGGTGACAAAACAAGAATTCACATCCGTCCGGCACTCGCTTATTTATATCGTCTACAAAGAGGCTCTTTATACCTGCAACATCGCTTATCAAACAGCCTTTTTTGATATACTTGCCGTATTGCTCTAGATAATTTACTATTTGATTGGGATATAAAGCAATAATTATTACGTCGCTTAGCGGAAAAAACTTCTCGGGGGTATTTCCGCCGTCTTTGATAGCACCGCAAGCAATCGCGTCATTTATACTTTGGGAAGACCTATTTACACCGTATACAGTGTAACCTTTCTTAGAGAGAGCAATAGCGTAAGAACCGCCCACTACTCCCAAACCAACTATTGTAATTACCTTATCCTTTTTCATAATCTTTCCTTTTTAGTTTCGCAATTATAAAGATTTTACTTAAGATCGGCTAGCAGCTTAACAGCCTCAACGTAGCCGTCATAACCTTTGCCTGCAATTTGAGCCACACACGCGGGAGCCGTGACAGACACCTGCCTGAACGCTTCTCTTGAATGAATATCCGATATATGCACTTCGACTACGGGTATCGGAGCAATAGCCTTTATCGCGTCATAAATAGCATAACTGTAATGAGTATGAGCGCCGGGATTGATTACCGCGCCGTCGTAAGAATTAAAATAGCAATTATGCAGACACGTCACGACTTCACCCTCGCAATTTGATTGAAAGAAGTCCAACTCAGCGTCAATACCTTTGCACTTTTCGGAAATATAATCGCGCAAGCCTTTATAATCCAAAGTCCCATAGACGCCCTTTTCCCTTATGCCAAGCATATTGAGATTTACGCCGTTGATAATCATAATCTTTTTCATAATTCACCTATTTCATCCATAATTTAAGACAAGTTATTTTACTATTTTTACAATATCGTTAACAGTCTTGACCATATCGTATTCATGGCTTTTGACAACGTAATCGCACGAAGAATAATACCTATCCTTTCTGCTATCATATATTTCTCTCAACTTTTGAGCCCCCTCTTTAAGAAGCGGGCGAGTATCGGTACGAACGTCTGCGACAATATCGTCGATTTTTCTCTCGATAAGCACTATAACTCCGCTCAAACGCATAGCGCTGACGTTGACGTCCCTTAGTATCGCGCCACCGCCGGTAGCAACTACGAGATTTTTCTTGTGCGACAGTTGTTCTATAGCCTTGCTTTCCCAATCTCTAAATACGTCTTCGCCCTCGTCGAAAAGCTCGCTTATACTCTTGCCGGATATCTGACGGATATAATCATCTGCGTCTACAAAGTCCCAACCGAGCAGTTTTGCAACTTTCTTGCCCTTTGTTGTTTTTCCGCAAGACATTATTCCAGTAAGATAAATATTTCCGCCGTTTTTGCAATAATATTCTTTCATTAAAGTATTGTAAATATCTTTTGTCAACGCTTCGTCTAACAAAGTGTTATTCCAAATTTCTTGCGACTTCATTGCTTGCGCGACCAACATATATAGACCGCCTACAGCTTTTTTACCAAGTCTAACGGCATTTTGCAAAAGTTTGGTATACACAGGATTGTATACAATGTCTGCAACGTTGTCAAAATTGCATATCACTTCGTCTGTGACAGGACAGCCGTCCACGTTTGGAAACATACCCACAGGCGTGGTATTGACAATCGTATCGCCCTTAAAACTCTCAAGCTCGCGATAAGTAATAAAATCTTCAACGCCTTTTTTATTCTCATCGCGCGTGGCAATCTTGACTGTCTTTGCGCCGCGCTGTTTCAAAATATAGTACACAGATTTACATGCGCCACCGCTACCGAGTATAACGAAAGTCTTGTCTTTTATCTTAACTTTGTTGGCATTGAGCATGCCTTCAAAGCCGTAAGGATCGGTATTATATCCGTACAACTTGCCATCGTCATTTTTTACGGTATTTACCGCGCCAATCTTCTTCGCCTCTTGCGACATACCGTCAAGATATTTGATTATCTTTTCTTTATACGGTACGGTTACGTTAAAACCGTCGTATCGCAAAAGCGTTTCCTTACAGTTATCAAGCATATTCTGCATAGCTATCTGCGTCACGCCGTAATCAGCGTCCATTTTGTGATAAGCAAAATATGCGCTATGTATCTGAGGCGACATCGTATGTGTGAGTTTTTCGCCAATTACGCAATACTTTTTCATTTTACACCCTTTGACCTTTTGCATACTCTCCGATAATCTCAAAGAAAGAAGATACCTCTGCTACGTACTCTAGCGCCTCGTTGAGCTTAGACGAGTTGCAAGGGTACTCCAAATCAACGTAAAAATAATACCTCTCCGGAGAATTCTCTACCGGTCGAGATTCTATATTGAGCAAGTTAATGCCGTTCTTTGCAAAATACTTCAAAGCATTAAAGAGCGCTCCGGGTGTGGAATTTAAGGCAAAGACTATGCTAGTCTTATCGCTCTTATCGCTCTCGAGCAAGTTCTTGCCAATAACGATAAAACGCGTATAATTGCAAGATTGCGACTGAATATTCTCTGCAATTACGTCAAGTCCGTATAATTCAGCGTTACGCTTTGACGCTATAGCAGTCTTGCTCTTGTCTTTTTGCTCCGCTACGAATTTTGACGATGACGCTGTAGATTTATACGGAATAATCGTCCACTTGCTACCCGACAGATAATTGTCGCATTGCGTGATTGCCTGCGGATGAGAATACACCTCTCTAATATCCTCGAGTTTTGTTCCGGTTACGCCTAAAAGACAGTGATTTATTCCCTGCCATTGCTCGCCTACGATAAAGAAACCATACTTGCGAAGCAAATCGTAAACTTCGGTTATCGCGCCGGTCGACGAGTTTTCTATAGGCAAAACTCCGTATTGAATCTTGTCTTCTTTGAGAGCAACGAATATATCTTCAAACGTGGCAAAACTCTCTCCCTTGTCATCTCCGAAAAAGTCTATCATAGCTTGTTGAGAATTGGATCCCTTATCGCCGTAATATCCTTTCTTGCCATTTATGTCAAGAGGTTTGCGAACATAAGAGATAAGATTGGATTTAACTATCTTCTTTCTTTGCAAATCCTTACTTAACCCCATTATCTCAACCATAAGTTGACGGGCGGAGTCGGAATAATCTTTGTTTTGAATATTCTCAACAGCCTTTTTCAGAACTTCATCCTCTCTTGATGTCTGCAATACGGCGGTGTTATGCTCTTTTTTGTACTGCGCAACGCCTAGTACCAATCCCATTCTCTTCTCAAAGAGCGAAATTATTTCTTTATCAACCGCATCTATTTGACCTCTTAGTCTATCCAATTCGTCCATATGTTTGCCTCATTAATATCTCTATACTCTAGATCGTATAATTATAGTATATTATCTCTTATCTCTTATCTCTTATCTCTTATTTCTTATCTCTTATCTTTTACCACTACATATTCTTCATTAAATCATATATAGCAATAGCTGTGACCGCTTCGATTACCGGCAAAGCTCTCACTACTATGCAAGAATCGTGTCTGCCTTTTAGATTAAGTTTAACATTTTCTCCGGTCACAACGTTGATAGTATCTTGCTCCTTGAATATTGATGCCGTAGGCTTAATCGCCACGTCAAATATTACAGGCATACCTGTAGTAAGTCCGCCCAAAATACCGCCGTTGTTATTGGTGGCGGTAAACACTTTGTTGCCCAAGCATTTGAAGCTATCATTTGCCTTGCTACCTTTCATTTTGGTTAATTCAAAGCCTTTTCCAAACTCAACGCCCTTTACTGCGGGTACTGAGAAAAGCAAACTGGCAATCTTGGATTCCACGCTTTCAAAGAAAGGCTCGCCGACTCCGGCGGGGACTCCAACGACTGCGCACTCAATCGTACCGCCCACGCTATCGCCCTCTTCTCTGGCTTCTTTTATAAGATAATCCATAGCCGTAAACTTACCCGTATCGACAAGCGGGAAGACTTGTCTTGACAAATGCTCAAGCATATTGGCTTCAACTCTCGCGTCAAATCTAGCGTCTTTTATATTTCCGATTGATGATATATGCGAACCTACATAAACGTCTTTTTTTCTTAAAAGCTGTTTGCAAATCGCGCCGGCAAATACTAGCGTAGCCGTCAGTCTACCAGAGGAATGTCCTCCGCCTCTATAATCGTTGTTACCGCCGCTCTTATAATAGTAACCGAAATCACTGTGTCCGGGTCTGACTACTTCTTTGAGTTGGTCGTAGTCGCTCGACTTTGTATTTGTATTGCGAATGATACCGCAAAGTGGTGTACCCGTAGTCTTATCATTGAAATATCCGCTGACGATTTCCACCTCATCCGCCTCTTTTCTCGGCGTGGAATATTCGCCGCCATTGGGCGCTCTGCGCGCCATTTCGCGTCTTATCTCCGCCATATCCAAAGTCAGACCTGCCGGCAAATTGTCGATTACAACGCCTATCGCCTCGCTGTGCGACTCTCCAAAGATTGCTATCTTGATATTACTGCCCCATACAGTACTCATTTACGCCTCCTGTCACTAATTCAATTTATATTAATTTATATTCTACTTTTCCGCCCAAACTTATAAAATGGTCAAAGAAGTTGGGATACGACTTGGATACGCTATGCGCGTGGGCTATCGTAATCTGTCCGCTTGATACCGTTGACGCTATCGCAAGCATCATTGCCATGCGGTGATCATTGTGACTGTCTACTTCTCCTCCACTCAACCTATCTATGCCGTCAATGGACAAACTATCTTCGCCTTGCGTTATCTTTGCGCCGAGCTTTCCCAGTTCCTCTGCCGTCGCAGAAAGTCTGTCGCATTCTTTTATTCTCAATCTAGATATATTTATTATATCCGTATGCCCCTTTCGCAAACAACACGCCAAAGCAAATACGGGAATTATATCGGGACAGTTACTTCCGTCAAAAGTCAATATCTCGTTTTCGTCCGCTATTCTCAATCTGTCCACAAAGTCTACGATTACTTTGTCGCCTTGCAAGCTGTCAGCGTTAAGACCGAGCATAGTCACATCGTTGCCAAGATACTTTGCTACTTCGTAGAACGCCGATTGCGAATAATCTCCCTCGATATAATAGTCGCAAGCCTTATAACTCTGTCCGCCTTTAATATTCAAGACCTTGTAGCCATCATTGACAATGTCAACTCCGAATTTATCAAGAGCAGAAAAAGTCAAGTCAAGATAGCCCTTAGACTGCAATTCGCCCTCTATGACAATTTTGCTATCACCCTTAAGCAAAGACAAAGCAAATAAAAGTCCTGTGATAAATTGAGAACTAATTCCTCCGTTGACGTGATACTCTCCGCTCTTCAACTCTCCCTTAACGCTCAAATCCAAAAGGCGCTTCTCATTGGCAAGCGAATTATCTATATACTCAACGCCTTGCTCCTTGCAAATTTCCTCGTATATCTTCATAGGTCTTTCGCCAAGTTTGCCTTTGCCGACAAAAGTATTATTACCCTCGTTCAAAGCCAACGCTATAGGCAAGATAAATCTCAACGTAGACCCCGACTCTTTGCAATCAAATTGCAAGTTAGAAGATATTTTGTCGGCATTTCCCTCTATCTCCAAAATACCGTCTTTTATATCTATCTTTGCGCCGAGATTACGCATACAGCATATCGTTGCGCTAATATCATCGCTCAAAGCCACGTTGGAAATTATACTTTTCCCACGCGCAAGACAAGCGCAGATAATAGCTCTGTGCGCCAAGCTCTTTGAAGGCGGAATCGCCACGCTTCCTTTTAGTTTTGTCGGTGTTATTCTTACGTCCATATCAACCTATATTATTTGAGGAAATATTCCTCACTCGTTGCGTACGTATAGCTTTCGCCTATATCCTTTAGCAAAACCACGTTGAGTTCTTTGCCCAAGTTCTTTTTGTCGCTCTTGATTGCGCCGAGCACTTTCTCCGCCTTTACGGGCGCGCCGGTCGGCAAGCCAAATTGTCTTAATATATTTTCTATTCTCGCCGTGACGCCCTTTGCCGTCTGTCCCAATCTTTCGGATATTTCGCTGATATACGCCATACCGATAGCCACGGCTTGTCCGTGAGAATAGCCGGTGAAGTCGTAATACTTCTCTATAGCGTGACCGTACGTATGTCCGAAGTTGAGCAACATTCTCTCGCCGTTGTCCTTTTCGTCAACTTCGACAACGCGTCTTTTTATGTCGCAACAAGTATATACTATATCCTCAACTTTCGTCATAAATTCTTCGCGCGATTTTATGAACTCAAGTTCTTCAAAAAGTCTTTTATCCTTTATACAACCGTACTTGATTATTTCCGCCATACCATCGATATAGAATGCGTCGGGCAAGTCGTATAAAACGTCGGTATCGATAAATACCAACTTGGGTTGATAAAAACTGCCGACGAGATTTTTGCCCTCAGGCAAGTCTACGGCAACCTTACCGCCTACCGAACTGTCCACTTGCGCAAGCAACGACGTCGGCACCTGTACAAAGTCTACACCGCGCAAATACGTCGAAGCGACAAAACCGCCAAGGTCGCCAATCACTCCGCCGCCTAGAGTAATAACCAAATCGCGACGGGTAAGATTATATTCTATCATGCTTGAATAAATAGGATAAATAGATTTAATATTCTTTGTCGGCTCGCCAGCCTCCAATACCATAAGTTTGCACTCGTAACCTTTCTTTACAAGAGAGTCTATTACGGTATTTGCAAATATCGGCGCAACGTTGGTATCGCTGATTATAAATACTTTACCGCCTCTGCTTAGTACGTAATCGCCTATCTTGGATAAGTGATTTTTGCCTATAATTATGTCGTAACTGTTTTCGCCGAGATTTACCCGCAACTTTTTCATATATGCTCCTTACACACTTTGGAAGCGATTGAGATTTATCCACTAAGGTTAAAATGACTTGCTATGATTGATCATTAAACGTTATGGTATACTAACTATATATTACTATAAAAACTTACTCTTCGCAAGTATTATCTAAATATTATAATAATTATTTAATCGAATGAGATTTCTTGGCGTCACTCTTCTTGAAGTTTTGCAAGCGGAAGAAGAAATTTCTTATACGCTACCATCATGCAAATAAAGCAATAGCTACCTCCGACAATCCAGCTTGCCGTAGGCGCCCAAAACATGCCGTCAAGCCCCCAAAAATGCTCAAAGAGATATGACAAAATTATTCTGAATAGTATGGAAATAAAAGTCGAAAATACAAAAGTCTTGAGCATACCGACGGCCTTGAATACGGCTTGACTCTGCACAATTATACACATAAGCATATATCCCCAACCTATCGACACCAAGTACCCCGTACCCGCTTGGATAACTTCTGCGTTGTCGTCAAACAGTCCTACCAATGCCTTTCCTGCCAAGACGGTAAAAAGTGTGGAAAATACTCCGAAAAACGCAACGGCTACCCAGCTGGCTTTGTAGCCTTGTACAACTCTCTTGTACTGCTTTGCCCCCATATTTTGAGCGGTATACGTAGTCAAAGCGTTGGTGTATCCGCGCATTGGCGTCTGCAAAAGCGCGTCAAGTCGCGTGCCTGAGTTCACTCCGGCTACTACGCTTTCCGGATAAGTATTGACAAGACCTTGTATTGCAAGTCTGCTCACGTATACGAATACTTGTTGCAACGACATAGATAGCGAATAGGAAGTAATCTCGAATATAATCCCTCTTCTCAACTTCAAATCGTCCTTTTTAAGTCGTAAAAGCTCAAATCTTTTATGCGTATAGATTATGCAAAGCGCTGCCGAGAGCATTTGCGCAAAAACGGTAGCCATTGCAGTACCGTTGATACCCCACTTAAATACTACGACAAAAAGCACGTCCAATACTGCATTGAACGCAACGGAAACAAATAAAAAAATTAGCGGCGTAAAACTGTCGCCGATAGCTCTTACGGAAAAACAGTAGAAATTATAAAGATAAGTAAATATCGCGCCTGCAAATACAATTTTCAGATAATTGTCCGCGCCTTGCAATAGCGTAGCTTTGGTGTTGAGTAATTTCAAAAACGGTCTTGATAGCGCTATGCTAGCCGCGCTCAAAATCAACGTAAAAATTACGCCGATAACCAATGCGTTGCCCATTACCTTTTTGAGAGCGCCGTAGTCCTTATCGCCGTAATGTCTGGACATAATTACGCCACCGCCCATGGCGAAGCCAATAAGCAAAAAAATAATTATATTCATTATAGGACTTGCCACGCCAAGCTCCGCCAAAGCCTTGGTGCCAATAAATCTGCCCGCAACAATAGAATCAACAGCATTGTAGAGCTGTTGACAAAAATCTCCGATAATCAGTGGCAGAGAAAATTTGAAAATCACCTTCGCCGGACTTTGCGTCAAAAGCGGAGTTTTTGCTAATTCACAGTCCATTGCTTTCCTAAATATACTTCATAATATATTATACGCAAATTATAATCACAGTGACATGACTTGCGATATGACCTAACTTGTTTTATATCCCCATTCTACGGGACACGAACAATTCCAGTCGTCTACCCACAATTCCTTTTTTTCAGACGCCTCACAATAGATAGTCAATTTATCACAATACTTGAATGCATCGGCGCATATCCTTCTTATACCGAACGGTATTATTATACTTGTCAAGCTACTACAACCTGAAAACATATTAGCACCTATACAATCTAGCCATATTGGCAACTTTATATACTCAAGACTTGTACAATTAGCGAAAGTAGACGAATAATATATTCCCGACCACTCGGCGTATCTACCGATTGTATATACTGTGTCCGGTATATCAATACTTTTTAGACTACTGCACCCATAGAACGCGCGTTCGCCTATTCTCCTAACACCACTTGGTATCTCTATGCTTTCCAAACTACTACAACCATCAAACGCGTTACCTTCAATAGTAGTCACTCCACCTGGTATTTTTACGTACTTTAGACTGCTACATCCTTGAAATGTATAAATGCCTATTTCCGTTACACCGCTTGGTATCTCAATGCTTTCCAAACTTTTACAGTCTGAGAAAGAGCCTAATTCCTCTATTGTCTGAGGCAACTCCACGCTTGTTAAATTCACACAGCCATCGTATGAGCCGGAATATGTAAATCCCTCCGGCACTTTTACGCTTTTCAAACTGGTACAATCCCGAAGTACAAAACTAATTACTTCATATACCCCGATATATTTAGGGACGGTAACACTTTCTACGCCTTCTACGCAACCTCTAATATCACAATTATAATCTCCGCGTCTTTTGTTGATTGAACAATAAAAATCTCCATTTCTATCCCCGTGAATATAATACGGATCGGAGTAACCTTCTTTGAGTTTCGGAAGGCATGAGCGCAAGTAATTCTCACTCGCGTTTTCATACGGTCGGCTGAGTTCTTCCCACCGTAAATCGTCACTGTTAAGAAAATATTTATAATATTCTTCTTTTGTATCGTCCAAAGTCGCGTCTGCATAATACCATTCACCGACAACGTTGACGATATTGACGGCATGTTCTTTAGCTTCACTGCCAACGTATAAGCATTCAACTCCAAATATATTGCATAAATACTTTACGGCATGCACGTAGCCTTGACAAATAGATTTAGTATCGTCGTTTCTATCCAGTGCACCTGCTATTGAATAGGAGTAACCGTTGAATATAATTTTATCTTTTTCGTCCACGGCGTATTTGGTATGCGCTATTACGTAGTCATATATAATCTTAAATTTCAGCGCAGCGCCTTCTATTCCGTCAAGCAACGACCTTACTTCCTCAACGCTGTTTTGCACTTCTTCAAGGACTTTTTCTCTTACGCTTTTATCAAGAAATTCAGGCGCAATTTTTACTGTCATTGAACTAGAGTTGTAAGTAAACGAATTGGAAATTATAAAAAATGCCGAGGCGTCATATCTAAAGGCGTACCACACCGTTTCAGCCTCTTCAAAACTAAGTCCGTAATCTGAAAATTTGTAAATGCCTAAATTGTCCTTTTCTTGCCCGTTATACAAGACGTCCTCGGCTTCTTTGTGGAGCATTCTGTACATCTTTTGCTGATTTTCAGACAAATGGGAATAATAAAAATCAGAACAACCCTCGCGTACTGCAAAGTCATAAGAATCGTCATACTTAATATGCTTTTTACAGCCTGTCAGCCCCGCAGTAACTATAAAGATAATTACTGCTATTGCCAACAAACTGATTATATATGCTTTCTTATTCTTCATCCTATATTTATTATAATGCAAGTCAAGGCTTTTTGCAATACCCTAAATTTGGAGCTTTTTATCTTCTATTGAGAGCGGATACCAAAGCTCTTACGCTTGCCTCGATAATATCGTTGTGAATACCTACGCCCCAGACGATTTTATGAGTATCCTCTACCTCTATACCGACGTAAGCGACGGCTTGTGACTTTGACGTCTTAGTGCGCGCATGTTCTTGATACTCGACAATATGATAGGTATCGCCAACAACTTTCTTGATAGCGTTGCTGACAGCGTCAAGTCTACCGTTGCCGTTTGCGCTAACGGTGATTGGCTCTTTTCCGTCTATCTCCAGCGTAACAGAAGTTTCTATCTCGCCTTTTTGTTTATAATGATGTTCAATTATCTTGATAGGCTTCTCAACGTTGACGTATTTATCCTCAAAGACCTTGTAGACCTCTTCGGGCATAAGTTCTTTATGAGCGCGGTCAGAAACGCTCTTGACCGCATAACCGAAATTCTCTCTCATCTTAGGTGGCATAACGATACCGTAACGCTCTTCCATAAGAAAGCCGATACCGCCCTTGCCCGACTGGGAATTGATACGAATTACATCGCCCTCGTACTCTCTGCCAACGTCCTTTGGGTCGATTGGCAAATACGGTACGCTCCAGTGGTCGGGACGCTTTTCTTCTCTCCACTTCATACCCTTGGCAATAGCGTCTTGGTGCGAACCTGAAAAAGCCGCAAACACAAGTTTACCTGCGTATGGATGTCTGTCATGGACTTTGAGGTCGGTGACCTTTTCATACTCGGCTACTATCGGCAAAATGTTGCTGAAGTCAAGTTTGGGATCTACACCGTGCGTATACATATTGAGCGCAAGCGTGATTACGTCAACGTTGCCGGTGCGTTCGCCGTTGCCAAACAACGTACCCTCTATTCTATCGCCGCCTGCCAACAATCCAAGCTCGCTGTCTGCGACTGCGCAACCTCTGTCATTGTGCGGGTGTAATGATATAATCAAATTTTCTCTGTCAATAAGGCTTTTGCACATAAACTCTACTTGACTTGCGTATACGTGCGGAAGCGACATAGATACTGTGACAGGCAAGTTGATTATGACCTTTCTCGACGGCGTAGGCTTCCATATCTTAATGACCTCATTGCAAATATCTCTTGCAAATTCCATTTCCGTACCCGTAAAGGATTCAGGAGAATACTCAAAGATAAACTCTCCTTCCATCTTTGAAGCGTACTCATTGAAAAGTCTAGCGCCATTCTTAGCTATCTCAATGATTTCTTCATTGGACTTTTTGAATACTTGCTGTCTTTGAGCAACAGACGTAGAATTGTAAAGATGCACAATAGCCCTTTTTACGCCTTTCAATGCCTCAAAGGTCTTAGCAATAATATGCTCTCTTGACTGCGTGAGAACTTGTATCGTAACGTCATTTGGAATAAGATTACGGTCTATCAAAGCGCGCAAGAACTCGTATTCCGTTTCGCTCGCCGCAGGAAAACCTACTTCAATCTCCTTAAAGCCCAATTTGCATAGCAAAGTAAAAAACTCCAACTTCTGTTCTAAACTCATAGGCACAACCAAGGCTTGGTTGCCATCGCGCAAGTCAACGCTACACCATATCGGCGCTTTGTCAACGTACTCCTTCTTAACCCAATCGTTGCATTCGAATGGAGGCATAAAATATCCTCTTTGGTATTTTTCTACGTTTTTCATACTTTGCTCCTTTTTTGTTATATATTGAAAATCGTCTCTTGCAATCTGCAAGAGACGAATATATCCGTGGTACCACTCTTTTTCATATCTGCGACAATCATCGACTTACGATACCTTAACGCTATAACGGGCTTACCCGACGCTCTTTTACTTAAGTTCAAAGAGGTGACTCAAAGGCGAGTTGGCTTTTTTTGTCCTACTGTCTTACACCGACCGACAGCTCTCTGCAAAGACTTAAAAGTTAATATTCCTTGTCATTGTCTTTATATATCCAATTTCGTATAGTTTAGTATATATTTACTGAGTTGTCAAGTATTTCGTGATAATTTAATTTGGTAAATTATACTGCTAGGGCATTGCCCGTCACCTTGAGCGCAGTCGAAAGTCTTTATTTGATTAGATTCTTCGACTACGCTACGCTTCGCTCAGAATGACGGCTGGGGGGCGATT
>CAJTPC010000025.1 GCA_910578245.1 uncultured Christensenella sp. | reverse complement strand
ATAATATATTACTATAATCTTCAATCTAGCGAGGTTTTATGAAAAGCGATATTGAGATAGCAAATAGCGTTAAACTTCAGCCCATAAGTGAAATAGCTAAAAAACTTGATATTCAAGACGATGAGTTGGAATTGTACGGCAAATACAAAGCCAAGATATGCAAAAAGCCGTCGCCCAAGACTGACAAACTCGTGCTTGTTACGGCAATCAATCCTACAGCGTTTGGCGAGGGAAAGACAACGACGTCTATCGGACTTGCCGACGGAATGAACAAGTTGGGTAAAAGGGTGTGTCTTGCATTGAGAGAACCTTCGCTTGGACCTGTCTTCGGCATCAAAGGCGGAGCTACAGGGGGCGGTATGGCGCAAATTGCTCCTATGGAGGATATCAACTTGCATTTCACGGGAGATATGCACGCAATAACCACCGCTAATAATCTTATATCGGCAATACTTGACAATCACCTTATGCAAGGCAACGAACTTGATATAGACATCGATAATATCATTTGGAAGCGTTGTATGGATATGAACGACAGAGCGTTGAGATATATTCAAGTGGGACAGGGAGGAGCTAAGAACGGCGTGCCGAGAAGCGACGGCTTTAATATTACGGCAGCTTCGGAGATTATGGCTATACTGTGTCTTGCCAAGGATATGGCAGACCTAAAAGTCAGACTTGGCAATATTATCGTTGCTTACGACAAGAAAGGCAACTCCGTCACTGCAAAGGACTTGGGAGTCGTAGACGCTGTTGCTATCGTGTTGAAAGACGCGTTGAAGCCAAATCTTGTGCAAACTCTTGAAGGCACTCCGGCAATCGTTCACGGCGGACCTTTTGCCAATATAGCTCACGGGTGCAATACCATTATCGCGACAAAACTTGCCATGAGCGTAGCAGATTACGTCATAACCGAAGCGGGGTTTGGCGCAGACCTCGGCGCAGAGAAGTTTTTGGACATAAAGTGCAGAGTAGCGGATATTGCGCCAAAAGCAGTTGTGCTGGTAGCTACGGTAAGAGCGCTCAAATACAACGGCGGTATCAAGAAAGAGGACGTTGCAAAAGAGGATTTGTCGGCCTTAGAGAAAGGCATGCCTAATCTTGTCGGACATATACGCAACTTGCGCAACGTATACGGCGTAAACGTAATTGTAGCAGTTAACAAGTTTATTACCGATACCGATGCGGAAATCAAGATGATTGAGGACGCTTGCAAAGCCGAAGGAGCGGTATGCTGTCTTTGCGAATGTTGGGCAAAAGGCGGAGCCGGTTCGATAGAACTAGCCAAAGCGGTGATTGAAGCCGTTGAAAGACCGACTGCGCTTAGTTATTCATACGACCTTGATATGAGCGTTGAGGACAAGATTTTCGCTGTGGCAAGCAAGGTATACGGCGCAGGCGCAGTAGAATACAGCGATATGGCAAAAGCTAGCATCGCCAAGATAAATAAACTGGGCAAGAGCCGCTTGCCTATATGTATAGCTAAGACCCAATATTCTTTCTCAGACGATATGACAAAACTCGGCAGACCTATCGGCTTTACTATGACGGTTCGCGATGTAGAGATAAGAGGCGGAGCGGGATTTTTGGTTGTGGTATGCGGTAGCATTATGCTTATGCCCGGACTTGGCAAAAAGCCTAGCGCATTGGGTATGACGATTGACGCAAACAGCGGAGAAATCAAGGGATTGTTCTGACGCAATTGTAATTTCGACTGGAGCGTAGCGGAATGGAGAAATCTCAACAGTATGAAAAAGGATTAGATTCTTCGACTACGCTCAGAATGACAGGAATAAAATAAAATCAAATTAGTAATAGGACGAATATGGAAGAAATCAAGTCAACGAATTTTATCGAAGAGTTTATCAACGAAGATTTGGCGCAGGGCAAAGCAAAGGAGATAATTACGCGTTTTCCGCCTGAGCCAAACGGATATTTGCATATCGGACACGCAAAGTCGCTTTGCATCAACTTTGGTATGAAAGAAAAGTATCACGGTAAATGCAACTTGCGTTACGATGACACCAATCCAAGTAAAGAAGATATAGAATACGTCAATTCCATTAAAGAGGACATTAAGTGGCTGGGATTTGAATGGGATCAAGAGCTTTATGCGTCAGATTATTTTGACAGAATGTACGAGTGCGCTGTCGGACTTATCAAAAAGGGACTTGCGTACGTATGCGATTATACGGCGGAGCAAATCAAGGCTACGAGAGGCACGCTTACCCAATCGGGTGAAGAGAGTCCTTCAAGAGGAAGAAGCGTTGAAGAAAACTTGCGTCTATTCCAAGAAATGAGAGATGGTAAGTACGCCGACGGTACAAAAGTATTGCGCGCAAAGATTGATATGGCAAGTCCTAATATCAATATGCGAGATCCCGTAATCTACAGAGTTTTGAGAGCTACGCATCACCGTACGGGCGATAAGTGGTGTATATATCCAATGTACGACTTTGCGCATCCGCTTGAAGACGCTTTTGAGGGCATTACGCACAGTATCTGCACTCTTGAATTTGAGGATCACAGACCGCTTTATGATTGGGTTAAGATAAATTGCGGTTTTGGAGATTTGCCAAGACAGATTGAATTTGCAAGACTTGGAATGACAAGGACTATTATGTCTAAGAGATATCTTAAAAAACTTGTTGACGAAGGCAAGGTAAGCGGTTGGTCAGACCCAAGAATGCCTACTCTTTCGGGTATGAGAGAGAGAGGGTATCCGCCTGAGGCAATAAAAAGATTTTGTCATGAGATAGGCGTATCCAAGAGCCAAAGCGAAGTTGACGTGTTGATGCTTGAGCATTTCGTCAGAGATTATCTCAATATCAATGCCGACAGAGTTATGGTCGTAAAAGACCCTATCAAACTCATAGTTGCCAATGCTATAGAGGACGAAGAATATCAAATAGAGAACAATCCCAACGCAGAGGAAAAGACTACTCACAAGGTGACTTTCAGCAGAGAACTTTATATCGACAGAGATGACTTTGCTCCCGTTCCGCCTCCAAAGTACAAAAGACTTGTTCCCGGCGGCAAGGTAAGACTTAAGGGAAGTTATATTCTTGAATACGTATCTCACGAGTGCGATAAAGACGGCAATGTGGTCAGCGTAACTTGCAACTATATTCCCGATTCTATCAGCGGAGGAGTTAATGCAGGTATCAAAGTAAAGGGCGTAATTCAATGGGTCAACGCAAAAGATTGCATAGACCTCACTCTTCACGAATATGATTATTTATTGCTTGACGGCGACGGCGATTTCAACGATAGACTTACGCCCAACAGTCATACGGTATTCCCCAACGCTAAGGGCGAGAGTTTCCTTGCCGGCGTTAAGGAATACGACAGATTCCAATTTATGCGTATGGGCTATTTCAGCGCAGTAAATGGATATGGCAAAGACGGAAAGTATGAATTTAATCAAATTACGGGATTAAAGGACAGTTATGGCAAATAAACTATTTCAAAGACCAAAGAATATAAAAGAAATCCGTTACGCAGACGGATCGCTCTCCAAGCACAATGATAAGAGCGGAACCGGTTATCTTTTGTTCGATCCCAAGAACATCACGTTATTTGAGTGTTTTAAGGGGATGGACGGAGAGAAACTCGTCTATATCAAAGAACGTCTTGCTTGTATGTGGGGCAATGAAGAGATTGAAGAATACGTAATTGTAGACGATGCGCAAAGGGAGATGTTCGCAAGTCTATGTAATGAGCAAACAGTACTTGCCAACAAGCAAGATTTCATTAAAGCAAAAGTTGACGATGTGATAATACAGTATAGCCATAAGTCGGGTATGTTTTCCCGTTTTCATTACAACGTATGGTTTGAGTATGCAGGTACTTATTATTACCTGTATATCAAGACTTGCGACGGGAAAAAGTTCAAGGCTTTAATGGAAGAATTTTTAACATATAAAAAGATTATATAAGGTGGTATATGAACGAATTAGGTTTACTTGATACCCAAAAGGCTATCAAAGATTGCAAAGATACTTTTATCTCCGCGCTGGCAGAAGAATTGAACTTGAGCAGAGTTTCCGCTCCGCTTTTCGTATTGCAAGATAGCGGTTTCAACGACAATCTCAACGGCGTAGAACGTCCTGTTGCTTTTGATATAAAAGAGAGCGGTAAGATTGCCGAAGTCGTGCATTCTCTTGCAAAGTGGAAGAGATTTGCGCTTAAGAAATACGGCTTTGGTATGCATATGGGGCTTTATACGGATATGAACGCTATCCGTCGCGATGAAATCGTTGACAATATTCATTCATTGTACGTCGACCAATGGGATTGGGAGAAGGTCATATCCGCAGAGGATAGGAATCTTGATTATCTCAAAGACACCGTCAGAAGCATATATAAGGTTATTAGATCGACTTGCAAAATTATAAGAGAGAAGTATAACATCGTCGGAAAAGTCAATTTGCCTGAAGAAATAGCTTTCGTCACTACTCAAGAACTTGAAGATAAGTATCCCAATCTCACTCCGCAAGAGAGAGAAAACGTCACTGCAAAAGAGTACGGAGCAGTATTTATTATGCAAATAGGCGGAATTCTTAAGAGCGGAAAGAAGCACGATGGAAGGGCGCCCGACTATGACGACTGGTCGCTTAACGGTGATATTTTCGTTGATTATCCTACGATTGGCAGAGGCTTAGAACTCTCGTCTATGGGTATAAGGGTAGACAGGAAATCTCTTCTTGCTCAACTTGAAAAAGAAAACGCTACGGATAGATTGCAACTTCCTTTCCACAATGCGTTAGCCAACGGCAAACTGCCTTTGTCTATTGGCGGAGGTATAGGACAATCGCGTCTATGTATGTTTATGCTTGACAAAAGACATATAGGAGAAGTGCAACCTTCTGTGTGGAGCGATAGAGAGATTGAAAATTGCAAGAAGCAAGGTATTACTTTGCTATAATAAATTTATTTGCACAAAAGTAAAAGGAATTTATGAATTATCTGTTCTTTGACATAGAATGCGCAAACTGTTTTGGCGGGCATGGTAAAATATGCTCGCTTGGTTACGTTCTTGCCGATGAAAGACTCAACGTCTTAGAGCAGAAAGATATACTCGTAAATCCCAAAAGCAAATTCCATACTTCACGCGGAAATGGCGAGGGTATAGAGCTTGGCTACGACAAGTCGGAGTTTCGCAAGGCTCCCGACTTTGAGGCAACGTATCCGATTTTCAAAAAACTTCTTGAGGATCCTGACGTAGTAGTCTTTGGACATTCCGTCAACAACGATATAAATTTCTTATTGTCAGAGTGTAATAGATACAAGTTGCCTTACTTTACTTTTAACGCATTTGATACGCAGATTTTGCATCGCCATTTTATGCCAGAGAGCAATGAGAACGGACTGGGAAAGATATGCGAGGCATTTGGAATATCTACGGAAAATTTACACCGTAGCGATTATGACGCTTATCTCACTTTGCAAGTAGCAAAGAAAATGTGTCAGATAAAGGGTAGCGATTTGCAAGGGCTTTTGCAAGAGTGTCCCAACGCTTTTTATTCCGTCGAAAACGGTAGCGTAAAAAATCATTACGCAACGGTATCGTATACAAAAAAACTTTCGGGATACGCTAAGTTTGTCAAACCTGACCCAAGGCTTTTGAAACGCAGTCGAATAGTTGACAAACACTTTTGTTTCTCAACGGCATTTGAAAAGGACAGATTTAAGCAAGCGCTTTTTCTTGTCAATGCCATTAAGAGAAAAGGCGGTGTGTACTCGCAAAAGATCAGTAAGCTCGATTACTTCTTGCCTTTTGGCGAGAATTGTATGCGTACCAAGAATATTATGGCAGTTGCAGACGGACATATAAAAGTGGTGACGGAAAAGCAACTTCTCGACATATTGGAGATTGACGAAAGTCAATACGAAGAAGTCAAGACTTGGAGTATCGGCAGAATAAGATCTTACGGTATTCCAAAGCCTAAAAAACAACCCAATCAAACTAAAGATAAAGAAGACGGGAATACTAATAAAGATTAATTAAGGATACTCATGCAAAAGCTACCGCAGGAATTTTTGTCGAGAATGGAGAATATGCTAGGAGATGAATACCCGGCTTTTTTGGCAAGCTATGAGCAAGGCAAAATTCAAGGTTTAAGAATTAATACGCTCAAGAACGATGGCAAAGCAGTCTTTGACGAGTTTGACTTAAAAGCCGTGCCTTGGTGCGACAGCGGATATTATTTCAACGGCGATGACAGACCGGGAAAGAGCGTTCTACACGAGGGAGGAGCATTCTATATTCAAGAGCCGAGCGCAATGGCAGTCGTAGAGAGTATGGATATTCAAATGGGCGATAAAGTTCTTGATCTTTGTTCGGCTCCCGGCGGAAAGAGCAGTCAAATCTCTTGCAAATTGCAAGGTAGCGGACTACTCGTATCAAATGAGATAATACCGTCAAGGGCAAAGATTCTCTCTCAAAATATAGAGAGAATGGGCATTAGAAATTGCTTGGTGTTGAGCGAAGCGCCCAATAGTCTTGCTAAGAGATTAAAAGGTGTTTTTGACAAGATTTTGGTAGACGCGCCTTGTTCCGGCGAGGGAATGTTTAGAAAGAATCCTTTGGCAATTGAAGAATGGTCGCCCGCCAACGTGGAAAATTGCAAAAAAAGGCAACTTGATATACTTGACAGCGCAGCGCAAATGTTAAAAGTCGGCGGAGTTATCGTATATTCCACCTGCACGTTTTCCAAGCAGGAAAATGAAGAAGTAATCAATGAGTTCTTACAAAACTACAGTGACTTTGAAGTTGTCGAGAGTAAGTATAAGTTTTGCTGCGGATATACTTTGGACGGCAGTAAATTCAACGATCAACTTACAAAGGCAAATAGAATATTTCCGCACAAGTTGGACGGCGAAGGGCATTTCTTTGCAGTATTGAAAAATAACGAGCAGACAAATCATTGCAAGTATGCGATTCAATCAAGCAAAGTTGATCCAAAAGCAATAAAAGAATACAAGGCTTGGCAAAATGATAATCTCAATATAGAGTTGGACGCCAATCTTTCTTTTGGACAAACCCTTTACGCTATGCCGTTGGGTACGCCTAGATTGGACGGACTAAAAGTAGAGAGAGCGGGACTGCAACTAGGCGAATACAAGAAGAATAGATTCGAGCCGTCGCACGCGCTCGCGATGGCATTGAAAAGCTGTGAAGTCAAAAGGGTATTGTCATTGACGAAACAAGACGCCGAGAAGTATTTGAGCGGACAGGCTTTAGACGCAGGCGGACTCAAAGGTTGGACGTTAGCAACTTATAAAGACGTATCTCTCGGTTGGTGCAAATGCGATGGAGCAATAGCAAAAAATAATTATCCAAAGGGGTTGAGAAAATTATGAAAATCGTCATACTTGACGGATATACAACCGATGAAGGACAATTAAGTTGGGGCGAATTTGAAAAGCTGGGGGAACTTGTGTATTACGAGCGTACGCCTTTCGACAAGGTAGTCGAGAGAGCAAAGCCTGCGGATATACTTATAGTTAACAAGGTCATACTCTCAAAAGAAGTATTGTCGCAACTTGATAATCTCAAATATATAGGGCTATTATCTACAGGATATAACGTAGTTGATTTAGATTACGCTAAGAAAAGAAGTATTCCCGTATGCAATATACCAAATTACTCGACAAAGTCTGTCGCGCAGTTAACGGTAGCTCTGCTATTGGAGATAGCAATGGGAGTAGGCAAACACTCGATATCTGTCAGCCAAGGCGATTGGGCAAGATGCAAAGACTTTTGTTATACTACTCAATCTATCACAGAGCTTGACGGTAAGACGATTGGTCTTGTGGGATACGGAACTATAGCAAGAGAAGTGGCGAAGATAGCAAAGGCTTTTGGTATGAAAACGCTCGCTTATAGGCGAACGCCTTGCCATAACGATGAAATAGCAAAAATGGTTTCGTTAGACGAACTGTATAGACAAAGCGACGTGATAAGCATGCACTGTCCTATGAATAACGACAGCGATAAGATGATTGACGAAGTCGCTATCGGCAAGATGAAAGACGGCGTAATTATTCTCAATACGGCAAGGGGCGGAATAGTAGACGAAAAGGCGATAAGAAGCGGATTGGAGAGCGGTAAGATTGCAGGATACGGAGCAGACGTACTCTCTACCGAGCCTCCGCAAAATGACAACGCTTTGATTGACGCGCCAAATTGCTATATTACTCCTCATATCGCTTGGGCATCGAAAGAGGCAAAGTCAAGGCTTATGAGCATTGCTATTGACAACGTCAAGAGTTTTCTCAACGGTAAAATAAAGAACTGTGTATATTAAATAAGAGGTGTAGATATGATTTCTAAAAAGATAAAAGAGGTAATACGGTCGGGGTCTGCAATAAGGGCTATGTTTGAAGAGGGCAAAAGACTTGCTCAAATATACGGCAAAGACAACGTATATGACTTTTCTCTCGGCAATCCCAGCGTACCGGCGCCAACTGCCGTTAACGAAGCAATCGTCAATATTGCAAAGGACACGGACACGCTTGCTCTGCACGGATATATGCTCAACAGCGGTTTTGAGAGCGTGAGAAAGGCAATCGCCGACAATCTTAATTTAAGATACGGCGTAAATTTCGCTTTCAAAAATATTGTTATGACCGTAGGAGCCGCAGGCGGCCTTAACGTGGCTTTGAAGTCAATTATCAACGAGGGGGACGAAGTTATAGCCTTTGCGCCGTATTTCGGAGAGTACAACAACTATATTGCCAACGTCGGCGGTAAGGTCGTAGTCGTTCCTCCCAATCCGCCTACTTTTCAACCCAACTTGGATAATATGAAAAAGGCGATAAGCAAGCGTACCAAAGCCGTGATAATCAATTCTCCCAACAATCCTACGGGAGTCGTTTACAGTCAAGACACACTTAAAGAACTTGGTCAAATTCTCAAGGAACAAAGCGAGAAAAAGGGCGAAGCGATATATCTCATCTCCGACGAGCCGTATAGAGAGATTGTATACGATGATGCCCAAGCGCCTTTCTTAACAAAGTACTACGACAATACTATAGTTGGATATTCTTATTCTAAATCGCTCTCTTTGCCGGGGGAGAGAATAGGTTATCTTGCTATACCCAACGAGGCGGAAGATAGCGAAAACTTACTTGTTGCATGCGGAATAGCTACAAGAATACTGGGGTTCGTCAATGCTCCGTCGCTGCAACAGCTCGTTATCGAACAGTGTATAGACGAAAAGACCGACGTGTCGGCGTACGACAAAAATAGAAGGTTGCTCTATAATGCGTTGACGGAGTACGGCTTTGAGTGCATTAGACCGCAAGGAGCTTTCTATCTGTTTGTCAAAAGCCCTATAGAAGAAGATAAATTCGTAGCAAAGGCAAAGGAGTACAACATTCTTCTTGTCGGTGGAAAGAGTTTTGCTTGCGAAGGATACGTAAGAATCGCCTATTGCGTAAGTTACGATATGATAGAGCGATCTTTGCCATATTTCAAAAAACTTGCCGAGGAAACGGTAAAATAAAAAGGAGAAGTACATATGAGTGTCATATATTCTGACAAATTAAAGGTGAAAATTGACGAGGTAGGAAGTTCGCTTTTGAGTATTCAAGACGAGGACGGTCTTGAATGTATTTGGCAAGGCGATGAAAAAAGTTGGACAGGTCACGACGTGACGATATTCCCATTCGTTGCAAGGCTAAAGGACGGATACTACA
The DNA here is from genome assembly GCA_910578245.1 of uncultured Christensenella sp. GTDB lineage: Bacteria > Bacillota > Clostridia > Christensenellales > UBA3700 > RACS-045. Next base: position 8,786 of record CAJTPC010000025.1, on the reverse strand, counting down.
CCGTCAACGGAGAGGAGTACTATATTCCATCTCACGGCATATGCAGACGCCATAACTTTGAAATCGTCGGTAAGAGTTCAGATAGCGTGACGCATATCTATAAATGGGACGAAGATACGATTGAAGTATATCCGTATAAGTTCGAGTTGATTATTGAGCATAAAGTCGAGGACGCAAAATATATCAAGACTATGACCGTTAAGAATCTCGACGATAAGGAAATATATTTTGGCATCGGCGGACACCCTGCAGTCAACGTCGTAGAAGAAAAAGGCGATACGGCAAACAATTATATCGTATTCAAAAAGCCAATTTCTCCCAACAACTTTTATCTTGACGAAGCCGGACATTTTATAGAGAAAAAAGATTCGTATCCGCAGATTGAAAAATTGAGTTGTTCTAAATCAACTATGCAAAAATTCAAGACGATTATATTTACCGATGAGAATTTTGATGAGGTTGAATTGCAAAGACCGGACGGCGTGACTTTCAAGTTTGAGTTTTCAAATCCCACGGCGCTGGCTTTTTGGTCGCACCCGATGAGCGGCGCTTACTATTGCGTAGAGCCTTGGTGGGGCATACCTGATTTTGCCGATCCCGCAAGGGAGTTAAAAGATAAAGAACTCATTGAAAGTCTTGCAGTCGGAGAAAGCCGTAAATATACATTTTCGATAGAAGTTTGCAAAGGCTGAAGTATTCGGGGAGAATCTGAGATATGTTGACTATAGGCGTAGACGTAGGCGGTACCAGTATAAAGTGCGCTTTGATAGAAGTAGGTGAAGCGCAAAACGCCGATACCTATAAAATCTTAAAATTTGTTTCTATACCGTCGCAAGCTAGTGGCGGTAGGGACGTTGTAGTTGCCAATATAATCAAATCAATAGAGCGTTTTAGGTGGCAAGATTGCGAAGTTATCGCAGTTGCGACTGCGGGCACCGTAGATTGGGACAGCGGAGAAATAGTCTACGCTACGTCCACTATACCCAATTATACGGGAACGAAACTTTCAAAAATTCTTAGCGAGCATTTCGGGAGAAGAGTAGTCGTTGTCAACGATGCGGTCGGCGCGCTTATCGGCGAAAGTTTTATGGGCGCAGGCAAAAAAGCCGAAAGCATAATTATGTTTACGATAGGTACGGGACTCGGCGCGTCTTTCCTTGCCGGTAAAAATCTCGACAGTAATTGCGTTGCAGACACCGCTTTAGGACATTGTATTTTACATGAAGACGGCAGACAGTGTACTTGCGGTAAAAGAGGTTGCGCAGAGCAATACGTTTCGGCAACGGCGCTAAAGAGATACGGCAATGAAAATTTATATCACTTCTTTCATTCTTCCGACGTATTGCATAAGAAAGTCCTTTTGGATTTTTACAAGGACTTGAGCGCAGTAATAGTAAGGTCCATAGAAATCTACAATCCTTCGCTTATAATAATAGGCGGCGGCGTAATAGAAATGGCAGAATATTGGTGGCAGAATTTTCTCAAGGAATACAGGAGCGGTAATTCTACCTCAATAGCCAGAGCGAGCCTCGGCAATAAGGCAGGAGCGCTTGGTAGCGTATATGCCGGCTTTAACGGATTGTTCAAAAATCAATGACAAAAAATGTATCTAGACAAAAGCAAATTAATATGTTAAAATAGTATTGACAAAGCGGAGGTATTTTTATGCGAATGAGGAGAAAGCATAATTTGGACGAGCGTCTTGAAGCGGTGAGCGATTTGATAATCGAGCGCACTATTGACGATCTCAATATGAAGACTTCCGTGGACAAGAAAGACTATATCGACTTCAAAGAAGTCTTTGGCAATAACAACCCTGTCCAATTGGAGATAGGCTGTGGCAAGGGTAGGTTCATATCCAGCCTTGCAAAGAGTAGTCCCAACGTCAATTTTATAGCTATCGAAATGTTATCCAACGTCATTGTGGAGGCTTGCGAAAGGGCGAAGAAAGAGGAATTGAAAAACGTTCGTTTTATGATACTTAGAGCAGAGTGTTTGCAAAGTTACTTCCCGCCTCATAGCGTATCAAGGATTTATATAAATTTCCCCACGCCGTTACCTCAAAAGGGATACGAAAAGCAAAGACTTACCAACAAGAAGTTTTTGGATATATATAAAGATATATTGGCAAAAGGCGGAGAAATTTACCATAAGACGGATAATATGGGTATGTTTGAATATTCTATATGCGAGTTGTCGCAAAACGGATTTGCTCTAAAGAACGTTACTCTTGATTTGCACCACTGCGGTTGCAAAGATAATATAATGACCGAGCACGAACATAAATATACGGAAATGGATATGCCGATTTATAAATTGGAGGCGTATCTAGCGGAGAGCGCTAAATGAAAAATAGAAAGAGAAGTTTAGTCTTAATATTGATATTGTTGCTAACAACGCTTATGGCGTTGACGGCATGCAATTTGGATATTTTTAAGACTGATATCGCAAATTGCGAAATAACTCTTTCTTCCCAAACTTATGAATATACGGGGCAAGCCATAACTCCCGAAGTAACGGTAAAATATGCCGGGAATGTCTTGCAAAAAGACGTAGACTATACTCTTGAGTACGCTAATAATATCGAGATTGGAAAGGGCTGCGTCAAGATACGCGGAATCGGTAACTGTACTGGAGAAGCAGTCAAGGAATTTGAAATAAAGCTGCCGTCTGGCAAAAATAGTTTTATGTACCATTTCTATGCGCCAAACGCCGAGTTTATCAGCGGACAGTCTATGCAAACTGTGGAGAGCGTTGATGAAATTGAAGTGCCTATCGTGAGTAAAAGCGGATATGAATTTTTATATTGGACATATAACGGAGAACAAGTAGACTTTGAGGATAAGGCAAGTTTGCCCAATCGTAGCGTTCAATTTGAGGCTAAATTTTCTTTAATCACTTATACTATTGAATACGTCTTGAACGGAGGAGAAAATAATCCTAACAACAAGGAAGAGTTTACCGTCGAAGATATTTTTGAATTGCAAGACGCAGACACAGCCAATCTCGAAAAGAAGTTTGTAGGTTGGTATCTCGATAAGAATTTCCAAGAAAAATTGACTTCGCTGTCGGGAGTAACGCGCGATATCGTATTGTACGCCAAGTATGTGAATACCGACGATACTATGACGCTCTCTTACGTCTTGCCTGACGGTGTTGACGCAAGCGATTATAGAGAACAGACGTTGTATCCCGGTACTGCATTGACAAGACCTGCCAACGTTATTTCGCAAGACGGCTCTAAAAAACTCGTATGGTATATTGACGAGGAAATGAGCGTAAGATTCAATTTGAGTTATATGCCGGATAACGACTTGACTTTGTATGCGCGTTGGGAAGACGTAGTATACGCAGGCTTCTTGGATAGGGATTGGTATAGAATCACTGATATTAAAACAATTAACAGTTATGAAGATATGTTGGCGTTTGTAGAGTTTATTCTTTTCTATAATATCCATAGCGAATATACGCCCAAGAGAGTTACTTACGTGAGCGGTAGAGAGAATATTCAGGCAGAAGTCGTCAAGGCATTGAATGAGAGTACGTTCCCGAGAATGTTGAGCGTTATCTATAAGTGCGAAACCAATGCTTGTTGCGTTTATATGAGCGCAAGCGTGAACGAGCAAGCCACTCTATCTGCCACAGCCGAGGAAGATTATTATTTGCAGGTAGGCAACGTATTCAATAATTACGTGAGTAACAGAAGCGCAACTTTTGACGACTTTGCTATAAACTACGTCGAGAATGAGTATGAATGCACGACGTCAGACCAACTCTTTTACGTGCTTTCTCACGGTTACCGTCCTTTGCTTTCTATCAATACTAATGCTTACAAGATATACAATCAATTCAAGACTATACTTCGTAGCATTTGCGATGATAGAATGAGCGATTTGCAAAAGGCGAGGGCAATATTCGATTGGCTTGTAATCAACGTATATTACGACTACAACGTCGCTGACGGAATAGTATCACAATCAAGTTATAAATATAACGCGTTTTATATAGAAGGCGTTCTTAACGGATCCGCGGTATGCGACGGATTGTCTAAGGCATACGCCGTAATGTGCGCGATAGAAGGTATTGATTGCGTGCGCGTCACCGGAAAGTTAAAGGATGCAGGCGCGCAAGACGCAGGACACGCTTGGAATAAAATTCAGCTAATGGGCGAGTGGTTTTTATCAGATGTCACTTGGGGCAATCCGGCGTTTGGAATAAGTAGCGGTTCGAATGTGAATTATTACGAGTACGTCAACGGCAAATACTTCTTGTTTACCGATAAAGAAAGAAGCGAGGTTGACAATTATAACTCTAACCAGTACTCTCAATACGTGGCGGACAGTCAATTCAATTATTACGCCAATTTCAAATTGCAATTGGAGATTACGGTAAAGACGGGTATTATTAGCACAACCACATATATCAGAATCTTTGATTTATATCTTGACGGCGATGACGCGCAAGGCTTTAGCGCAGTAGACGAGTTGAGTTATATTTTTGAGTATATTGACAAGAGCGGATTTGAGTTAGACGGAATGGCGTTTAGCGTTATGCTTGGAGTAGATATGTCTGCGGAAAAAGTCAGCGAGGCATTTAATAGATACGTCAGCAGAGTGGGTATTCTAAAGACGAGAATCAAGTCTTATAACACTATTGTCAAAGACGATCCCAGCGCTTATAATAAAGGCTCGGCAATATCTATAGTTTTCTCATTGCCTCAAAGTAATACCGCAAGTCAAATGGCCGCGTAAGAAAGTAAATTTAATTTTTTGGCTTCATTCGTTTTGAAAAATATTCTTTTTGCTTTATAATGTCTTGTATGTGGGACGTTTTACTTGACGCATTTTTGGATACGCTCAAGCTCTCTTGGATACTCTTGATATTCTATATCCTAATAGAACTTGTCGAGCAAAAGATTGCCGTCAAAATGAATTCTAAACTCAAATCAAAATATTCGGTTGCCGTAGGCTCAGCCTTCGGCATTGTTCCGCAATGCGGTTTTTCAGTGCTAGCGTCTGATTTATATTCCCGCCGTCAAATTACTCTAGGAGCTTTGCTTGCAGTATTTATCGCAACTTCCGACGAAGCGTTGCCAATACTCTTATCCAATATCAACGAGCAGGGCGTGTGGCTTAAACTTCTTGCGCTCATTCTCTCCAAAGTAGTTTTGGCGCTTATAGTAGGCTACGCGGTAGATATAATTGCAAAACTTGCTGTTAATAGATCTAAAAAACAAGAGCATAGTAATGACGACCCCAGTAATGAGAATCATGCTCATGACGACCACGACCATGCTTATGAGCATATCCACGAAGAAGTTCTGGAAGAGCGCGCCCTTCACGACCATATTCAGGATGAGCAAAGCGACGAAGAAGTAGATATACATAAAGGCTGTTGCGGGCATCATATCGACGACGGCAAGGAGAGCAACGTCAAAAAGTATCTCGTGCATCCGCTTTTGCATACGCTGAAAATTTTGGCGTATATACTTATCATCAATATAATAATGGGTATTATAGTATACTTGGTTGGAGAGGATAGGCTAGCCGACTTTATGTCTAAAAGCGGAGTATTGCAACCTATTTTAGCGACCTTGGTCGGGCTTATTCCAAATTGCGCTTCAAGCGTAATTATCACCCAGCTATTTTTAGACGGAACGATTACTTTCGGTTCGTGCCTTGGCGGTCTTATCGTCAATGCGGGACTTGGTATAGCCTTTCTATTCAAATCCAATAAGCGTATCAAAGAGAACTTTGCAATAGTAGGCGGTTTGTTTGTATTTGCAGTGATAGTTGCAATAATTTTCCATTACATAATTCCGCAGTTTTAGTTGTCAGTTCGGCTCAAAGGTAGGCTAGTCAAGACTAAAATGCATCAATGTATCTATTCTTTATTGTCATTCCGACCGCAGTGGAGAAATCTCAGAGATTCTTCGATTCGTTATGCTTCGCCGATATAACGACTAAGGTGACTTGTATACGTCATATTGAGCGAAGTCGAAATATCTTCACATATTATAAATTGGTCTAAACGCATTGCAATATTTGAATTTACGTGCTACAATGAATCTATGGCAGACAATAACAACGACAAAACAAAAAAGAATATCAAGTTGTATCAATGGCTATACGTCACGCCATTTAGCGTAATAGGCGGAGTAGGAGTATTGGCGGTAGCGATAGTTGCGCTATTCGTATTAATATGTTCGGCAAAGTATCTTGTCGTAAGTTTTACGTTAGGGAGCGCAAAGATTTTTCCTGCGCTTGTATTGACTTTCATAGGTTTTTGCGTTGTTGCCGCATTAGTATTTTCTGAAGTTATTTTAATCAAGAAGTATATTAGATCAATTAAAGAATTTATTAAAGAGAAAAAAGAAATTCAATCTAAATTAAATTAATGGCAATCACTTTTTTAATTCTAGAATTATATATAATAAGCGTATGAGAGGCAAGTACAAAAATAAAAAACTTATAAAAGACAATGGAAATGACGAGATAAATACCACAAAGTCATTTATAGAAGTACCTGTTAAAGTATATGAAAAAGATATCAGAACGACGCGTACTGCGATTCGTAGAGCAATTACACCTATTGTAATTTTTGTTTTAATAATATTTGTCGGCGTTTTTCTCATTATTTACGGCGCAAAGCCAAGTTTATTTCGAGACAAGAGTTTTGTCCCCGCGCAAGCGACAATAGTAAAGTATGAATGGAGATATAATCCGTCGTCATATTTTGGAAGCAGTTATCATCCTTCGCATTGGTCACCGTATCCTGTTTTTAACTACGTCTATGACGGCGAAGAGTATACAGTAGAGAGCCGTCTTAGCGTCAATCCGATACCTTATGAAGTTGGTGAAAATATTACGATATACGTCAATCCCAGCAACCCGACCGATATAGTAACTCCTATAGCCGACCAAATGTATATCTACATAGCAATAGGAATAATCGTAGCATCGCTTTTAGCGTTGTGCATGTTGGCATTGCACCCTATCTTAAAAGCCAAGTATCCTACGTCGCATTGGCATAAATTCCTTACATTATATATTCCGTCAATGATATTTCTCTGGGGCATTGTAATTTTATATTGTGTTTTATCAAGCGGAGTTTCTAAAGGCAATATCGAAGCGATAATATTGTTATTATTTTTAATAGCCATTGCGGGTTTTATTTCTACTATAATGTTACGCGATATGATACGTATTTATAGAGAGTATAGAGAAGAAAAACGAAACCGTAGCAAATAAGACAAACAAAGAGAAAATTAAAATTATACATAATCCGTACATTTATGATTTATTCAATAAAGTATGGATAATTAAAAAGCATATCGTCACCAATATGCTTTTTATAAAACAATTAGAATATTATGTTTGATTTTCTTATGATTGCAAATTTCGTGTAAGCATCGCTACGCTACTTACGCTGATACCTTCTTCGCGACCCGCCATACCTAGTTTTTCGGTGGTGGTGGCGGAAATGCTTACGCAGTTTTCTTCAATACCGATTATGTTGGCAAGGTTATTTTGAATAGTTGGAATATGCGGAGAAAGTTTTGGCTTTTGAGCCATAATTACAGCGCTCACCGACTTGACGGCAAGTCCCTTTGAATTTACCAGTTTAAGCACTTCTTGCAGTAATTTTACACTGCTTATATCCTTATATTTGTTGTCACTGTCGGGGAAGAGTACTCCTATATCCCTCTCGTGCATAGCCGACAGTATCGCGTCCATAATTGCGTGGATAAGCACGTCGCCGTCACTGTGAGCGACTAAGCCCTTATCGTGTGGGATTTGTACGCCTCCAAGTATAAGTTTCCTGCCCGCGTCAAGTCTATGGGTATCCCAGCCGTTGCCAATTAAATATCCTCCGTTTAGATTTCTGCAGTCTGAAGGAGTAGTAATTTTGATATTTTCCTCGCTACCGTACGTCAAGCGAATTGGCTTTTTAATATACTCTTGATAGAGCGTAGCGTCGTCTGAGAAGTCTTTGCCGTTGGACAAAGCGTAGGCGCTTAGTATTTCGTCCTTTTTGAAAATCTGCGGAGTTTGTATACGCGCAATTTTCGAGCGGTCGATAGGTAGAGAATCGCCGTCTTGTAAAATGCGTAAGGAATCTACGCTGTTGACGTAGAGTACGCTGTTGCCGTATTGCATTGCGTCTTGCATACCTCTTACCAAACAGTCTTTAGGCAAAAAACATCTTGCGCCGTCGTGAATTATTACGTAGTCGCAATCGCTCTCCACACGTTTAAGCGCGTTGGATATAGATTGCGAGCGTGTCGCTCCGCCTTCGCAGAGTATAACGTTATCCCTGCCCAGAATTATTTTTTCCACGGCAGACTTATCGTTAGCATTGTAGGCAATAATAATTTTAGAAATATCTTGCTGGCAAAAACAGTTCAAAGTCTTTTCAAGCAATGGCATACCGTTTACGTTTAACAGTAATTTGTTGTATCCCAGTCCGCATCTTTCGCCCATTCCGCCGCAGGCAAGTATTACGTCAAATTTCATCGCTAATAACCTCGTACATGTCGCTACATTCTTGTTTTTTTGCGTTTTCGTTAACTTGTAATATCTTGAAAGAAAACTCTTTATCGCCGAAGAAAAGCGTAACTACGTCGCCCACTTTGACTTGCGTACCCGCCTTGGCTTGACGATTGTTGATTTGCGCTCTTCCGCTGTCGCAAGCGTCGTTAGCGACCGTTCTGCGCTTGATTATTCTCGATACCTTCAAAAATTTATCTAATCTCATATTTCCTCTTAATATTGATAAAAGATTTA
>CAJTPC010000024.1 GCA_910578245.1 uncultured Christensenella sp. | reverse complement strand
CTTGCGGCAGAAAATTATAGAGGGCATCATTTCTCCGGGAAATAAGCTTCCCTCGGAGCAAAAACTATAAATGTACATAAATTGCAAACACCACTTAACGCCTTACAACAGGCTTGTCGTATTATGTCATTTCGATTGGAGCGTAGCGAAATGGAGAAATCTCAACCGATTTATCTGCTGTTCCTTAAAGTGGATAGTATTATATGACCTCACATCTAATAGGTGTGGACTATATATCCTCATATTCCATGATTACGTACCTATCGACAATATCGCCCGAACATTCGGGAGGGGATACTTTTTCTTCAACGTATAAATATAGTTCTTTAAGCATTTCAATGAATTTTTCATCGTCATAGCAATAATTATTATGCAAATCATCCAATGTGTAAAATACGTGGTGCCATATCACGTCTTGTTTTATTTTTTTAATTTTTATTTTGTTATTTGACATAAGAATCTCCTCATTTTTCTTTTATGATGTTAAAATTAATATTATTGTATGACCTATTAGGTCAAATGTCAAGCAAAATTGACCTAATAGGTTAAAATATTTCTGTGAGGTAATTATGATAACAATACAAAATATACAAATAAGGTTAGCAGAGGCTATAAAACAAAGCGGTTTAACACAGACTGAAATAGCAAATCGATTAAATATCAACTCTACTCAAATATGCAGTTATATAAAGGGTAGAAAAATGCCGGCAATTGATACTCTTGCTAATTTATGCGTTATCCTTGATTTAGACGCCAATGAAATCTTATGCGTGACAGAGAATAGGTGACAACTTTTTCGACAAATAATTACACTACTTTTTTTACTTTTCAATGTTATATATAATTTAATTGGCAATATTATTTGCGTAAACAAAAAAAATAGAGTATAATATACCCGTAAAAATATTTCAATATTACGGAGAGAGTATGAGCGCAATAAACAATTTGGCTAACCACCTCATATTAAAGAGAGATTTATCCCCGGAGGGAAGAGTTACTAATTACAAGGGGCGTATACGTCAAGCAATACAAGCGATATCGCAAAACTTAACGAAGTTGGTTTTGCTCAACTTGTTTATGGTGATTGCTTGCGCGCCTATGATAGTCACTTATTTTTGGATGAGAGCTCAAGAAGCTCTAGCGGTAGCGGGGTTGAATTTTAGCACGGGCATAGGCGTAGGCTTCGGCATAACCGATGACACTTTGATTGCTATAGAGAGGATATATGACATAAGGCTTATGGGTTACGGACTTGCCATATTTCCGACTTGCTTACTTGCGGGTTTAGTTGCGTCAGGACTTTATTATTGTTGCCGTAATATGATTTGGGGAACTAAGACCAAGGTTTTCAGACACTTCTTCAGAGGTATCAAAAATAATTGGTATAAGTTCATGCTTTCCTTTGCATGGCTAGGCGCGTTGGCTACGGGCTTTGCGTGTTCGTTGATTATGGTACTCAAAGAAACTGCGCTTAACGGTAGCGCCAACGCAGGTTGGTGGGTACTAATGATATTCATAGGCATACTTGCTCTTTTGAGCGCGCTGTATATGGTAGTCGGACAGGGCATGTACGTGACGTATAAGTACAAGATGAAAGAGTATATTATCAATACTTGTTGTCTTACATTGATATTGATATTGCCTGCGCTTATCGTTACGATTTTCTTTGCAGGCATTATGGCTTTGAGTTTTGTAAGTATCTTGGGTACGTTCTTATTAGTGGTAATGGTATTGATAGGTTTTTCCGCTTACGCTATGTTCAACATAGCTTTCTCGCAATACTGTACCGATAGCTTTATTGCTTATATGTACGAAGCAGAGGAAAAGGCTAAAATCAAAGAACAGGAAAAACAAGCAAAACAACGCAACAAAGAGAAGAAAAAGTTGGCGCAAAAGAATAACTTTCAAGGTAAGAAGAAAAAGAGATAATTAAAATGGGCGCTTACAGTATATTGGCAAAGTATTACGACACGCTAATGGGCGACTTTGATTACGACGGTTATTTTGAGTTCATAAAGGACAAACTTCATGGGGAAGGCGTGGACTTGGCTTGCGGTTCAGGCGAGATGACGATAAGGCTTGCTAAGGACGGCAACAATATGATAGGCGTAGATTTGAGCGGAGAAATGCTCAACGTAGCCACGCTTAAGGCAAAGAAGTTGGCGCTTGACGTCAAGTGGATAAATCTCGATATGACGCAGATTGAGTTGAATCATCCCGTAGACTTTGTTACTTGCGTATGCGACGGAGTGAATTATATTTCCAATAAAGAATTGGCTAAATTTTTCGAGAGAGTATACGGCTTGCTAAAGAGCGGTGGAAAATTCGTATTTGACGTTTCCAGCGGTTACAAACTCGAGAAGATATTAGGCGACAATCTCTTTTGCGAGGACTACGACGACGTCACTTATATTTGGTCTAATACATTGGGCGATGACTACGTAGATATGGATATAGACTTTTTTGAAAAGATAGAGGGCGATACCTACAGACGTATCGAAGAGAGCCACAGACAGTATATTCACAGTGTTGATTTCATCAAATCTTGTCTTGCCAAGTGGCAAGTCGAGGTCTATGACGGCGAAACGTACGGCAAGCCCGAAGATAAGTCAAAGAGATTGATGTTGGTTGCTACCAAGTTATAATAGATTAAAGTGTGAAATTTCAACGTATTAATACTTCAACACGGAATTACAAAAGGAATAGATATGATTAAGAGAGCAATTTTGTTTGGCGGAAAAGCTATAGTAAGCGTTATGGATACCACGTCTACGGTACAGAAAGCTATAAAGATACACGGGTTTTCTGCTCCCGTTGCGGTAGCTATGGGAAAAGCGTTGACAATCACTGCCTTTATGAGCGCAGGGTTCAAGGGCGTGAACAACAAATTGACGCTTATTCTTGACGGCAACGGCGAGGGCGGTAAGATGGTGCTTTGCGGTGACTTTGGGGCAAAGGTCAGGGGATATATCCAAAATCCCAAGGCTTGCGAAGGACGGCAGGTAAGCGTATCCGACGTCGTTGGCAAGAACGGTTCTCTCAGCGTCATCAAAGACTTTGGACTAAAGGAACCCTACAACGGGCTTTCTCAAATTGTCAATGGCAATATAGACGAGGACTTTGCCTATTATTTTACCACTTCCGAACAACTTCCGTCGGCGGTGGCTTTGGGCGTAAAGATGCAAGATAACGTGTGCGTTAAGGCGGGCGGAATAGTAGTTCAACCTATGCCAAACTGCTCTGAAGAAGAGATTTTTATTTTGCAAGATATAGTATCTAATTTTACTGACGTAGCTTCTCTTTTGAGCGAGAAGAGCGCGCAAGAAATTATTGATTTTTACTTTGGACATTTTGAGATATCGCATTTGCCTGATATTTACGAGGAGTATAAATGCAGTTGCTCAAGGCATAGAATCGAGGAGATGTTATTGACGCTTGGCAAAAAGGAAGCGCTTGAAATTATTGAGGCGCAAGGTCAAATTCAAGTTGGTTGCGAATTTTGCAATACCAAGTACTCGTTTACTAAAGAAGATATACAAAGGATGTTTGAATGATCAAGTTCCCTACTACTATTAGCGAGTATACCGATGGAAAGTTATGGCGAAACGGGATAGACGAGAGTATCGCAAGACGCATACTCGTGGATTTGTATAAACTTGAAAGCCAAAAAGAACGCGATTTGCGCAAAATGTACTTGGCGCATTATTATTACGGTATTGGCGATTGCAGACTCGCTATGACTCTTGCTAAGGAATTTTTGCTCGAAAATAAGTACGTTGACGACGCAATTTTGCTCATAAAGAAAATTTGCGTAAAAGATAGAGATTTAGAGAACTTTACCAGACTTATCAAACTGATGGAAAAGATTTATCGCGGAAAACCTCCCGTCAACTTTTTTGACGAGATTGAAGATGTTGACGTCATGACGCTATTTAACGATGAAAATCTTACGGGTAAGGGGAAGGTTGTATACAACGGTTCTATAGCGCAGTATTACCAAAAAGGCAAATTGATATTTTCCGTTGAGGACAAGAGTTGCGATGCGTTTTTCAAGGACTCTGTCGCGAGATATCTTTTATCAGAAAATCAGCCTGAGAGCGCAAAAGAACTGTTGTCAAGCGTAAATCTGTCCAAACTTAAGAGCAACGTAAGAATATGCTGTCACCAAACTTTAGTGATAGCCCATTGTATGCTTGAAGAATACGACAATGCTTACGAATACTGCGAATTATTGATGGAAAAGGGCGCATATATTCCGGAAATGGCGGACATTTGTCAATATCTTTACAAAATCGACTCGCCAAAATTAGAAATAATGAAAGATTTTCTCATGGGCTACGACAAGTATGACAGCGTTCAGCTTGCGTATTTGCACTCTCTTGCAAACGATATAGACGATGAAAATTTTTGGAGTGTAATTTATGCCAACAATCCTATTGAGCGCAACGACGTAAGCGAAGATGCGTATATTCTCAAGGGAATACTTGCATTCAATTCTCGCGACTATGCTTTGGCGGATAGACTTCTCAAGCAAGCTACGGCAATATACGGACGATTTGGCAAGTCGTGGCTTATAAGATACTACGTTGAGAATTTCCAAGCCAAGTATAAGAAGAGCCTTACTACGCGAAATATGCCCGAAGAATTATTTGCGGGACGTCTAGACGATATGTACAATTATATCGATAAGAAGTTCCTTTCCAAGCTCAAGAAGTGCCAAAGCAGAGAAGATTTTTTGAAGAAGGTTGACGAGAATTTGCTCGAGCTTGACAATATGCTTTCAGGGGTATACGCGAAGATTTGCGATGTCGCTGATATCGTCAACAGAGTATACAAAATGAATTATATTCCTGCGCAAGAACTTATAAATAAGGTTATCGTTGACAGAGATTACAATATTTTTATTCGAGCAATTTGTCTTGCAAACTATATGATGTTCAGTTCCAAGAAAAAGTTTGCCTTTGGCAAAGAAGTGTATGACAATCCATTTGCAAGCGCGTTGAATTTCCAAATCGGCAGTGAAAAAGAGCCTTTTGCGTACGGCATTGCTATATATCTTGCCGGAACGGTATTACAAGGTATCGACAATGCCGAATTAAAGAAAGAGAGTAAATTTCTTAAGAAAATTTATTCAAAGGCAAAAGCCGACTATTCTAATATAGCTCCGCTTGCGGTCTTTGGAGTATTGTTCGCATATTTTAGCGATGAAGACGTTCATTACGTCAAAGACGCCGTCAAAAAACGCGAAGTCAGAGATTTCATCAACACTTATTTTGACGAAGGCGGGTTCTTTAGTGAAGACGAAACGCAACTTGACGATGATGTGTTTGACTTCATGCGCTTTTGTTTTGAATTTGATTAAAAACTTATATATATTAAAATTTTTATTGCGAAAGTATTTGAGTTGTGCTATAATATATCAGTAAAATTATTGCTATACGGCATATTTGTGAGGTTTTATGATATTCAAAAGAATGGAAGCATTCGGCTTCAAGTCGTTCGCGGACAAAATTGACGTTCCGCTCAACGAGGGTATTACGGCTATCGTAGGTCCAAACGGTTGCGGTAAGTCCAACGTTGTTGACGCGGTAAGATGGGTTCTTGGCGAACAGAGAGCCAAGACTTTGCGCGGTAAGAATATGCAAGACGTCATTTTCAAGGGTACGGCAATTCGTAAGGAATTATCGTTTTGCGAAGTATCTTTGACTTTTGACAATACGTCTAGGATATTCAATTACGATATGGACGAGTTGATATTGACAAGAAAGTTGTACCGCTCCGGAGACAGCGAGTATTTTATCAACCATACGCAATGCAGATACAAAGATATACAGGAAATTATTCGCAATACGGGTATCGGTAAAGAGGGATACAGCATTGTAGGTCAAGGTAGAATCAATGAGATTATCAATGCTAAGCCGGAAGAAAGAAGAAGTATTTTCGAAGACGCGGCGGGCGTTCTGGGCTTTAAGAAGAGTAAGAAAGAGACTGAAAGAAAACTTGCCGAAACTCAAGCCAACATCGACCAAATCAGAATTGCAAAAGATACGCTCGAGGGACAACGCAATACTTTGGAGCGTCAAAGCAACGACGCGCATCAGTTCCTTAATTTGAAATATAGATTAAGAGAACTTGAGGCCAACGAATACATATATCAATTTGAAAATCACGAGAGCAATAAGAATAGAATCAATACCAAGTTGCAAGGCTATATTGAAGAGTACAACCAAAAGTACCAAGAAAGCGAAGACTTGAGTTTGGAATACAACAAAAGGAATATTGAATTACACAACGTTGACGTAAAAATCGATAAGCTACGCGATAAGCGTACCGAAATAGCCGTCAAGACTGAGGCAGTCAGAGGCGAAGGTAAGAATTTGCAAGAGAGAATCAATTCTCTTAATACCCAAAAGAAAGATTGCTTAGAGCGTATTTTGCAGAGCGAAAAGTCGCTTGAAGAGAAAAGCGCGGAACTCAAGACTGTGCAAGAGCATTACAATATGGCTGTCGAGGACAAGCGTGAAGCCGACAGGGATTTCGCGTCATGCAACAACGAGTACGTAAGTATCGTCAACGATATTGTAGACAGAGATCAAAAGATAAAGAATGCCAATCAAGAACTTATCAACGCCGTCACGCAAGAGGGCGAAACCAAAGTAGATATCGGTAAGTTGACTACGCAAAAAGAGTTTATTCTCAACCGTATAGCAGAACTCAACTCTGAAATTGCCGAGTATGACAAGCAGTTGCAAGAACTTGAGGCGCAAAAAAGAGAATATGAAAAGACGCTCAACAGCAAGAAAAACGATCTCAACAGAATGGCTATAAGCCGTAACGAGGTTTTGAGCGAAATCAAAAAACTTAAAGAAGAACAAGACCTTGCCAGAAGCAGTTTGGGCGATATAAATATTCGTATGGCTTATTGCAAACAACAAATTGAGACGTATACCAACTTCAAGAAAGATTACGGCGCATTCAATAGCGCAGTCAAGAATTTGATGGGCGATAGAGAGCATAACGATGAACTCCAAGATAGAGTTTTGGGCGTAGTCGTAGACCTTGTCAAAGTGCCTAAAGAGTACGAAACGGCTATTGAAGTCGCATTGGGCGGCGGTATTCAAAATATCGTAGTCGAGGACGAAGACGATGCAAAATACGTCATTAATTATTTGAAAGAAAGGCAGTATGGCAGATTGACTTTCCTACCGCTTACCAGTGTTAAGAGGAGAGATTTACCAAGAGAGTACAGCGGTATATTAAGAGAAAGAGGTTGTATAGGTCTTGCCGACCAACTCGTTAGTTACGATAAGAAATATGACAACGTATTCTCCAACTTGCTGGGCGGAACGCTTATTGTCGATACAATGGACAATGCCGTTGCTATTGCGAGAAAGTACAGATACTCTGTAAAAATCGTCACGCTTCAGGGCGATTTGTTGAGTACGACCGGCGCAATTACCGGCGGTTCGAGAAGAGGCAATACGACCAAGGCGTTGTCTTACGAGAGAATTATCGAGGACAATGAAAAACTTTTGCGGAAGTTGATTGACGAAAAGGCTAAGCTCGAAAAGAGATTGTCTTCCGATGACGGCGACCTTGCCGATTATGAGGAACAGTTGGAGGGATACACCGAAGAAATCAAGAATTTCCAAGTGTCTGTCGCTACGGAAAACGGACGACTCGATAAGGTCGTGACTAATATCAATGCTATCTTGACGTCTTTGAACGAAAGAAAGTCTTCCAAAAGAGAATTTGAGGAGCGTTTGACTAATATTGACAATGCATTGCAAATTCTCGGCGAAAAGGGAAAAGATTTCAGTGTGGCAAAACTCAACGTTGACTCTTTGGCATCAAAGACGAGAGAAGAATATGAAGAGAAAAACCGTCTGAGAGATCAACTTAACGAGAAGCTCACGCAGTTGAGAGAGAGTTGCGCTAAGTTGCAGGCTACTATTGACAACGACTTAGAGAATATAGCAAGACTTAAGAGCGAGATTGAGAATCTCACCGAGGAGAATTCGTCACAGCGCGCAAACCTTGCCAATTTGCAAGAAATTATTGCAAAAATGACGGAAGACAAGAGCGTAGAACTCCCTGAAAAGTATCAAAAACAACTTGAAGAGATCAACGCGCAAGTCGCTGAGGCTGACGAATACAAAAAGAAACTCAACCAACTTATAAGCGAACTTGTAGAGAGAAAGGACAATGCAGGCAAAGCTCTTATGACTATCAATGAGAACAAGGTCAAGTGCGAGAACGAACTTCAGAGAGTTGAGGATACGATGACCGCTATGCAAACCAAGATGAAGGAAGAATACGATCTTGACTATGAAACGGCGTTGCCACTGCGTTTTGAAGAGTTTGATATTACTACCGTAAAGCAGGAAATACGTCAACTCAACAAGTCTATTAAGGAAATCGGCAACGTCAACGTGGACGCTATCCAAGACTTCAAGACGGTGGACGAAACGTATCAAACTTACGTAGCGCAAATAACAGACCTTGAGAATACTTATAATGACTTGACGAAGATTGTTGCGCAATTATCCAAGCAAATTCTTGATCAATTTAATACTGAATTTACAAAGATAAGCAAGAACTTCGAAGTCATATTCAAAGAACTCTTTGGTGGCGGTAGCGGTAAACTCGTAATATTGCCTACTGAAGAGGGACAGTCGGAGCTAGATGCAGGTATCGAGATATTGGCAGAGCCTCCGGGTAAGAAATTGCAATCTATCACGCTTTTGAGCGGCGGTGAAACGGCGCTAACGGCTATGGCAATTCTGTTTGCCATATTGAGAATGAAAGCAATGCCTTTCTGTATTCTCGATGAGGTAGAAGCCGCGCTCGACGACGGTAACGTAGGCGTATTCGCTCAATATCTCAAGAGATTTAGTGACGAAACTCAATTTATCGTCATTACACACCGTAAGCCTACAATGGAACTCGCCGACAGATTGTACGGCGTAACCATGCAGGAAAAGGGCGTATCTAAGGTAGTTGCGGTTAACCTTGCCGATGCGGTAAAACAAGCCGAACCGGCGGTTTAGTTCGCCTTGAAATGAGGCTAGGCAAATCTAAAACATATCTTTTCCGCCAATACAGCCTTTGACTCACGCCGACGTACGGCAAGTACGACGTCGCTCGTCAAAAACTATCTTGACGAAAAATCTACTGTTTTATCTATTGCCTATCTCCTTTCTCGTCGAACAATAAGAGATATCTGAGTTAGCATGGACTATTATTACGTCATTTCGACCGCAGTGGAGAAATCTCTACCGTATAAAATAAATAAATGGAGGTTCCCGTGGGATTTTTTGAAAAACTTATAAAAGGACTAAAACGTACCAAAGAAGCCTTTTCTAAAAAGATGTATCAACTCTTTGCAGGAAGAGAACTCAACGATGAATTTTATGAAGAGTTGGAGAATACTCTCATATCGTCAGACCTTGGCGTTGAGGCCACGGAGCAAATTCTTGAGGAGTTCAAAGACGCTTGTTTTAAGAAGAAGATAAAAAAGGCTGAAGACGGCAAAGAACTTCTTAAAAGCATAATGATTGACGCAATCAATTATGATATTGAAGAATATTCCTATCCATTGGTAATATTGGTAGCCGGAGTAAACGGCGTAGGCAAGACTACGGCGCTTGGCAAACTTGCCAAATATTTTAGGAATAAAGGCAAGAGCGTAGTTCTAGCCGCCGCAGATACTTTTAGAGCCGCCGCAGGCGAACAACTTGAAGTATGGGCAGATAGAGCCAAGGTGCGTATAATCAAGCACGACGAAGGTAGCGACCCCGGCGCAGTAGTATATGACGCAATCAAGTCGGCAAAGGCAAAAGATACCGACGTTGTTTTGATAGATACTGCAGGTAGACTTCAAAATAAGAAAAACCTTATGAACGAGCTTGGCAAAATAAATAAGGTTGTTGAAAGAGAATATCCCGAGGCGGATTACCGTACGTATATAGTTATTGACGCGACTACGGGACAAAACGCTTTGTCGCAAGTCGAAGCGTTTGACGAAATAATAGATATGGACGGCATAATTCTCAATAAGCTTGACGGTACGGCAAAGGGCGGAGTTGTCTTTGCTATCTCAGTCGAAAAAGAATTGCCCGTATGCTTCATAGGCGTAGGCGAGGGTATAGACGACTTGCTAGAGTTTGACGCTAAGTTTTTTATTGACGAATTATTTTAGTGTGGTGTCATTTTTATCAACACATATCAAAGAAAAGTCAATATTTGAACAGTGTTCAAATATTGACTTTTAAGATATAAAATTACGATAAGGGATTAGTTATGAAGAGCAAGACTAAATATATTTTGAATAAAGAGCAGATCAATACGATATTCGCCAAAGCGAATTTGGGACAAGTAGAGAGATATTATCCCTTGGGCGCAGGAGAGTTTAATTCTGTGTATTGCATAAATATAAAAGATACAGAATATGTACTTAAAATTGCTCCTCGTGATGATCAGAGCGTGTTAACTTACGAAAAAGATATGCTTGCCGTCGAAATCAAATGGTACAACAGAATTTCCGAAAATACAGATATTAAAGTCCCTAGGATTTATTTTAGCGATTTTTCAAGAGAAATTATTGACGCTCCTTACTTTATAATGGAAAAATTGAACGGTGTTCAATTAGATAAAATTAATTACAATAATAATAATCCTACTGCAAAACTTGCTCAAATGGCGGCGCAGATACATAAGGTGAAGAATGATAAATATGGCTATGAGCAAAACTCCTTGCATGACAATTGGTATCTTGCAATTAGATCTATGACGGAGAATTTAATAAATGACGCCAAGTCAAAAGGGTATAAGTGCAGACGCGGAAAACGACTGCTTGGATATATTGACAAATTAAAATCAATATTAGAAGAAGCCCCTTGCTGTATGGTCAACTTCGACTTATGGGCACCCAACGTAATATGTGAAAAAATGCTAGATGGCAGTTATAATTATGCTTGGATAGACCCGGAGCGCACTTTTTGGGGCGATTACGTTGCGGATTTTGTTGCTTTGGAATTTGGTAAAAATTTTGAGGATAAGAAGATTTCAATAGAATCATATAATCTTGTTGCAGATAAGCCTTTAGTTGTTACAGATCAACTCAAAGTTAGATATTACGTAGCCGAGGCATATTTAGCCTTAATACAAGAAGTGGAGAAATATTATAGATATACTATATTTAATTTTGGTTGGTACAGGAACGTTGTTTCTGCAAAACTGATATTTAACCGCGCTTTTAAGTTTTTGCAAAGCGTTCAACTTTAATTTTTTGTTATTATAAATTTATTGTTACAATGTGGAACAGGTATTGAACTCTGTTCAATTTGTTAATTTTAATCCTCAAGACCCAAAAGATAATCTGACGATTCATTAAAATATTTTGCTACTAGGTATATGTTTTCTGCAGTTGGCTGTACTTTGCCTGTTGACCAATCGGAAATGCTTGCAACTGAAACTCCAATTTCTCTTGCAAGCGCTCTCTTGGATAAATTATTAATTTTAAGCAGTTCGGTTAATCTTTGAGGAAATAAATTTTTCATATTGTTAGTGTAAGATATATCTTACATTTTTGCTTGACTGTTCGATATGTCTAACATTATAATAGACTTAACCAATTAAATTTATAAGGAGAAAATTCAAATGAAAAAGACAGTAGCAACAATTTTGATAGCGCTTATGGCTATTTCTTGTGTCTTGGCATTCGTCGGTTGTAAAGACAATGACGACGACAGTCAAGATTACGGCGATCCCTTTGTTGGCGCAATATCACAAATGACTTATGACAGCGTTGAAGACGCAGTAAAAGCTTTCTTGGCAGAAGAAATCAGCGGAATGTCGTTTACGGCGGAGTACGTAGCCTACATAAAGACTTCCGATCTCACTCAAGAGGAAATCAACGAACTCGCTATTAATGAAGAACTTAAAGACGGTCTTGTGAGCGCGGAAAAAGGCGAAGTAGAGTATATCGAAAAGTCAAGCGGACAAATTGCAATTCTTTCTGACAATACTTGTAAAAGATCACTCTACATAGTGAATTACATAATTAACGGTAGTAACTTATTTCGCTTTTATACACCTGCTGAAGAAGTCGGACAAACTCCTTCCGCAAGCGCTTGGGCTTCGATTTTACAGTATAACAAATATTATAATTGTTCGACGGATTTGATGATTCTAGAAGATGGAGAGGTTGTAGAGAATATTTTTATATTTTCAGAAGAATCTGTCTATCTAAAAGAATCTTGGACTACTAGTTATGTAACTAATTATAATAATATGCTGTATGGTGCGTTTCTTGAAACTTCAGCTAATGGTGATAAAGTTTGGAATGTAGTAGATTATTTAGATGAAGATTATGATGATAAAAAGATTTCAATAAGTGATATTGTTGATGAGCGATTGTTTGTCATATTCTTTTTTCAGTGCGCATTATATCAAGGATATTGTGATTTTATAAAGACCAACGCAGGTTATAGATCACGCTCAGAATTTAGACGTGAAGAGATACGCGGGGATGATGTGTATAGTTATGATATATTTGATGATTATAATATAGCAATTGCAAATGGAAGAATTTCCGAAATCTCATTTAAGATATTAGAAAGTCATAATACTTATCCTAATGATCATATAACAGCGTCAGGAATTGAAATAAAGGTTAAATTTTCTAATTTTGGCACGGCAAAGGTTAACATACCAAAAGACGCAATGGACGCTATTAAAGCGTATGTTGCTCAAAATTAATCGAATAAATTATAATATTAGTAAAAACCGACTTTGGTCGGTTTTTTATGCGCTTTTCTTTAATTTATTATTAAATAATCCTTGACAGTCAATAATATAAGTGTTAAGATATAAAGGCAAAACCCTTTATAAAGTAAAGATGCTTTAGAGATATGGAGAAGAAAGACAGACTATTTATCAGTATATACAATGACTATTACGGAAGTCTGTTGACGGATTATCAAAGACAGCTTATCGACGGATATTACAATCTTGATATGTCATTAAGCGAACTTGCCGAGGAACACGGCATATCTCCTCAAGGCGTGAGGGACGCATTGAAGAGAGCGGAAAAGCAACTCGTGGGATATGAAGATAAGTTAGGGCTTGTCAAGAAGTTGCAAAGTGTGGTAGACTTATTGCAAGAGGCCTTGCCCGATTGTGGCGAAGTCGGACAAGAAAAATTAAAAAAGGCAATAGATATTCTCAAAGATTGAGATGCCTAGAGGAGGGAATATGGGAGCGTTCAGCGGACTTAGCGAAAGACTGTCGCATATATTTTCCAAAATGAAAGACAAAGGCAAGTTGACTGAGCTTGAAGTAAAGCAGGCTATGAGAGAGGTCCGTATTGCTCTTTTGGAAGCAGACGTAAATCTTGCGGTTGTCAAGCAGTTTATCAACAACGTCAGCGAAAAGGCTGTAGGCGACGACATACTAAAAGGACTTAACCCTACCCAGCAGGTAATCAAGGTTGTAAATGAAGAACTTATTGCCATAATGGGTACCAATCATAGCAAAATCAATATTGCCGACAAACCGCCTACCATAATACTTATGTGCGGACTCCAAGGCAGCGGTAAGACGACTATGTGCGGAAAACTTGCCGTAATGCTCCGCAAGCAAGGCAAAAATCCAATGCTGGTCGCATGCGATATTTACAGACCTGCGGCAATAAAGCAGTTGCAGATAGTTGGTAAGAACGCCAACGTACCCGTATTTGAAAAGGGACAAATCAATCCTCAAAAGATTGTCAAGGAAGCGCTTAAACAAGCCGAGCATTCGGGTAACGACGTGCTTATCGTGGATACGGCGGGCAGATTGCATATCGACGAAGAGTTGATGGACGAGATCAGCGGACTTAAAAAGACGTTTAATCCGCACGAAATACTTCTCGTAGTAGATTCTATGACAGGTCAAGACGCGGTAAACGTAGCCGCTAAGTTCAATGAGGTTATGGACGTTACGGGCGTAGTATTGACCAAACTTGACGGCGACACCAGAGGTGGCGCGGCGCTATCAATTAGAGCTGTTACGGGCAAGCCTATAAAATTCTGCGGAGTAGGCGAAAAACTCAGTGACATAGAGATATTCTATCCCGATAGAATGGCTTCGAGAATATTGGGTATGGGCGATGTGCTTACCCTTATCGAAAAGGCGCAATCGGCTTTCAGCGAGCAAGAAGCCTTAGAGATGCAAAAGAAGATGAAGACCAATTCTTTTACTCTAGAGGACTATCTCTCGCAGATGGAGAAAATGAAGAACATGGGCGATATGTCGCAAATGATCTCAATGATACCGGGGCTTGCAGGCAAACTTAATGGCAAGAACGTTGATATAGACGAGAGCAAGATTGCCAAGTCAAAGGCTATAATTCAGTCAATGACCGTCAAGGAAAGACGCAATCCGGAAATAATTAAGTCATCGCAGAAGAAGAGAATAGCAATGGGGAGCGGTACCAACGTGCAAGACGTCAACGCTCTGCTCAAACAATTTGCTCAGACGCAAGAAATGATGCAAAAAATGGCGAATATGGGGAAGCGTGGTATGCGCGGAATGAATATGTTCGGCTTAAAGTGAGGCTAGGCAAATCTAAAATGCGCCTTTTCCGCCAATCTAGCCCTTGGCTCACGCCGACGTACAGCAAGTACGACGCCCCTCGCCAAAGATTATCTTGACAAAAAATCCGCTATTTTATTTTTTGCCTATCTCTCTTCTCGCCGAACTGTTCGGCTTAAAGTAAGGCTAGGCAAATCTAACAATACAAAAACAAAAAATATTATATACAAAAATACGACTATATTATAGGCGTAGCACAAAAAAGGAGAAACAAAAAATGGCAGTAAAACTCAGACTTACAAGAATGGGCGCAAAGAAGACCCCGTTCTATCGTATCGTAGCAATCGACAGCAGAAAGGCAAGAGATGGACAATATCTTGACAATATCGGATATTATGACGCTACCAAGAATCCTGCAGAAGTTAAGATTGACAGCGAAAAAGCTACATATTGGCTTGGCGTAGGCGCTCAACCTACCGATACGGTTAGAGGTCTTTTGAAGAAAGAAAATATCATTAAGTAATAGAGGATATTATGGAAGAGTTGGTAAGATTTATCGTGAACGAACTCGTTGACAACAAAGAGGCTTTTGAAGTTAAGTCGCAAGTTGAGGACGGTATAACGGTAATCAATATCTATGCAGAAAAAGAAGAGATTGGCAAGATAATCGGCAAGCAAGGCAGAATTGCCAAGGCTATACGCACGATTGTCAAGGCAGGTAGCGGTAAAGATAGCCGTAAGGTATCCGTAGAAATTATAGAAAAGTAATGGATAGGCTTACTGTCGGATATATCTCAAAAGCGCAAGGCGTCAAAGGGGAAGTCAAAATATCTCCTTTGACTGACGATGCTAGCAGATTCAAAAAGCTCAAAGTAGTATATATTGACGGCAAGGCTTACGCAGTCAAAGGCGTAAGAATATTGCCTAACGGTATTTTTATGACATTTGAGGGCATTGACGACCGCAATAGCGCAGAACTTTTGAGAAATAAAGAAATTCAGATAGAGCGAAAGGACGCCACCGTCTTGCCAAAGGACAGATATTTTATAGTTGACGTAGTCGGCTGTGAAGTGTACGTAGACAACGAGAGAGTAGGTAAGTTAAAAGACGTATTGCAATACGGCTCAGCCGATGTATATGTTATATCTACGCCGAAAGGCAATGCTATGATACCTGCAATCGAGCGTATAATTAAGCAAGTTGACGTTGAGAATAAGAAAATTTTGCTTGACAAAGACGCTTGGAATGATTTAGTAGTGTTCGACTCAGAGTGAGGCTAGGCAAGTACGACGATGCTCGCCGAAAACTATCTTGACAAAAAATCCGCTATTTTATCTATTGCTTATCTCACTTTTCACCGAATTATTTGAAAAGTGGGATAATTTATTATTAAATAACAGTTAGAAAAAGAGTAAATGAAAATCAAAGTTGCGACAATTTTTCCCGAGATGTTTTCCACTCTCGATATAGGCATACTTGGAAAGGCAAAACAAAAAGGTTTGCTTGATTTGCAGATTGCCAATATTCGCGATTACTCAACGGACAAGCATAAAAAGACGGACGATGCGCCTTTTGGCGGCGGCGCCGGTATGGTCATGACTCCTCAACCTCTGCACGACACGATTTTGGCATTGGACGGCGAGCATAAAGCTAAGAGAATATACCTCTCTCCCAAAGGCGCTACGCTCAATCAAGAGATTGTCGAAAGACTCGCAAAAGAGCGGGAGTTATTGCTTGTATGCGGAAGTTACGAGGGTATTGACGAGCGGGTAATCGAAATGGATATTGACGAAGAAATATCCATTGGCGACTATGTTTTGACTGGCGGAGAACTGCCTGCAATGGTGCTAATCAACGCCGTCAGCAGGTACGTAGACGGAGTGCTTGGCAGTAGCGAATCTACAAGCGAAGAGAGTTTTGCCAGCGGACTTTTAGAGTATCCGCAATATACCCGTCCGGCTGTATTTGAGGGCAGGGCGGTTCCTGAAGTTTTGCTTGGCGGCAATCACGCCGAAATAGCAAAGTGGAGATATCGACAACAGTTGGAAATCACTCGACAAAGACGAGAGGATTTATATCAGAAGGTATTGCCTACGCTTGAGGACAAACAAAAGCCAAAGGGCAAGAAAGGAGAATAGTTATGGTGTACAAAAATGCGATAGAGCAGTTGCTTGACGAAGAAAATGACGAAACTATATATCTAAAAAGCGATAAGGACGGTTCTATATACGCCTATGAACAAATGGCTTTAATTCCTTACGATAAGAGATTGTACGCTATTTTGGTACGCAAAGAGGACTACGATGCAGGCAATATCGAGAATGCAGGCTTGGTTTTTGAGGTTGACGAGAAGCGTCAAAAACTTGATGAAATCACTGACGATAATATAATCTTTGAAGTATTCGATCTATACGATAAAATGTTTGAGGAAGGGGGATACTAATGCATATTCAATGGTACCCCGGACATATGACTAAGGCTATGCGTATGATGCAGGAGGCAATTAAGCAAGTCGATTGCGTGATATACGTCCTTGATTGCAGAGCTATAGCGTCGTGTATCAACCCAAAGTTTGACGATTTGATAAAGGATAAACCTATTTTATATATCCTTACAAAAAGCGATTTAGTAGAACAAAAGGACGTCAAGACTTGGATAGAATACTTCAACAAAGTCGGCAAGAACTTTGTCGTAGCCGACAATATCAGCGGTAGACAACGCAATCAAATAATAGACAAGTTGCGTGTCATCAATTCTGAAATGCTTGAGAGGTATGCTCAAAAGGGCGCGAAAAAGAGCATAAGGGCAATAGTTGTCGGCGTACCCAACACGGGAAAGTCAACGCTTATTAACTGCCTTTGCAAGGATAAGAGAACGATAGTTGGCAATCGTCCCGGCGTGACAAGAGGCAAGCAGTGGGTAAGCCTTGCCGAGGGGATAGAACTTCTCGATACTCCTGGCGCGTTGCCGCCCGCTTTTGAGGATCAGCAAAAGGCTTTGCATCTTGCATTTATCGGCTCAATTAAAGAAGACATATTACATCTTGACGACTTAGCGATAGAGATAATTAAGTATTGCAAAGAGCATTGTCCTAATGCTTTTTGCGAGCGATATAAGATAGAAAAAATCGATGATGATATGGTAGCAGTTTTTGACGACATAGCCAAGAGCAGAGGTTATTTGCTTGGCAAAAAGGGGTATGATTACGACCGCGCGGCAAAGGCTATTGTAAACGATTTCAAGAGTCAGAAATTAGGCAAAATAATGCTCGATTACCCGATTTAGGGCGTGCGTCACAACCTCTTTGGTAGCAATTACTTTCCTAACGAAAAGTAATTACTATACTGACGGTTGGACTTCGCCCTTGAGATTTCTCGACTACGCTCATACCGACATAAAACATACAAAAGGAAAAGGCTATGACAAGGACTAAACACGATACTTTTACAATGCTAGAATTTGAGAAAAAATATCTCGCTATGGGCAAAAAATATATCGCCGGTGTCGATGAGGTGGGCAGAGGACCGTTAGCAGGACCTGTCGTCGTGGCTTGCGTGATAATGCCTCTCGGCGATGAAGATATTATTCAGGGCGTCAACGATTCAAAGAAAGTCAGCGAGAAAAACAGAGAGATTTTATACGATAAAATCATGCAAAAAGCTATCTCGTGTAAAATTGAGCGGGCGGACGAAAAAGTAATTGACGAAATCAACATTTTGCAAGCTACAAAATCTTGTATGCAAAGAGCTATAGAAGGTATGGAGATCTCTCCCGACGTCGTACTTATCGACGCCGTAAATCTTGATTGTAAGTGTCCAATAGAGCCGATTATAAAGGGCGATGCCAAGAGTTATTCAATCGCTTGCGCGTCAATTGTCGCTAAGGTAACTAGGGATAGATACATGGTTGAGATGAGCGAAAAATATCCTCAGTATGATTTTGCGTCAAATAAGGGATACGGCTCGGCGAAGCACATTGAAGCGTTGAAAAGCGTAGGCGCTTGCCCAATACATCGAAAGAGTTTTATTAAAAACTTTGTAAAAGAAGTATAGTAATGAACAATAGGAAGTTGGGTATAGAGGGCGAAAATATTGCCGTAGAATATCTTAAAAAACAAAAGTATCTAATATTGGAACGCAATTTCAATACCAAAGCGGGGGAGATAGATATTATCGCGAAAGACAAAGATACTATTGTTTTTGTTGAAGTAAAGGCAAGAGAAAATACTAAGTTCGGTCAGCCGATAGAGAGTATTACTCCGCATAAGGTACATAGCATTATCAGAACGGCGCAGTGGTATTTGTCGGCAAAACGCAAATATGACAGCCCTTGCAGATTTGACGTGATAGAGATATTGAGAGGAGAGGTTACGCATACTAAGAATGCGTTTACTCTGTGAGCG
The DNA here is from genome assembly GCA_910578245.1 of uncultured Christensenella sp. Lineage (GTDB taxonomy): Bacteria > Bacillota > Clostridia > Christensenellales > UBA3700 > RACS-045. The sequence continues at coordinate 897 of CAJTPC010000024.1, read as the reverse complement.
CGTATATCAGCCGTCTTTTTGCCCTAACGTCGGGTCTCAAGAAGTCGACGTGTACGTCTAGTACACTTGACGACTTCATTTCGCCCTAGAACGGACAAAAATACAGCTAATCTCCGCGCTCACTCTTCAGCCTAGGGTAAATTACGTCACCTCGACCGTAGCGGAGAGGTCTCAATATTTTGAAAATAATAGGGGGAGATTTCTCGACTACGCTCGAAATGACTTAATAATTAAAAAAATGTTAAAATACTGCGAAAATACTATAAAAAACGCTTGCATAAAGTTTTTTTTAATGATAGAATAGTCTAGTCAATGACTTCGGATATTCCTCTGTCGGATATAATCCCAGACCGTACAAGAATATTTCGTTTCAAAAATGGAGGTAAGTCAAATGAATATTGTAGACATCGTAGAAAAAGAAGGAATGCGTACTGATCTTCCCGAACTTGCAATCGGCGACACCGTAAGAGTCAACGTTAAGATTAAGGAAGGCGACAAGGAAAGAATTCAGGCTTTTGAGGGCGTAATTATTGCTTTCAAAAACGGTAGTATAAGAGAAACCTTTACCGTTAGAAGAGTATCTTTCGGTATCGGCGTAGAGAGAACGTTCCCGCTTCACTCGCCAAAAATTGACAGCATCAAAGTTGTTCGTCACGGTAGAGTAAGAAGAGCAAAACTTTATTACTTGCGTAACAAGTTCGGTAAAGCTGCAAGACTTAGAGAAATCGTTAAATAATTATTATGACAAAATTGGCGCGCATCGAAAGATGCGCGTTTTTGTTATTATACCATGTGGTGCAAAGACGTGACATATTTTATTCTTTTCCTCAATTAAGTTGTTTACTAATAATATTTAAGCGAGGGTAGATTATCGTCGGTATCGTTTTACTTATATTA
>CAJTPC010000023.1 GCA_910578245.1 uncultured Christensenella sp. | reverse complement strand
CAGAACGTTTATTTGCTCACGCAAAGAAGAAGATTGCGGACCTACCAACAACTGGTGGAAGCCGTCCGAGGCTTACGCAAAATTGGAGAGCATACTTGACGGAGCATATAAGGGTCGTACGATGTACGTTATTCCTTTCTCTATGGGTCCTGTCGGCGGTCCTATTTCCAAGGTAGGTATTGAAATTACCGATTCTATCTATGTTGTATTGAATATGAGAATTATGACGAGAGTTGGCAATGACGTTTTGAAAGCTCTTGGCGATTCCAACGACTTCGTAAGAGGTACGCACGCTAAGTGTGACGTTGATCCCGAAGAGAGATACATCTGCCAATTCCCAGAGGATAATGCTATTATCTCTGTCAACAGCGCTTACGGCGGTAACGTATTGCTCGGCAAGAAATGCTTCGCTCTTAGAATTGCTTCATACCAAGGCAAGAATGAAATGTGGATGGCAGAACACATGCTCATTTTGGGTATTGAGAAACCAAATAAAGAGACAGTTTATATGTGCGCGGCTTTCCCATCTGCTTGCGGAAAGACCAACCTTGCTATGCTTATCCCACCGGAGGGTTATAGAAAGAATGGATATAAAGTATTCACGGTCGGCGACGATATCGCTTGGATCAAGAAAGGACCGGACGGAAGATTGTATGCAATCAATCCTGAGAACGGTTTCTTCGGCGTAGCTCCGGGAACCAACTCTAAGTCCAACTTCAACGCTTTGGCTTCTACGAGAAAGAATACGATCTTCACCAACGTGGCTCTCAATCCTGAAACAAACGAAGTATGGTGGGAAGCTCTTGAGAAAGACGCTGTAGACAAGAAGAAGCCTGCATTCCTTATTGATTGGACGGGCAAAGATTGGACTCCGGATACTGTTGATGCAGACGGTAAGCCTGTAAAAGCAGCTCATCCTAACTCCAGATTTACTGCTCCTGCAAAGAACTGTCCTTGCATTTCTCCTGAGTTCGAGAACGGCGCAGGCGTACCTATCAGCGCAATTATCTTTGGCGGTCGTAGACCTTCTACCGTACCGCTCGTATACCAAGCAAGAAACTGGGAGAACGGTGTATTTATCGGTTCTATCATGGGTAGTGAAACCACTGCGGCTGCTACCGGCGCTGTCGGCGTAGTAAGACGTGACCCAATGGCTATGCGTCCGTTCTGCGGATATCACATGGGCGACTACTTCCAACACTGGCTCGATATGGGCAAGTCTGTTGACGTAGATAAGCAACCTAAGTTCTTCAATGTCAACTGGTTTAGAGTAGACGAAGAGGGCAACTTCATTTGGCCGGGCTTTGGTGACAACATGCGCGTACTTGACTGGATGCTTAAGAGAATTGCAGGCGAAGTTGACGCTGTTGAAACGCCTATCGGTTTTGTTCCAAAGGCAGAGGATATCAATATTGAAGGATTGGACGATTTCTCAATCGACACTTTGAAGGGTATTTTGGAAGTTGACAAGGACGCTTGGAGCGTTGAGGCTGACGGAATTAAAGAATTCTATAAGGACTTTGGCAATAAGTTGCCAAAAGAACTTGCTAAGCAAGCTGACGACCTCAAGGCAAGACTTAAGTAGGGAGTTTGGCAAGAAGAGAGGCTATGCAAATCTAAAATGCATCTTTTCCGCCAATTAAGTAAATTCATCAAGCCGTCGTACGACAAGTACGACGGCTTTCTTTTCGCTATCTTGACAGAAAAATCTGCTATTTTATTCTTCGCCTATCTCTTTTCTTGCCAAACGAATATGCAAGAAGAGAGGCTAGTGCATGTATGTTATTACAATTCTTTTTTAATTTGTCAATAACTAGGCTGTGTTAAATCAATTGTAGACGTATTATGCGTCTTTTTTTATGCATAATATATGGCAGAATAAATAAATTTTAGACTGCTTAAATTTGCGGTGAATATGCAATAATATGCATTTCCTATTTGTGTATTACTAGAAATAAATTGTTTTTATCAGTAAATAAAAGAGAGTATCGCTTGATACTCTCTTATTATATTTAATTTTATTGCGATTAACTTTATACCACTCTTACGCTCAAAGCTTCTGCTTTAAGCGCTTCGATATCCGCCTTATCCGGAGCGTTTGACAGATCGGCGATTACGTAGCAAATATCTCCTCTCGTTGCGCCTGAGATACCTACGATTCCCTTAAGAGAGCGGGATACCTTAGTTGCGATATCCTTCACGTCATTTGAAACTACGCAGACGCGCGTTTTGCCAATTCTCTCAACTTGCAACTTAGGGAAGTTGACGCTGTTGACAATATTGCCGTTCTCAAGATAATCCTTAAGCTGATTTGCCGCCATAACTGCGCAGTTGTCTTCTGCTTCTGCTGTAGATGCGCCAAGATGTGGAATTGTGATAATTCCGTCTACGCCTAGAATATCGTCGCTTGGCAAATCGGTAACGTATTTTGCGACTTTATTGTTGGCTATAGCCTGCTTAATATCGTTGTTGTTTACGAGTTCGCCGCGAGCAAGATTGATAATTCTTACGCCGTCTTTCATAAGAGCGATTGTATCTTTGTTGATAGAGTTCTTAGTTTGCGGAGTAGCCGGCACGTGCAAAGTGATGTAATCGCTCTTTGCGTATACTTGATTGATGTCGTCTGTTAGGTCTATTGCAAGATCGGTTGAGGTCACAAATGGATCGTAAGCGATTACTTTCATACCCAAAGCAAGTACTGCATTTGCTACAAGTTTGCCTATTGCTCCAAGACCCACGATACCCAAAGTTTTTCCAAATATTTCTTGACCTACAAAAGCCTTTTTACCTTTTTCTACTTGCTTAGCTACAGCGCCGTCTTTTTCGAGATTCTGAGTCCAATTGATACCTTCGTATATCTTTCTTGAAGAAACGAGAAGGGCAAACAAAACGAGTTCTTTTACCGCGTTGGCATTTGCGCCCGGAGTATTGAATACGCATACTCCCTTTTGTGTCATAGCCTCGATAGGGATATTGTTTACGCCTGCGCCGGCTCTTGCTACGGCAACAACGCTTGTCGGCATATCATAATCGTGCATAGAGAAACTACGCAAGATTATGGCTTTTGGATCCTTTGCTTCTGTTGTGATAGTATATTTGTTGGGGGTGAGTATTTCGCTCACCGTATTGCTGATTTCATTGAGTTTAAGTATTTCTACCATAATTCACCTCTTATTTGTTGGCAAGTTCGAATTTCTTCATGAACTCGATAAGCGATTTTACGCCCTCAACAGGCATAGCGTTGTAAATTGACGCTCTCATACCGCCGACAAGTCTGTGACCTTTGAGGGATACAAGACCGCTAGCCGACGCTTCCTTAACAAACTTTGCGTCAAGATCTGCATTAGGAGTAACGAAAGGTACGTTCATAAGCGAGCGGTCCTCTTTGTTCACGCCGTTGGAGAAGAAAGTCGAATTGTCTATAAAATCATAGAGAAGTCCCGCTTTGTACTCGTTGATTTTTTGCATTTCCTCAACACCGCCGAGTTTTTTGAGATGACGGAGCGTAAGCATTGCCATATATATCGGGAAGCATGGCGGAGTATTGTAAAGGCTGTTGTTCTCAACTTGCGTCTTCCACTTAAGCATAGTAGGACAAATTTTCATACCGTCGCTCACAAGTTCGTCTTTGATTACGACTATAGTTACGCCGGCCGGAGCAAGATTTTTTTGCGCGCCCGCATATAGAACGGAATATTTGCTAATATCCATTTTTTCGCTTAAGATATTAGAAGATATATCTGCTACGAGATTTGCTTTAGTCTGAGGAAGTTTGGTATATCTTGTGCCGAAAATCGTATTGTTTTGGCAAATATAAAGATAGTCTATATCATCTCTAATCGTAAGATTTTTTGGAATATATGTGAATTTCTTATCCTCGGAAGATCCTGCGACTGCAATATCGCCGTACTTAATAGCCTCTTTGTAAGCTTTTTTTGCGAAGTTGCCGGTTACTACGTAATCTGCCTTACCGCTTCCGGTCAAAAGATTGAGCGGAATAGCCTCGAATTGAGTGGACGCGCCGCCTTGTACTAAAATTACGCTGTATCCTTCCGGAATACCCATGAGCTCTTTGAGTAGAGCGATACATTCGTTGTTGATTGCTTCGTAGTATTTGCTTCTGTGGCTCATTTCGCAGACGCTCATACCGCTTCCGTCATAGTTAAGAAAATCTTTTTGAGCTTCTTGCAGTACTTCCATAGGAAGCATGGACGGACCTGCTGAAAAATTGTAAACTCTCATTTTTACTCCTTATTAACTCTCATTTACTTCAAGTTAAACGTTTAATAATTTGATACTGTTTTATTATACCACTTGAAGTCGGAATTGGCAACACAATACAAATAATAAAATATAATATTGTATATTTTTTCACAATTATTAATATATCTCGAACAATCATTTGTTGTTGAACATTGTTCAAAACGCGTGTTTATATTTTTTATATGACTGTTGAATATGCAATTGGCTTAGTAAATCAGCATACTGAACAATGTTCAATATGCTGATTTTAATAATATTACACAAATTTTGGCGTAAATTGGCGTAAAGTAGAATTTTGTGGCGTCAAGAATAATTTCCTTAATTTGCCATAGACTAATACCGACAACCAAAGATAGGGGGAGCAAATATGCAAGCAATCATTATGGCAGGCGGAATTGGGAGTAGATTAAGACCTTTGACTAATACCTTGCCAAAACCACTGGTAAATATAATAGATAAACCTGTAATGGAGTACGTGATAGAAAATCTTGTGGCGGGCGGAATTAAAGATATTGCCGTCACGGTGGGCTATAAAGCGGATATGATAATGGATTATTTCGGCGACGGTAGGTCGCTTGGCGCTAAACTTAGATATTACGCGGAGGACGTGCCTTTGGGAACCGCAGGGGGAGTTAAGAACGCAAGCGATTTTATCGTAGATGATTTTGTGGTGATGTCGGCTGGCGGACTTTGTAATATTAATATCAAGGATTTTTGTAATTTCCACCACTCGCACACGTCAAGAGTAAGTATGGCTGTAAGATATATGCCTGACGCAAGGGGATACGGACTTGTAAAAGAGAAGGACGGTATAGTTACTTCTTTTGCAGAAAAGCCGAAATACGTTGTGTCCGGTTTGATAAATATGGGAATCTATGCCTTTGACAAGAGTGTGCTCAAAGATATTCCGGAGGGCAGAAGCGATTTTTCCTATGATATATTTCCCAAGCTCATAGGCGATATCAGAACTTATCAGCCCGACTGTTTTTGGTCTGATATAGGCACTTTGCCGGACTATTATATGACGAATCATTACGTATGTATCCATCCGGAAAATTTTCGCGTTTCTTTAGGCGGTTAAAAGCGTTTTGATATGAGTTGTAATTGTTCGGATAAAAACGGGAGCGTCTGCTCCTGTTTTTTGTTAGCAAAATCAAATCGTAATTTTGATAAGATTTTATTTTATTATACAAAAAATGCGTCATAATCTTAAAATGCGAGTGTAATTTTCTTGTCAACTTCTTAATTTTATTATATAATATAGTCGAATTACCTTTTATCTTTTGTTAATTCCCATATGATAAATTTTACGCGTTCTCAAGCGATTGAGTTAGATAGGAATGGCTAAATAGGTAAGTTTTAATTAAAAATTAATTTAGTAAAGGAGTAGTTGTGGCAAAACAACCAAAACAGCTTGAAGTCGCATTTTTGGGCGGAGTGGGCGAGATAGGAAAAAATATGACGGCAATCAAATACGGTGACGATATAATCATCGTGGATTGCGGATCTACGTTTCCTTCTGTAGACGACACGCCGGGTATCGATTTGATTATTCCCGATTTTACGTACGTCAAGACAAATTTAGATAAAGTCAAGGGCATATTTATCACGCACGGACATGAAGACCATATAGGCGGTATTCCATATCTTCTGGCAGAATGCGGTAATATACCTATTTACGGTTCGTCGCTAGCAATAGCGCTTATAAGAAACAAACTGACGGAAAAGAAAATGGATATGCCAAAGATGCATGTCGTCAAGAACGGCGATGTAAAGCGACTTGGCGTCTTCAGTGTAGAATTCGTCAGTGTTACGCACTCGATACTCGGAGCGTTTGCGCTGTCGATAAGTTATCCGTCGGGGACTCTTTTCCATACGGGCGACTACAAGATAGACTACACTCCCGTAGACGGGGAGAGTATAGATCTGGGCCGTATTGCATCAATAGGCAACAAAGGCGTTACGCTAATGCTTGGCGAGTCTACCAACGTGGAGAAAAAAGGTACGACTATCTCAGAGCAAGAAGTGGGAGTAACCTTGCAGAGAATTATAGAAATGCATTCCGACAAGAGAATTATCATAGCTACTTTTGCCAGCAACGTCAACAGAGTACAGCAAATTATAAGAATGTGCGAAAAGGTGGGCAGAAAAGTTGCTTTTGACGGAAGGTCGATGGTCAAGATTTCCGAGATAGCAAAGGAACTTGGCATGTTGGAATATATGGACAATACAGTCATAGATATCGAAGATATTAAGGATTTTGAACCTAATAAACTGTGTATAATATCTACGGGATCTCAGGGCGAGCCAATGAGCGCGCTCACGCGTATGGCAAACGGCGAGGATAGGTCAGTCGTAATAGGAGATAACGACGTTGTGGCTATTTCTTCACAACCAATTCCCGGTAATGAAAAGGCGGTATATACGCTAATCAACAATTTGTACCGCAGGGGAGCAAAGGTGCTTTACGGATCGCTGGAACAGCTTCACGTATCCGGTCACGCTTGTCAAGACGAACTTAAACTTATGCTGAGCTTAGTAAAGCCGAAATATTTTATTCCCGTGCACGGCGAATACCGTCATCTTAAAAAGCATGAAGAGTTGGCGCTTTCTTTGGGTATACCCAAGGAAAATATACGCTTGGTGGATACGGGCAACCGTATCGCTATCAAGAAAAAGTCAATAGGATTTATCGACAGCGTAGAAGCAGGCGAAGTTTATGTCGACGGCGATAGCAACGTTGACAGCATGGTGCTTCGCGAGCGCAAACAGCTTTCAAGCGACGGCGTACTGATTGCTCTTTTGGATATTGACGTGGAAAACAGGGCTTTGACAGCAATAGATATTCTCTCTAGAGGAGTGACCTTTGAGGAAGAGTTTTTAGAGAAAATGAAAGCCGTTATTGAAGAAGTATTCGCTACGTCAAGCTATAAGGACGAAAAGAGCAGAGGCGGACTTAAAAACAACGTTAGACGCAAATTAGAGAGAATGATACTCAATAAGCTCAAACAGCGTCCTATGGTTCTACCGCTTTTGATAGAGCATAGTAAGATAGAGAAGACCGATTCTGTCGAGGTTGACGAGGTATGACGGCAGAGCAGTCATGCTTACTCAAGTCTGTTCATGACTTGGCGAGAGAACAGTACGTAATGATACTCTCCGATGAGTGTGAAGTTGTACTCAAAGATATTTTTGAGAAGTATAGTCCTAAGAGCGTATTGGAGATAGGTACGGCTATTGGCTATTCGTCAAGCATAATGGCGTTGACATCGGATTGCGTTATCGACACGATAGAAAAAGACGAAAGCAGAATTGAGAGAGCAACTCAGCTGTGGAGAAGTCTTGGCGTAGAGAGTAGAATAAAGGTTTACTGCGGAGATAGCGATGAGCTTTTGCCGAGCGTAATAGCGGGAAAAACTTATGACTTCGTATTTATAGACGGCTCAAAGTCTGCATATAGACGACAGTTGGAGTTGTTACTGCCCAATATTGCTAAAGACGGTATAATTTTATGCGACGACGTGTTGTATTTGGGACTTGTCAAAGGCGATGACTATCCGCCTCATAAACATAGAACGATAGTTAGGAATATGCGCGAGTTTTTGGCGAGCGTAGAGGACAACGAAGAACTTGAATTGCAACTATTTGAAGAGGGCAACGGAATAGCGGTCATAAAAAAAATAAGAAATAAGAGATAAGATGGGGATACGTGAGGAAAAAGTAATGAATAAAGTCGAACTTTTGGCGCCTGCGGGCGATATGAGTAAACTTAAGACGGCATTGCACTTCGGCGCAGACGCAGTATATATAGGCGGAAGCAAATTCAGCTTGCGCGCAAATGCCAAAAATTTTGACGGCGACGGAGTCAAAGAAGCAGTAGAGTATACTCATGCTAGGGGCAAAAAGATATACGTTGCCGTCAACGTGTTCGCCTACAACAAGGACTTCAACGGCTTAAAAGAGTATTTTATCGATTTAGAAAAGGCGGGAGTAGACGCTGTAATTATCAGTGACGCAGGAGTACTTGCTCTATGCAGGGAAGTTGCGCCTCAACTTGAGATACATCTCTCCACACAGGCGAATACCACCAACAAGTATTCCGCAAAATTTTGGGCAGACCAAGGCGTAAAAAGAATAGTGCTTGCAAGAGAAACTTCTCTTGAGGATATAAAAGAAATAAGAGCTTTTTTGCCAAGCGACGTTGAGATAGAAGCTTTTGTGCACGGAGCAATGTGTATAGCTTATTCGGGAAGATGCTTGCTCTCCAACGCTTTGACCGGTAGGTCGGCTAATAAGGGAGACTGTGTGCAGGCGTGCAGATGGGAATACTCAATCGTAGAAACAAAGCGCGGGGGCAGTCCTATCACGATAGGTCAAGAGGAGAGGGGGACGTATCTTCTCAATTCAAAAGACCTCAATATGCTTGAGCATGTAGGTGAACTTGCCGAAAGCGGAGTATATTCGTTTAAGGTGGAAGGAAGAATGAAGTCGCCTTATTACGTTGCAAGCGTAATCAACGCCTATCGCAAGGCAATAGACTTGTATTATAAGCAAGGCGTAAGCGCTAAATTGCCCTCATATCTTTGCGATGAATTATACAAAAATTCGCATAGAGATTACACGAGTGGATTTTATTTCGGTAGCAATGACAATGTGTGTCTGGAAACGTCCCAACCAAATTGCGAATACGAGTTCGTTGCGCAAGTAGTAGGTTATCACGAAGATAGACGTATGCTTGAAGTGGAAATGCGTAATAGGTTCAAAAAAGGCGATGAATTGGAAATTTTATCGCCCAATGAGTATTGGAATGACATTTTACGTATTGACAAAATGTACGATAGTGATATGATAGAAATAGAGGACGCAAAGATAGTTCAGCAAAGGGTATTTATACCTACTGACAAGAGGCTTGCTGAGTTAGATATTTTGAGGAAGAGGGTATAGAAAGGGGAAATGAAAAAGACTGTTTTAATTGTTTATTCTCAATTATACGATACGTCGGCTTTAGCTCTAAAAGAAATCTTTGAGAACGATAATGGCTTTGACGTTGTTTCCGTATTCGATAAGCAGTACGACAACTTTAAGTTGATAAGTTTATACAACGGTATGTATAAGTTTACTTATAGATATATGCCTACGTTCAACAATATCGTAATAAATTTACCTACTGCAGAAGTCACTCGCAAAAAGGACAGCGAGGGCAACGACGCGCCTTATAAGGCAAATTCCGAAACTTTTCAAAGGTGGCGCAAGTTTGACAATATATCAATGAGATTCGATGCCGATTACGTTATATGCGCCACGCCGTACGCAGTACACAAGGCAGTAGTAGCGAGAGAAAAGTATAATTTGAAAGGCAAGATTTTTGCATTGATCACCGATTACGCTCTGCAAAACAATTTTATCAGTCACGACGTAGACGGCTATTTCGTCATTACGCAAAAGTGTAAAAAGGCTTTAATCGACAAGGGTATCGATGAGAATATTATATACGTCGTATCAATGCCGTTGAAGCAGCCTTTGCAAATGAAGCGCTCTAAAGAGGACGTAAGAAAGCAATTCAATATCCGCAACGAGTTGCCTATCATAACAATGGTTGGGGGAAGGTATGGGTCTAAGTATCTCTATTCGGCTCTAGAGAGCGTGAGCGAAAACAAAGATTACAACTTTATAGTAATCGACGGCGGTAATTCTTCAATAGAAAAGAAATTCAAAAAACTTGGCAAAAAGGATGGAATGTACGTTTCCAACAACGTATATTTTGTCAAGAGCGGAAATGAAATGGAGCGGGCTTATTACATCTCGGATTGCGTTATTTCCGCTCCCACGTCGGCAATAACCTATGAGGTTTTAATGCGCAAGATTCCTTTGCTTCTTATCGACAGCGCCAACAACGTAGAAACCAAGAACAGTAAGTTTTTGGTAGCAGGCGGTTACGCCTATTCGGCTATCAATAAAGAGCGTTTGACAATAGCGTTGGAGAAATACAAAAAAGATAGGAAAGAATGGAAATGGCATTGCGATAAGCAGTTTAAGGGCAATGGGGCTGAGCAAGTGCTGGCTTGTATAAAAGCTATAGATAAAGGAGAAGATCCGCAAGAGTGCTTAGTGATAAAGGAAGTTGTCGAAGAAGAGCTTGTAAAAGACGCGAACAATAATCAAGTAGTTCCCAATGCCGTATCGGATCCTGCAAATGCAAACGCTAATATTGTAAAGAAAAAACGCCGTTGGTTCGGTTCAAAATAAGGAGATAAGTATGGTAAAGCATATCGTTATGTACAAACTAAAAGACCCGACAGAGCAGAATGCAATAGCTCTACAACAAAAGTTTTTGTCTATGAAAGGCAAAATTGATGTGTTGAAAGATATACAAGCAGGCGTGGACGTATTGAGATCCGACCGCAGTTTTGACGTAGTACTTATTTGTCAATTTGACAGCATGGAAGATATGGAAGTATACAGAACTCATGAAGTACATTTGCCGGTTATGGCGTACGTAAAGAGCGTTGTGGAGAAATCTCATTCGGTAGACTGTATTTTATAATTAAGCGATATTGATAAAAATCGATAGAAGGAGTATATTATGACAAAAATAAAAATCAATCTTATTGACGGCAGGTCAATGACGGCTCAACTTGACGAGCAATCGGCTCCGATTACCGTCGAGAATTTTCTCAAACTTGTTGACAGCAATTTCTACAACGGACTTATATTTCACAGAGTAATTCCGGGATTTATGATTCAAGGCGGTGGAATGGACGCATCGCTTTCGCCTAAGAACACCAAGTCTATTAAAGGCGAGTTCAAAGCCAACGGAATTAACAATCCTATATCTCACAAAGTCGGCGTGCTCTCTATGGCGAGAACCAACGTTCCCGACAGCGCTTCTTCACAATTCTTTATTTGCGTAGCCGACTGCGGATTTTTGGACGGTCAGTATGCGGGCTTCGGTTGTTTGTGCGATGAAGAGAGTATTAAAGTTGCGATAGATATTTCCAACGTTAAGACGGTCAGCGTAGGTTTTTACAATGACGTACCTTATGAGTCTATCGTCATCAAGTCTATTGAGCGCGTATAGTTTTGAGTAAAGATTATTGCCACTACAAAGGGAAGCAATATATCCGTTACTTCAAAGTATATATTTGACAGATAGCATATGACAAAACTTGTCAAGAGGACGAGCGCGCACAGCGCTTGTCTTTTTTGTTTGTCAAAAAGCAATCTGCATGCAAAAGCTACTCCCAAAGCCACTAGAGTAAGCGAGTAGGTAAATCCGTCTACAAATTCTTGTGTACTCAGCCAAAATATGCAGGGCAAGGAAATCGCTAAGCACCACGCGATATCGTAAAATTTTACGCCTATAGACGGCAAACTAAAGAGCGTAAGCGCAGTCAAAAAACCAAGCGTCAGTCCATTTATATCAGTTAGCAATTCTATGGACAAAACAGTACACGTCAGCGCAGCTAAAAGCGCGTAGAGTCGGAATTTTTTCAGGTTGCAAATACCTATTATCAATATAAAAATTCCAGCCAAGATCAACTCGAATATCATAGTCTTGTTATGCGCAAAGTTGATATTTATATTAAATGCTTTACAATATATTTCATTTATATTATAATATTACAGTCTGGATATTTTGAATGCATTATTTTGACATAGAGAGGGACAATGGCGAAGATTACTGCGATAGACAAGGGAAGTATAGGAGAAGAGTTGGGACTTGAGGTAGGCGATGAGCTTATAGGTTTCAACGGCGAGAAAATCGTAGATATACTTGATTACGTCTATTACGACTCCCAAGAATTTTTTACTCTCAATATCAAGGCAAAGCAGGGAGAAACAGTCGATATCGAGATTGAAAAGGATGAGAGCGAAACTCTTGGACTTACGCTTGACGAAAGCGTAGAACTTGAGCCTATGCGTTGCAAAAACAAATGCGCGTTTTGCTTTGTTGACCAACTTCCCAAGGGTATGAGAGAAACTCTCTACGTCAAGGACGATGACTATCGCTTGAGTTTTGTCAGCGGTAACTACGTCACTTTGAGCAATATAGGACAAAAGGAACTGGACAGAATTGTAAAGCTGCATCTATCGCCGCTATATATTTCAGTCCACGCATACGACAAGGACGTCAAGACAAAATTAGTAGCCAATCCGGAATCGGCAAAGGTCTTTGAGAAGATGACGTATTTAGCGCGGCGCGGTATACTAATGCATACGCAAATAGTGCTTTGCAAAGACTTTAACGACGGTGATATTCTTAGGCAGACGCTAGACGAGTTATACAAATTGTCGCCCATGGTGCAGACGGTTGCTATCATACCGGTAGGCTTGACTTGTCATAGACAGGAGTTGTATCCAGTGAAGACGTTCGATAAGGATTCTTCGGGTCAAATTATTGATATGGTGGAGAAGTTCAATGCAGAAGCAGGAGGGAATTTCTGCTGGTGTAGCGATGAATTTTATATCAAAGCCGAAAGGCATTTGCCAAGTTATGTAGAGTATGGAGATTTTTGTCAGATTGAAAACGGAGTAGGGCTATGCGCGGAGTTTGTAAATTCCTTTGACGAAGCGTTATCGCAAGTTAATGGAAGCGACAAATTACTTGAAATTGCCGTAATCACAGGTCAGTCGTTCAAAGGCATTTTAGCTCAATGTGTGTCTAGGTTAAAGGATAAGTATCCCAACGTTACCGTGCGTATTTGCGATATATACAATGACTTCTTCGGCAGGACGATTACCGTATCGGGACTTATCACGCCGACTGATATAATCAAACAAGTCAAGGATATGCCAAAGTATACAATTATACCGTCTACAATGCTACGCGAGTTTACCGATACGTTCTTAGACGGCTATACTGTGCCTAGGTTAGAAGAAGAGTTGAAGAGCGCAATAAAAGTATCTCAAGGCGGAGAGAGTTTTGTAAAACTAATTGACGAACTGACGCGTTTAGATTGAATATAAATACGGATTAAGAGGATTAAAAGGAAAGAATGCAAAAACCATTGATAGCAATAGTAGGCAGACCCAACGTAGGCAAGTCTACGCTTTTCAACAGAATTGTGGGAAAAAAGGTGAGCATAGTCGAGGATTTCGAGGGAGTCACCCGCGATAGGCTGTACTGCGACGGCGAGTGGTGCGGTTGTCAGTTCACGCTTATTGACACGGGCGGTCTTGAAATAAAGAGCCAAGACAAGATGTGGAAGCATATCAGAGCGCAAGCGCAAATGGCTGTGGAGATTGCCGACGCGATTATTTTTGTAGTAGACGGCAGAGCCGGTATGACGGCAAACGATATTGAAGTAGCCGAGTTTTTAAGAACCAGCAACAAGCCTGTTACCATAGCCGTCAACAAACTTGACAACAATGAGCAAGATACGATTTTCGACTTTTATTCTCTTGGCGTAGGCGACGTAGTGGGCATATCCGCAGAGCAGTCCAAGGGCATCGGCGATTTATTGGATATTGTGACAGAGAGTCTTCCCAAAACGAATTCTGACGAAGAGGAGCAAGTAATAAATATTGCCATAGTCGGCAAGCCCAACGCAGGCAAAAGTTCTATTACCAACAAACTTTTGGGGTATGAGCGAGTTATAGTAAGCGATATAGCAGGAACGACGCGCGACGCTATAGACACCGCTTTTGAGTGGAACGGCAAAAAATTCAATCTCATTGACACTGCCGGTATACGCAAAAAGAGCGCGGTAGACGAGGGAATAGAGCAGTATTCCGTATTGCGTTCTTTGGCGGCTATTAGACGAGCAGACGTAGCGCTTATCGTAATAGACGCCGAGGCGGGTATGAGCGAGCAGGATATAAAGATATGCGGTTACGTTCATGAGCAAGGCAAGCCTTCGGTAATAGTCATGAACAAGTGGGACGCCGTAGAGAAAGATACGTTCACTATAAATACCTTCAACAAGAAGATGCAAGGCGACCTCAAATTTATGGACTATTTTCAATCTATTTATGTGTCTGCATTGACCGGACAGCGTGTGGATAAGATTCTTGCATTGGCAAGCGCTGTATACGAACAATCCATTCGTCGCGTGCCTACGGGACTTCTCAACGATATTATCGCAGACGCAGTCGTCGCAGTCGAACCGCCTTCTCACAACGGCAAGAGATTAAAGATATTCTACGTTACACAGGGAAGTATCCAGCCGCCTACCTTTGTATTTTTCGTCAACGACAAGGATCTAATGCACTTCAGTTACGAGAGATATTTGGAGAATACTCTCCGCAAAACCTTTGAATTTAAGGGCAGTCCGATAAAATTGATATTCCGTAATCGCAAAGAAGAGAGTTAGTTAAGCGGGTGGAATATAAAGGAAAATAAGCAAAAACCTTGCAAGTGCTAAATTGATATGATAAAATAATAAATGATAATATAGATAAAAATTTTATATATAAATCAAAACTAGGAGTGTTTATGAACTACAGTAAGTTGTCAAAAGAAGAACTTCAACAGATTTACGATTTGCAAAAGAATGAGTACGATAATCTCGTATCGCAAGGCTACAGCGTTGATATCGCCAGAGGTAAGCCTTGCAATGAACAGCTTGACATAGCTATGCCTATGTTGAATATCGAGGGGCTTGACAAGATGCCCAAGAGCTATCGCAATTACGGTATGCTTGACGGTATTCCGGAGTTAAAGAAGATTTTTGCTCAAATGCTTGGAGTAAATTCCAACGAAATTATTTTAGGAGGTAGCAGTTCGCTCAACCTTATGTACGATACGATACAAAGAGCTTTGCAGTTCGGTATAATGGGCGCCGAGCCTTGGAATAAAAAACCTGTTAAATTCCTTTGTCCGGTTCCGGGATATGACCGCCACTTTGCTATATGCGAGCATTTTGGAATCGAGATGATCAACGTACCAATGGACGAACACGGTCCGAATATGGATCTAGTGGAGCAACTTGTTGCCAACGATGAGAGCATCAAGGGTATTTGGTGCGTACCAAAGTATTCTAATCCTACGGGCGTAACTTATTCCGAGGAAGTGGTAAAGCGTCTTGCAGTTATGAAAGTCAAGGCAAAAGACTTTAGAATATTCTGGGATAATGCGTACGTAGTACATGATTTGACAGACACTCCTGACGAATTGGCAAACATTATGGAGCTTTGTAAAGAAGCGGGACATGAAGATAGAGTATACCAATTTGCTTCCACTTCAAAAGTCACAATGGCAGGCGCAGGCGTGAGCTGTATCGCTACTAGCGTAAACAACGTCAAAGATATTCTCTCGCATATGACTATGCAGACTATAAGCTACAATAAAGTATGGCAGTATATCCACTATCTTTTCTTGAAAGATATGGACAATGTACGCGAGATAATGAGAAAGCAAAGAGATATTATTAAACCTAAATTCGATACGCTCTTGCGCGCTTTTGAAGACAGCTTTGGCGAAGATAGCGGTATCGCTACTTGGACCAATCCCAACGGCGGATACTTCATTACTTTGGACGTTCTCGACGGTTGCGCAAAGAGAGTATGTATGCTTTGCAAAGAAGCAGGCTTGACTTTGACGTCGGCAGGCGCTCCGTTCCCATACGGCAGAGACGTCAACGACAGGACTTTGAGAATAGCTCCGACTTTTACGTCTGACAGCGACCTTATCGTAGCTACGCAGATACTCACTTGTTGTGTAAAACTTGCCTGTGTAGAGAAGTTGTTGGGCAAGTAAGACCTTTGACTACGCTCAAAGCGACAGAATGAGAATGTCATTTCTACATAGCTAAACGTCATTTCGAGCGGAGCGCAACGAAGCCGAGAAATCTTATCCGTATAATAAAAGGAGTAGTTATGAAATTAATACTTGCATCCGACCTACACGGCTCAAGCTATTATGCCAAAAAGATAAAGGAAATCTTTCTTAAAGAGCAGGGCGATATGCTTGTTCTTTTAGGGGATATATATTATCACGGACCGCGCAATCCTTTTCCCAAGGACTATGCGCCTATGCAAGTTGCCGAAGTGCTCAACACATTAAAGGATAAGTTATTGGTTATCAAAGGAAATTGCGACAGCGAGGTAGACACGCTTATCAGCGAGTTTGACTTTACGGAATTTTCGCAAATATTCGTAGACGGATTGAAAATCACGCTTACGCACGGACACAAGTATAACAAGGACAATATGCCTGCCAATGCGGGCGATGTGATGTGTTACGGTCACTTCCATACGGGCTTTATAAGTAAAGTAGGCAATACTGTAGTAGCCAATGCAGGTTCTTTGTCTTTACCCAAAGACGGAACTGCGCACAGTTATTTAATCATACAAGACAACGTTATTACTCTCAAGGATATTGACGGTAATATTTTAGATAGCAAAATGATAAAATAAATCGAGGTAATTATGAGCAATAAAAAGTTTGATACGAGGGTACAAGCGCTCAAATACGAAGTGCTTAAACAATTAGTCCAGGCCTATGACAAGGGCGATATGTCGCAGATTTATATAGATATACCAAAGTCTATTTCACCGGGACCCAAGCCGAGTTTTAGATGCTGTATATACAAAGAAAGGGCGATTGTACAAGAGAGAATTAAATTGGCTCTCGGCGGTGACAAGAGCAATCCCAATATCGTTGAAGTAATAGAAGCTGCTTGCGACTCTTGTCCAATCAGCGGTATGTATATTACTCCCGCTTGTAGAGGCTGTATAGTCCACAAGTGCCAAGAGGCATGTCCAAAGGACGCAATAACTATTGTAGATAATAAGCCCGTCATTGATATGACAAAGTGTATTAAGTGCGGTAGATGCGCCAAGTCGTGTCCGTATGACGCTATAATAGAGCAGTCCCGTCCTTGTATCAAGAGCTGTAAGGTCAAGGCGCTGTCTATGGACGAATACGATAGAGCAAAGATTGACAATGAGAAGTGTATAGCATGCGGCGCATGCGTATACAACTGTCCGTTTGGAGCAATAGTAGATAAGTCTTTCCTTTTCGAAACTTTGGATATGCTCAAAGAAGCAAAAGAGAACGGCGGAAGGGTATTTGCTATCGTTGCGCCTGCAATTGCTTCACAGTTCAAGCCCGCAACTTTCGGTCAACTCGTTACAGGTATCAAAGCGCTTGGCTTTGACAGAGTTTATGAAGCGGCTCTTGGCGCAGATATTACGCTATACAAGGAAGCGAAAGAATTTGAAGAAAAGAAATTAATGACGACATCTTGCTGTCCGTCTTTCGTAATGTTCATAGAGAAGAACTTTCCGGAACTCGTCAAATACATATCTTCTTCGCCATCGCCAATGGTTGAAACGGCAATGCTTCTAAAGCGTAAGTATCCCGATATTAAGACGGTGTTTATCGGACCTTGTACCAGTAAAAAACTTGAATATAGAATGGAAAAGACTCAAGGCGCAATTGACGGCGTAATATCTTTTGAAGAGTTGCAAGCGTTGTTGGATGCTAGGGAAGTGGATTTGCTTGTTCAAGAAGAAATGAATATTGACGACGCTTCCGATATGGGGAGAGTATTTGCAAAGTGCGGAGGAATATCTTCAGATATATCCAAACTTGTTGAGGGAGTAGAGCCCGTGGCAATGAGCGGTATCGAAGAGTGCAGAGCCAACTTGCTTAAGCTCAAATTTAATAAGACGACAGCCAACTTCTTTGAGGGTATGGCGTGCGACGGCGGTTGCCTAAACGGCGCGCTTTCGCTCCATCATGACGTAAAGAACGCTGTCGAGATTGATAAATACTCCAATAGCGCAAGCCATAAGGGTATTGACAGCGCAGTAGAAATGTATAGAGAAAGCCTTAACAAAAACAAAGATTGAACCGCAACGTCATATTGACTTGTTATAATGTCATTTCGAGCGCAGTCGAGGAATTTCAACTGATTAAAAAATAATCACAAAAAAACCACGCAAAAATTGCGTGGTTTTTGTTTTACTCAAAATTTGTCTATTATTTGAAAAATGTATTTGTTATTTCCAAAAAAAGTATACTTTTCTTGTAATCGCCCGAAAAGGCGTTTTTTCTCAATTACATTATAGTTCAAGAGTTGAAAGATTGCAATATATTAGGGTCAGTAAAAGTATACTTTATTTGGAAGATTTCAACAAGCGTTGAAGTTCGACAAAAATCGCATTGCGAAAAGACCTTTCGACTACGCTCAAGGCGAGGAGTTACGCTTCAATAACGTCATTCTGAGCGGAACGAAGTGAAGTGGAGAAATCTCAACCGCTAAAAGGTATACTCAAAGAGGAAACTATGAACTCAAAGACAATAAGAGCAAAGTATTTGAAATTTGCGATATTAATCATATCGGTTAGCTTTATATTGGGAGCGATAAGCGCATGCTTGCCGTTTAATGTATCAATACCCGAATTGAATGACAACGCAATCAGTGATACTGAAGTTATTATTACGCAGAATACAAGCGATGGTTTAGGTGAGTTTAACGACGGATATTCCTACTTTTATACCGATAAAAATAAGGTTGACGGATATAGGGCAGGAAGGGAAGATTATGATATGACTTCTCATAAGGTCGCAAAAACAAGTGGCAATAGAGGTTCAGAGGATAATCCATACGTCATTACGAATGTTACGCAATGGAATAGTTTTGCGTCGTCAGCCACTTCCGCTTCTACTACGGGAAAAGTTTACGTTCTTGGTCAAGACATAGATTTTGACGGAGAGTCATTTAGCGCTGTAGAAAATTTTAACGGTAAATTTTACGGCATTGGGCATACGCTTAGCAATATCAATAAGAATTTTGGAAATTTAAACACTTGTGGCATATTTCGTGAAATAGGCACTGAATCAGTAGTCGCCGACCTTAATCTTGACAACGTGACCTTAACTACTTCAGGATATGAGATTGGTATGCTTGCCGGTTCTAGTGGCGGAAGCGTTTTGAACTGTCATGTTAAGGGATATATCACCGGTGTTTCTAGTATTGTAGGCAACAAACCGAGTTGGACGCAATACGCTGTCGGTGGATTAGTAGGCGACGCTAAGGGTAACAACATAAAAATTTATATCTATCGTTGTTCAGTTAACGTTAAAGCAGTAGTGTCTACGGCTGGCGGTTCTAGTGGCGGTGGTATTATTGGTAGTTATAACAGTTCTGGAGGTTTATCTGTTGCTATTTATGATTGCGTGGCAATTACAGATTTTACTGTTTCGACGTCTGACGGATTATGGTTTGGCGGTATCACTAATTATTGTAATAGTGTGGGGGAGCAAGCTATTGAAAATTGCGCCGTTTATTCAAAAATTACTTGTGGATCGCAAGGGAGACTTCTTTATGCCGCATTGACAAACGGTTATCCGACAGCATTGCCTAAATTGACATTAAAAAATATATATTGTAGCGCAACGCTTGTTTACAATGGTTCTACTACGTACAACATTCCACCTGCATTATTCTATGATTCATGGACTGCGCCGGTTGTGAACAAAATGACTTTGGATTGCGATAATATTAATTGGTTTGCAGATAAAACTTTGTACTTTTCAGGCGCTTCTGATTTCTTAGACAGACGTTCGATAGCAAATAAGAAATATACTGGCGCGACAGGACTTACTCAAAACGATATGTATGAAAATTTGAAAAGTGTTATGCCGTCAGATATATGGGCGCAAAAGGACGTAATTGACACTTCTTATATGACTAACACAGACGTTGCATCGACGAGTGGATATACTATTGATAATTCACCCGTACGCAACTTCCTTGCGGCAAACGTCACATTCAAGAACTTATTGAGCGGCGGAGGAGAAGAAGGACTGGGAATAGCTACGGCGGAGTACAGAGCAGGAGATGCTTTGCCATCTCCAAGCGGAAGTTATCTCAAGGACAACCACACTTTTAGAGGTTGGACGATGGACAAGACGGGAAAGAGCGACCCCGTTAATGAACTTCCTACGGGAGTATTCGGGGACGTAACTTTATATGCGGTATGGGGCTTACCGGATAGTTACGTAGCGTCGCAAATAACTACAAGTCTAAGCGTAAAAGACAGTATCAGCACAATAGAATACGACAGCGTAGCAAGCATAACTCTCACTGCAGAA
>CAJTPC010000022.1:17586-21009 GCA_910578245.1 uncultured Christensenella sp. | reverse complement strand
AGCGAAGCGACGGCATAGCGAGCAAGCAGATGCGTCTTGTGCGAGCGTCAATGACGATTAGATTCTGATCTCGCACAATTGTAAAGATTCTTCGTCTTAGCTACGCTTCGCTCATATTGACGTCAGTGTGGTAGAAATTCTTCGATTACGCTCGAAATGACGTCAATTCGGTTGAGATTTTCAATTAAACTTCTGCTATTGTGTCGATTTCCACTAACACGTTCTTAGGCAAAGTCTTAACTGCTACGCAAGATCTTGCTGGCTTGGACGTGAAATACTCGGCGTATATGCTATTAAACGTAGCAAAGTCGCCCATATCTGACAAGAAACATACCGTCTTGACAACCTTGTCAAGCGAAGAACCGCTTGCCTCTAAGACTGCCTTGACGTTCTTGCAGACTTGGCGCGTCTGCTCCTCTATCGTCTTGGCTTCAATATTACCGTTTGCAGGATTGATTGCAATTTGTCCAGAAGTGTATACCATACCTGAGCTAATAATTGCCTGTGAATACGGTCCGATTGCTTGAGGCGCGTTGGACGTGCTGACTACTTTCATAATTCCCTCCTATACTATCTTAAAGCCTGCTTTTCTAAGCTCGCTTTCTATGCTGTGAATATGCTCAAAATTCTTAGTTTCGATTTGAATATGAAGGAAGCATCCGTTGACATCGCTGCCTTCATTGGAGCGCTCGTGGTGAATAGATATTACGTTACCGCCCATATCTGATATGATTTTAGAGACGTCTGTGAGCTGTCCGGGCTTATCGACAAGTTCTAAGGTAACGATATAGTTACGCCCGCTCATTACAAGACCTCTTCTGATTACCCTTGAGAGTATCGTAACGTCTATATTTCCGCCTGATACAAGACAACAAATTTTCTTGCCATCGGTAGGAATTTTGTTGAACATAGTAGCCGCTACCGACACCGCGCCTGCGCCCTCTGCAACCATTTTTTGTTGTTCAATCAGAGCAAGTATTGCCGCAGATATTTCATCGTCATTGACAGTGACGATATCGTCAACGTATTTTGAAATAAGCTCATACGTAAGACTACCCGGCTCTTTGACGGCAATACCGTCGGCTATTGTATGTACGCTGTCGAGTTTGACAATCTTATGCTCTTTGAAAGACTTTTCCATACTTGGAGCGCCACTCGCCTGTACGCCGTAAATCTTTATTGACGGCTTGAGCGACTTTGCCGCAAAAGCAAGTCCTGCAATTAGTCCGCCACCGCCGATTGGTACAACGATTGCATCAAGATCATTAATTTGAGAAAGTATCTCAAGACCTATCGTGCCTTGTCCCGCTATTACGTCTTCGTCATTGAAAGGGTGAATAAAGGTATAACCCTTTTCGTCCTTGAGCTTGAGCGCCATATTGTAAGCGTCATCGTATACTCCCTTGACAAGACAAATATCTGCGCCGTAACTTCTAGTAGCGTTTACCTTGGAGATTGGCGCGCCGTCCGGAAGGCATATCAAAGACTTAATGCCATTCTTCTTTGCGGCTAAAGCAACGCCTTGAGCATGATTGCCTGCAGAGCAAGCGATAACGCCCTTGCTCTTCTCCTCATCGCTGAGTTGTGATATTTTGTAATAAGCCCCGCGCACCTTAAAAGAACCGGTTACTTGAAGATTTTCCGTCTTTAGGAATACTTCTGCGCCGTCTTTGATTTTGGGGGCGTATATTACGTCGGTTTCTCTTATAGCTTCTTTTAACACCTGTTGGGCGTGATAAACTTTGTCTATTGTCAACATATAATGCTTTGTCCTTTATATTTTATTGTAGAGATTTCTCCATTTCGCTTCGCTCCAGTCGAAATGACAGCCTTTAGCCTCCCTTATCTCCAAATCACTTCAACACCGCGCCCTTATCTGCGCTCGATACGAGTCGAGCGTATCTTGCAAGCCAACCTGTCTTTATATTAGGCTCTCTTTCTACAAGTTTGCTTCTGCGCGCTTGCAATTCTTTGTCGTCTACGCGTACGTTGACGGAGTTGTTGGGAATATCAATATCTATGATATCGCCTTCCTTTATCAAAGCAATCTCTCCGCCCTCGGCAGCTTCGGGAGCTACGTGACCGATTGACGCGCCTCGAGATGCGCCGGAAAATCTTCCGTCAGTAATGAGCGCTACGCTCTTATCTAGTTTCATACCCGCCAAAGCAGACGTTGGGTTGAGCATCTCTCTCATACCCGGACCGCCCTTAGGTCCTTCATATCTTATGACGACTACGTCGCCCGCTTTGATTTGTCCGCCGTAGATTGCGCTAATCGCATCGTCCTCGCAATCATAAACCCTTGCCGGTCCAGAATGGACTAGCATTTCGGGAGCTACCGCGCTACGCTTAACTACGCAACCGTTCTTGGCAATATTGCCCCAAAGAATCGCTATACCGCCTGTAGTAGAATACGGCGCGTCGATAGACTTGATTGTATTGTAGTCCTTAACGCTTGCGCTCTTGATATTTTCGCCGACTGTTTTGCCAGTCGCCGTGATAGCCGATGTGTCAATAAGATTTTTCTTGGCTAGCTCGGCAAGCACCGCTTGAACACCGCCTGCCGAATTGAGGTCTTGCATATGCGTAGGACCTGCAGGAGCAAGGTGACAAAGATTAGGCGTGCGAGCGCTTATCTCATTGATAGTTTTTAAGTCGAGCGGGAAGCCTGCTTCATTGGAAATTGCCAGCAAGTGCAATACGCTGTTGCTTGAACAACCCAAAGCCATATCGCAAGCCAAAGCGTTGCGGATTGACTTTTCGTTGATGATATCTCTTGCCTTAACTCCTCTCTTGACTAAATCCATTATTGCCATACCTGCATGTTTTGCCAAGGTTATTCTTGAACTCATAACGGCAGGAATAGTACCGTTGCCGGGGAGAGCTATACCGATAGCTTCGCAAAGACAGTTCATTGAATTGGCGGTATACATACCCGAACAAGAACCGCAAGACGGACAACAATTCTCCTCATACTCGAGAAGTTCTTTGTCGTCAATAATGTTGGCTTTTCTTGCGCCAACCGCTTCAAACATCTTAGAAAGCGAAGTTTCTTGACCGCATACCGTACCTGCAAGCATAGGTCCACCGCTCATTACTACGGCAGGAACGTTCATTCTAACCGCAGACATAACCATACCCGGAACTATCTTATCACAGTTGGGAACAAGGACTAAGCCGTCAAAGCAATGCGCCATTGTCATGGTTTCGACGCTGTCGGCTATGAGTTCTCTTGAAGCCAAGGAATATTTCATTCCTATATGTCCCATTGCAATGCCGTCGCAAACGCCTATTGACGGTACCATTATCGGCGTACCGCCCGCAAGTCTTATACCTGCCTTAACCGCTTCGGTGATTTTGTCAAGATGTATATGCCCAGGTACGATTTCACTGTGAGCAGATACAACGCCTATGAGCGGACGT
>CAJTPC010000022.1:0-17574 GCA_910578245.1 uncultured Christensenella sp. | reverse complement strand
GGTGTAACCGCACGCATATAGGAGCGACCTTTGCGGAGCCGTTTCGACTCCCTTTGTCAAATATTCACTTCTAAGTTTCATATTTTCCTCTTTGCAAACGCGCAAAATGCGCATTTGCTTTAATTGATTTTTATTTAAGACGTTAGGTTTTTGTAGTCAAATAAGCCATTTATTAAATAAACGACTTATTCAACCAAATTTCTATTATATTGATTATTATTTATATATAATACTTAAATACTATATATATGGTAAATACGGTTGAGATTTCTCCATTCCGCTACGCTCCAGTCGAAATGACATAGAACGCACCTAACCTCGCTTTGAGGCGAACAGATAAGCGGACAACCGCAACGCTCCTCTATTCCTACACTCCTCGTTCGGATATAAGGGAGTGGCGCAAGAATTTCACGAGCAGAAATTTCTTCCTGACGATGAGAATGAATGCAGTCGTACTTTATGTACGTCAAATGAGTTCGAAGAAGTAAGGGAGGAATTACTGCCGTGCAAAATTGCGACACCTACCTTATATACGAACAATATAACCTACTTCTTCAACCAGCTCATCATTGTACGGAGTTCTTTGCCGACTTTCTCAAGCGGATGTTCGAGTTCCAATTGACGGGTCGCAAGGAAGTGAGCGCACTTTCCGCTCTTGTTTTCCGTCATCCACTCGGAACAGAACGTACCGTCTTGGATTTCACGCAAAACTTTCTTCATTTCCTTTCTCGTATCTTCAGTGATAAGTCTTCTGCCGGTGCGGTAGTCGCCGTACTCAGCCGTATTGGATATGGAATATCTCATCATTTCAAATCCGCCCTTGTTGATAAGGTCAACAATGAGCTTCATTTCGTGTATACACTCGAAGTATGCCATTTCAGGAGCATAACCTGCTTCTACCAACGTGTCGAAACCAGCTTTCATCAATTCCGTTACGCCACCGCAAAGAACTGCTTGCTCGCCGAACAAATCGGTTTCGGTTTCTTCTCTAAAAGTTGTTTCCAAAATACCTGCTCTGCCTGCGCCGATTCCGCTTGCGTATGCCAAAGCGTAGTCCTTAGCCTTGCCGGAAGCGTCTTGATATACTGCGATAAGAGAAGGAACGCCCTTGCCCTCTTCGTATTGGCTTCTAACAGTGTGACCCGGTCCCTTAGGAGCAACCATGATAACGTCAATGTCTTTAGACGGCTTAATAAGTTTGAAGTGAATATTAAGACCGTGAGCAAACATCAATACCTTGCCTGCTTTCATAAACGGCTTTACTTCTGCCTCATATATATCTGCGCAAGTTTCGTCAGGAACGAGCATCATTACAAAATCGCCTGCCTTAGCGGCATCTTTAACAGACATAACTTTAAGTCCTGCCTTGAGGGCTTTCTCGGTGTGTCTTGAGCCTTCTCTAAGACCTACGACTACGTTTACACCGCTGTCTGCAAGGTTCATTGCATGCGCGTGGCCTTGTGAGCCAAAACCGATAACTGCTACGGTCTTTCCGTCAAAAAGCTTCAAATCGCAATCAGTATCATAATACTTCTTAATCATTTTTGTATCCTCCAAAAATATAAAATTTATATTCTAGTGCTTAGTATTTGCTAAACATTGATTACATTATTATTTCGTCTATGCTTTGTCCTGCCGGTATCATTGGCAATACCTTTTCATCCCTGTCAATAACGGCTTCGATTATGCAGGGCTTGCCCGACTTGTACGCTTGGCTCAAAGCAATTTTGAACTCCTCAAGCGTAGTGGCTCTATATCCGTTTCCGCCAAAAGCCTCGGCGAGTTTGACGTAGTCGGTAGCTCTGTCAAGCGTGGTTTGGGAATATCTCTTGCCGTAGAATTGCGTCTGCCATTGACGAACCATACCCAGAACGTTGTTGTTGATAACTATGCTGACGATTGGCAAACCGTAACTTACGCTGGTACATAACTCGTTAAGATTCATATGGAAAGAACCGTCGCCTGTTACGTGCGCAACCTTTCTGCTTGGGAATGCCGTCTGAGCTCCTATCGACGCGCCGTAACCGTAACCCATTGTGCCAAGTCCGCCCGACGTGAGGAAACTTCTGCACTTGGTGCGCTTTGAATATTGAGCCGCCCACATTTGGTGCTGACCTACGTCTGTGACGATAATTCCGTCCTCGCCTATCTCATCGGATATTGCCTGTATGATCTGATGCGGTCTTAACACGCCTTCCTTGTCCTTAGGATGATAATCGTATTTTTTCCACTCGGCAATTTGCGCAAGCCACTCATCGTGCTTTGCTTTTTTGACAAGAGGCAGCAACTGCGTCAATACTTCTTTTACATCGCCGATTACGCTCAAATCGCTTGAAACGTTTTTGTTGATTTCAGCCGCGTCAATATCTATATGTATAACCTTTGCTTCACGAATAAACTTCTCCTTAGCCGTAGCAACTCTGTCGGAAAATCTCGTGCCGATAGCAATTACCAGATCGCTTCCCGCAATAGTTCTGCCTGCCGACATAGAGCCGTGCATACCAATAAGTCCAAGATTGAGTTTTTCTCCCCAACCCAGTACACCTGCCGCCATAAGCGTATGAGTAGCAGGTATCTGCGCCTTCTGCATAAGTTCTAAAAGTTCTTTTTCGCCTTGAGATATGAGTACGCCGCCGCCGAAAAGTATCGCAGGTCTTTTTGCGTTGTTGATAAGTTTTGCTGTTTCTTCAATTACGCTCTTGTCGGCCTTGACGTATTCGTCTGCTTCAATTTTAGGCATAGGCTTGAATTCGCATACGTTGGACGTGACGTCCTTGGGAATATCTACGAGTACCGGACCAGGTCTTCCGCTTTGCGCGATTCTAAAAGCCTCTCTCATTACGTCGTGAAGTTCTTCAACGTTGCGTACAACAAAATTATGTTTTGTAATAGGCATAGTTATGCCCGCAATATACACTTCTTGGAATGAGTCAAGACCAATGAGCGAAGTGCCTACGTTGCCCGTAATAGCAACCATTGGCACACTGTCCATAAACGCAGTGGCAATTCCCGTGATGAGATTGGTTGCTCCCGGACCTGAAGTAGCGAGAACTACGCCGACTTTGCCCGTAGCTCTTGCGTAGCCGTCAGCTGCGTGCGACGCGCCTTGCTCGTGAGCGGTAAGAACGTGCTTGAGCTTGTCCTGATAGGAATACAAAGCGTCGTATATATTAAGAACCGAACCGCCCGGATAACCAAAAATGGTATCAACTCCCTGCTCTAATAATGACTCTATTAAGATTTGTGAACCGTTTAACTTCATAATCACTCCGTGAAGTATTGTATCAATAATTTATCTTATTACATTTTGACTTAATTGTCAAGCGTTTAGTATCAGTAGAGATTTCTCGACTTGTAGCAAAATACCGAAAATATCTCTTTACCTTAAACTTGCTACAACTACTTGAGTTTGCCAATTACTACTCGCTTATCTCGGTTGCTTAGTTTGACCAATTATACAATCTAGTTCGGCGAGAAGAAAGATAGGCGAAAAAGGCGCATTTTAGATTTGCCTAGCCTTTTTTCGAGCCGAACAATCACTCTAGTCCCATCAACTCTAGATAAATATTAGCATAGTCCGTACGATTATTCTTAATACAATCTATCGCTCCGGACGGATGTCTGTCTAGTACGCCGGTGATAAGATATGGGATATCGTATCCCCAAACTACGCCGTTCTTCTTGAGCTTGAGAATCTCTTCTTCAATAAACTTGAGAATGGGATGCAATTTGTATTTTGGATTCTTCAAGAAGCCAATCAACAACTCAAGCGGACAGTTGCCTGCGCCTCTGCCAAGAGAGTTGACCGTAGCGTCGAGGTAATTTACACCTGTTGCAACGCATTCAATGGTATTGGCAAAAGCAAGTTGTTGGTTGTTGTGCGCATGGATACCTACAAATTTATTGTACTTAGCGCCCATGTCGAGATACTTGTCCGCAAGTTTTCTTATCTGCTCGGGATAGAGCGAACCGTAACTGTCTACGAGATATACTCCGTTGGCAGAAGAATTGCCTATGAGTTCCAACGCTTCGTGCAAATCGCTCTCATTGGCGTGAGATATTGCCATAATATTGACGGTCGTTTCGTAACCTTTCTTTGCGCAATTCTCTACCATCTCGATTGCGGAAGGTATGGTATTTATGTAACTTGCTACTCTTACCATATCTATTACGCTATCTTTCTTAGGAATTATGTCCTTATCAACGTCAGTTCTGCCCACGTCTGCCATAACGGCTATCTTGAGATTTGTGTCGTTGTTGCCGACTATATCTCGCAAATCTTTCTCTTCGCAAAATTTCCATTTGCCGAATTTGCTCTTGTCAAAAATAGCGCTCGAAGCCTTATAGCCGAACTCCATATAATCTATTCCCGCTTGAATATTAGTTTGGTACAATTTCTTGACAAACTCGTCTTCAAAATAAAAACTGTTGACAAGTCCTCCGTCTCTCAGCGTAGCGTCAATAACTTTGATTTGCGGACTGAACGATAACAACGTTCTCTTTCCCATAAAAACTCCTTTGCGTAAGTATAATTTCTATACATTTTATCACATTATTAATTAATTTGCAATATATATTTGTCTGTTATTTTTCTTTTTTAATCTTGTCGGTATTGGTTTCTATCTTATCCTCGGCGTACTTTGGATTGGGCGCTTTGCCCTTTCTTGCCATTACCTCTTGAAAGACGTCCTGAATAGTTATTCCGCTAGCCTCAATAAGCACCAGCGAGTGATAGAGCAAGTCGGACAACTCTCCTACGAGTTCGCCTTTCTTGCCGGCAACTGCGGAGATTACGGTTTCGGTAGCCTCTTCGCCCACCTTTTTGCATATCTTCTCAACGCCTTTGTCAAAGAGATAATTGGTGTACGATCCCTCGACAGGCTTTTCTTTACGCTTTCTTATCGTGGCTACGTCCTCAAATACTACCTTGTAATCGGGTACGAACTCAAACTCTTTCAACGTACGGTAAAAGCAACTCTTGTTGCCCGTATGACACGCCGAACCCATCTGCTCTATAAGTAAAAGCAAACAATCGCAGTCGCAGTCATAAAGCGCCTTCTTGACCTTTTGAAGATGTCCGGACGTTTCGCCTTTTTTCCATAGACACTTTCTTGAACGGCTGTAATAATGCGCGTAACCGCTCTCCATAGTCTTGTCAATCGCCTCTTGGTTCATGTACGCTTGCATAAGCACTTCGCCCGTGTAAACGTCTTGCGCTATCGCGCATATAAGTCCGTCTGAGTTGAATTTGTATTTGATATTTTCCATATAAGTCTCCGTATTTGTAATTTTTAATAGTTAAGATTTCTCCACTGCGGTCGAATTACTTATGATTGCGATCGAAATGACGCGCTACATTCTAACAGGTATGCCCTCGCTCTTGAGGTATTCCTTTAGCGTCTTTATCTCTAATTCCTTAAAGTGAAAGAGCGAAGCCGCTAATGCCGCGTCAGCGCCTACGCTGTCGTCCAGAACGTCCTTGAAGTGGCTCATTTGTCCTGCGCCGCCGCTTGCAATGACAGGTATACTTACAGCCTCGCATACCCTTCTCGTCAAGTCGAGGTCGTATCCCGCCTTTGTTCCGTCACCGTCCATAGACGTCAAGAGAATTTCGCCCGCGCCTTTTTTCTCTGCCTCGATTGCCCATTCAATAGCGTCAATGCCCGTATTTATTCTTCCGCCGTTGAGATACACGTCAAAAGAACCTTTGCCGTTGCGTTTTGCGTCTATAGCCACGACTACGCACTGTCTGCCGAATTTGAGCGCCGAGTCAGTGATAAGATTTGGATTGCGCACAGCCGACGAATTAATACTAATCTTGTCCGCGCCAAGATTTAGAAGCGCGCGAAAATGCTCCACGGTGGAGATGCCTCCGCCTACCGTCAATGGAATAAAGACTTGCTCCGCCGACCTTGCTATGACGTCGTAGAGCGTATCGCGTCCTTCATGCGTAGCCGTAATATCTAAGAACACTATCTCATCGGCGCGCATCGCATTGTACGCCTTAGCTACTTCAACGGGGTCGCCTGCGTCTATTAAGTTGACAAAATTCACTCCCTTGACTACTCTGCCTTTGTTGATGTCAAGACAGGGAATTATTCTCTTGTTTAACAAATTCTGCTCCTAACTTTCAGTATCAGTTATTTTTTTGATATTTCAAGCGCCTTGCTCAAATCAATAGCTCCCGTATATATCGCTCTGCCAAGTATCGCGCCGTAGATATTCCTTTCCTTAACAGCCTTTACGTCGTCAAGCGTTGCCATACCTCCGCTTGCAATTATATTCATACCGCTTTGCTCGGATAGTTTTTGCGTAGCGTCCACGTTGACTCCGCACAGCGCGCCGTCGCGATTTATATCGGTATAAATCACCGTATCCGCTCCGCGCTGTTTCATATCCAACGCAACTTGAAGAGGCGTCAGATTGCTCTTTTCTACCCAACCTTTGATTGCTACTAAACCGTCTTTTGCATCTATACCGCAAGCAATCTTTTTGCCGTACTTGGAGCAAGCCTTGTCCATCAAATTCGGATTGGTGACGCATGCCGTACCCACTATAACTCTACTTGCTCCCACTTCTTCGAGATAAAACTTAATCTTGTCAAACGTCTTTATTCCACCGCCTATCTGCACGGGAATAGACACGTTCTTAATTAAATCTATTAAAGTATCTCTGTTGACAAGCGAATCGTCAAACGCGCCGTTTAGGTCAACGATATGAAGATACTCCGCGCCCATATCCTGCCATTTCAAAGCCATATCAACGGGCGTACCGTAGACCGTTACGTCCTCTCTCTTGCCGTATAATAATCTCACGGCTCTATTGTCCAATACGTCAACCGCAGGAAAAAGTATCATTGTATCTCCTATATTTTTTAGATTTAGATTCTTCGACTTCGCTATGCTTCGCTCAGAATGACGTCAAATAGGTTGAAATTTCTCGACTTCGCTAGAAATGACAATAAATTTTGACTTTTCAATACCTATTCACTTTTCACTATTACTTACTTATTACTTCTTCACTATTACTTATTACCTCAAATTACTATCTAATTTTGCTAAAATTAGATAGTAATTTCAATCCCGTATCTCCGCTCTTTTCGGGGTGAAATTGCGCGCCCCACACGTTGTCTTTGTTGACGGAGGCTACGAACTCATAATCGTAAATACAAGTGGTTTCCACGTCCTCTTTATTGCGGCAACTTGCGTGATAGCTGTGTACGAAATAAAAATTCAAATCGTCTATTCCGTCAAAAAGTCGGGTGCGCTTCTTGAGTTGCAATTCATTCCAGCCAATATGCGGAACTTTAAGTTTTGTATCAAACCTCACGACTTCGCCTTTGATAAGTCCAAGACCTTGATACTCTCCGTCTTCGTAACTCTTGTCAAATAGCATTTGCATACCAAGGCATATTCCCAAAAAAGGCTTACCCTTTGCAATCTCTTTTTTGAGCGTATCTACTATACAGCTTTGATTAAGCGCCGTCATTGCGTCTTTGAACGCGCCTACCCCCGGCAAGACTATATGACTTGCATTTACAAGGTCAACGGCTTTGTCAGTAATTTTGGCCGACTGCCCTATATACTCGAAAGCCTTCTGCACGCTTCTGAGATTGCCCATACCGTAGTCGATGATAGCTATCATTCCAGCATACCCTTTGAAGAAGGAATTTTGTTGCCGACAACCTCTGTAGCCTCTTTGAGCGCTCTGGCAAAGGCTTTGAAGATTGCTTCAATCTTGTGATGATTGTTGCTACCGTAGCGTAAATTGATATGCAAAGTCAAGCCCGCTTGGTTAGCAACCGCGCGGAAAAACTCCTCTACAAGCTCTATATCAAAATCTCCTACCTTTCCCGTCATACCCTCGGCATTGAATACCAAAAACTGTCTTCCGCTAATATCTACAGTAACATTCGCCAAACTCTCGTCCATAGGAATGGTTACGCTTGAATATCTCTTAATACCCACTTTATCGCCCAAAGCCTGCGCGATAGCCTTGCCAAGCACGATACCTATATCTTCCACGGAGTGATGACCGTCCACGCGCACGTCGCCTTTGCACTTAACGCTGAGATCAAAACCCGAATGGCATGCAAACAACGTCATCATGTGGTCAAAAAAGCCTACTCCTGTGTCCACGTCATACTTACCGTCGCCGTCAAGGTTGAGCGAAAGCGCTATTTGAGTTTCCTTGGTATTTCTCTCTATCTGTGACTTTCTCATATTTTCCTCCAATTACTTATTTTTTCTAAGTTGTATGGTATTTGCGTGAGCCGTAAATCCCTCTGATTGCGCCAATCGAATTACGTCGTCGCCTATACTCATAAGATCGTCTTTGTCATATTCTATATAGCTTATCTTCTTCATAAAGGTATCTACCGAAAGCACAGACGAATATCTTGCGCTTCCGCTAGTGGGCAAAACGTGCGACGGTCCGGCAAAATAATCACCCAGCGGTTCCGGCGAATAATTGCCTACGAAAATAGCTCCTGCATTCGTCAGTTTCAATGCTATCTTATCTGCCGACTTAGCGCATACTTCCAAGTGTTCGGGAGCAACTTTGTCTGCAATCGCAATAGCCTCTTCCATATCTTTTGCGACGATTATAGTCCCGTTGGTTGCAAGCGATTTTTCTATTATAGCTTTGCGCGATAAAAGCGCCGTCTGTCTTGCCAGTTCTTTATCTACTTCTTTGGCAATTCTCTCGCTTGTGGTGACGAGTATGCTTGCCGCTTGCTCATCGTGTTCCGCTTGAGATAGCAAGTCGCCTGCGAGCAATACCGGATTAGCGCTATCGTCTGCAATGACTAAGATCTCGCTCGGTCCTGCAATCATATCTATCGCTACGTGTCCGAATACCTGCTTCTTTGCAAGCGTGACGAATACGTTGCCAGGTCCTGCAATGAGGTCAACTCTCGGAATCGACTGCGTACCGTACGCCATAGACGCGATAGCCTGCGCTCCGCCCACCTTGTAAATCTTGTCTATTCCGCATTCTTTGCATGCGACTAAAATCGCAGGATTGTTTATATTGGGAGTGGTCACGACTATTTCACCCACGCCTGCCGCCTTTGCAGGCAAAGCAGTCATAAGCACTGTCGAAGGATAACTAGCCTTACCGCCGGGAATGTATAATCCAACTCTTGATAAAGGTCTGTATATCCAACCGAGTTTGCTCTTACCGTTGCTTCCCGATGAAAAAAACTCATTGGCAAACTTATCTCTTTGGCGAGAGTGGTATGCAAGTATACTTGCTTTTGCCTTGCGTATGCTCTCAATCAACTCTTTGTCCACTAAGGAATACGCTCTATCTATCTCCTCTTGACTGACAAGTATATTTTGAGCGTTTATATCTTGCTTGTCGAACTTAAGCGCGTACTCAAAAAGCGCCTCGTCGCCCCTTTTTCTTACTTCGGCTATTATAGCGTTGACAGTGTCGATATACTCGCTGTTGTCAAGTTGAGTTCTTGAAAAAACCCTATTCATATCGTCTACGCCATATCTTAAAATAGGTACCATATATGCCTCGTTAGTTTTCTTTATTTTTAATGATTTCGTCAATACTTTTGACTAAAGGCTTAATGACGTCAGCCTTGGTCTTGAGAGAAACTTTATTGATTATAAGTCTTGCCGAACAGTTGACAATCTCTTCAAGTACGCTCAAATTATTCTCCTGCAAGGTCTTACCGCTCTCTACGATGTCGAGAATAATATCGCTAAGTCCCACGATAGGTCCAAGCTCAATGGAACCGTGAAGCGGTATAATTTCTGCATTTTGACCTTTGCCGTCAAAATAGTCTTTGGCTATATTGACGTACTTAGTAGCAACTTTGATAATATTGCGTGGCTTAGACAAATCGAAGTCTTTGTATCCCGCCAAGCAAAGTCTGCATTTAGCAAAACCCAAATCTATGAGTTCGTATACGTCGCGGTTTTCCTCCATAAGAGTATCTTTGCCAACTACTCCCACGTCGGCAACTCCGTGTTCTACGTATATCGGTACGTCGCTCGGCTTGACAAATATAAACTCAAATTTTCCGCTGACATCGCTCATAACGAGCTTACGCGAAGGCTCTAATATGCAACGGCAATCTATACCGCACTGTTCTAGTATGTCTACGCTCTTTTCGGCAAGCCTGCCCTTTGCTAATGCAAAAGTAACTTTGTCTTGCATATTACACCTCCTCCGTCTTGCTTCCAAGGAAAATTCCCTTTTTAGCCTTTAACGTTTTTTTGACATTGATAAGGTCGTCCTTTGTCGTAGCAAAAGCGCATTTTGCGTTTACGCCTTGAGAAATAAGCTCTTGCACTTTGTTTTCCGCTACGCTCATATTTTTCGGCTCGTAGCCTACTACTACGTCTACTTCCGGAGCTTTGAATAATTTTTGCTGATTGTCAAGCGCCGTCATTAAATAGCCTATGCCTATTGCAAAACCAACGGCAGGTACGTTTTTCCCAAATGCGTCGCAAAGTTTGTCATAACGACCGCCCGAAAGAATAGGTCTGCCGAGATTTTTGATAATACCGCGCATAACCATACCCGAATAATATTTCATTTTGCCGACGCTGCTCAAATCAAAAGTGACGTATTTATCATACCCGAGACTTTTTATTCCTGCATATACGGCTTTAAGGTTGTCAACCGCGGAGAGCATTTGCGCGTTAAGGCACATTTTCTCGGCTTGTCCAAGTATCTCTTCTCCGCCGAAAAGCATTGGCAGACGGGCAAGTGTGTCGAGCATATTTTTATCCATTTCGCCGGAAAGCGAATAGAGTTTGATTCCGTTTTTGGATTCGATACAATTCATAAGTATATCTCTGTCGTCCTCGTTCACGTTGTAAGCGTCAAGCAAGCCTTTGAAAAAACCTACGTTGCCAAGTTCGATTTGGAAGTCGTCCAATCCTACGGCAAGAAAACTCTTGATTGCAAGCATAACCACTTCAACGTCGATATTATCTCCTTGCGCGCCCATTATCTCCACGCCGGCTTGCGTAAACTCACGGAGTTTACCCTCGTTCTCTATTGCGCTAAAGGACTTGCCAAGATAACAAAGCCTTTGGCTCTCTTGCAACTTAGTGCATACTATACGCGATATTGGCATAGTTATATCAGGTCGCAAAACCAACAAGTCGCCGTCTACGTCGGTAACCTTGAACAATTTATTGAGTTCCACTTTGCCAACGCCGCTGTCAAAAAGCTCATATCTCTCCAATATTGGAGATTCTATCTCGCTATAGCCGTAAAACTTGAAACAATCAATAAGTTTTCCCTCTACTATTCTTCTGGAATAGCAATCGTTCGGCAAGTGGTCTTGCGTGCCTTTTGGCAACTTAAACTTCTTAATCATAAGATACCTTTACTTTTATATTCATCGTATTACTTTTAATATTTTGCACAAATAAAAATACGCCTGCAAAGTATTATAATACACGTATATTATAATACTTATTAAGGCGTTTGTCTATCAATTAAACCGGCGTTTATAGAATATGTTTGATACCGCTCTTTTTAGATACGCGATAAAGCGTGATTTTGCTACCCAAGACCTGAACAACTTCGGCGTTAGAGTTTTGAGCAAGTTCTTCGGCAATCTCTTTTGCCGAAAATTCCGCATTTTTCAAGACAGCGACTTTGATGAGTTCTCTACTTTCCAACTGCTCGTCAATTTGTTTGATAAGCATATCGCTTATACCGTTTTTCCCTATGTGCGTCATCGGTTGCATCTGCATTGCCAACGACCTGAGCGTAGCTCTTTGACTGCTTGTCATATGTCCTCCTCTTTACTCCACAAAATCAAATTCTATGTCGGCAATACGTACCGTATCTCCCTCTTTACATCCATACTTAACGAGTTCTTTAATTACGCCTCTGTCCTTTAGCGTCTTTTGGAAGTACCTAAAAGACTCGTAATCATCGAGTACTACGTTGCGAACCAACATATTGATAAGTCCGCCGTGCACTTCGTATACTCCGTCCTCGTCGATTGTGACGATAAAGGACACTGTGTCGTTGCGGTTTTCGTCAAACTCAACGGTTTCCATAGGCTCAGGCTGCGGCAAAGTATCCAGTAAGTCTACGATTTGGGAAAGCATTTCTTTCGTACCGCTGTTGGATATAGCAGATACCCTCACGACCTTTTGACCTATCTTTTTCTCGAACTCTTCTATTACGCGCTCGTCCTCTAACAAGTCGCATTTGTTGGCGACTACTATTTGCGGAAGCCGAGCGAGTTTTGCCGAGTAATTCTCAAGTTCTCCGTTGATAGTCACAAAGTCCTCGTAAGGGTCGCGCCCCTCAATGCCCGATATATCAACAACATGAACTATAAGACGAACTCTCTCAACGTGCCTCAAGAAGTTGTGTCCAAGACCTGCGCCCTCGCTTGCCCCCTCTATAAGCCCCGGTATGTCGGCAAGAACAAAATCTCTGTCGTAATACTTGACTACGCCGAGATTTGGAGTAAGCGTGGTAAAATGGTAATTGGCAATCTTTGGTTTTGCAGACGATACAACGGATAAAATCGTTGATTTACCCACGTTGGGAAAGCCTACCAATCCTACGTCTGCAATCGTCTTAAGTTCCAAAGTGAGTTCTATCTCTTGCGTTCTTTCGCCCCTTTGACTAAATCTGGGAGCTTTGCGTTGAGCGGTGGCAAATCTAGCGTTGCCCTTTCCGCCAAGCCCGCCTCTTTGCAACAAAAACTCGCTGTCGTCATAGTACATATCCGCAAGTATGCTGCCACTGCTTTTTTCCTTGATTATAGTTCCGCGCGGAACTTTGATATACAGCGGTTTTCCGCTCTTGCCCTTGCAATTCTTAGCTCCGCCGTTTTCTCCGTTTTCTGCGCGGAAGTGCTTGGCGAATTTGAAGTCTATGAGAGTAGACGCGCTTTTGTCTACTACAAAAATCACGTCTCCGCCGTTACCTCCGTCTCCGCCGTCAGGACCGCCTTGCGCGACGTACTTTTCAGTATGAAAAGATACTATGCCGTCTCCGCCGTTGCCGGCTTTGACGAATATTGTTGCGATGTCTAAATACATATTACTTCCTTACTTTTATTATAATCGGTTGAGATTCTTCGACTACACTTCGTTTCGCTCAGAATGACGTCTAAATTGCTTGTTGAGACTGAGGAGATTAGTTGTATTTTTGCCCGTGCGGTGGCAACCGAGCGGTGAGCGTACTTGGCGTACGTGACCCCGAGGGCGTCCTAGCCGTTAGGGTAAAAAGACAGCTGATATACTCAGTCGGTTAGTTTATCTATGATAGCTTTAGCGGCCTTGCGTCCCGCGCCCATAGCCAATATTACAGTCGCCGCGCCGGTAACTGCATCGCCGCCGGAATAAATGTCCTCTATACTCGTCTGCATAGTTGCTTCATCGACTATTATAGTTCCCTTCTTTGAAAACTCCATACCCTCGCAGGACTTACGGATAAGCGGATTGGGACTTGTGCCAAGCGCTACGATAACTTGATCTACGTCTATAACGAACTCGCTTCCCTCGATTGGCTCAGGTCTTCTACGACCCGACGCGTCAGGCTCGCCAAGTTGCATCTTGACGCACTTGATACCGCATACTTTTCCGTCTTTGCCGAGTATTTCCACGGGATTGGTGAGAAGCACCAATTTGATTCCCTCTTCCTCTGCGTGGTCTATCTCTTCCGCTCTTGCCGGCATTTCTTCTCTGCCTCTGCGGTAGATTATGTATACTTCGCCGCCGCCGATTCTCTTAGCGGTACGCGCGGCGTCCATAGCTACGTTGCCTGCGCCTATTACCGCAATCGACTTACCGCAATATATCGGAGTGATAGCGTCCTCTTTATACGCTTGCATAAGATTGGCTCTCGTCAAAAGCTCGTTGGCGGACGAAACGCCGTTGAGGTTTTCTCCGGGGATATTCATAAACATCGGCAAACCTGCGCCGGTACCGATAAATATGGCGTCGTACTGCTCTTTAAGTTCTTCAAATGTAATGGCTTTGCCCACTACGGTGTTGAGCTTAAACTCTACGCCGAGAGCTTTGAGCTTGTCTATTTCCTTGGCTACGACATCGTCCTTAGGAAGTCTGAACTCGGGTATTCCGTATACCAAAACTCCGCCGGCTTTATGGAATGCCTCGAATACCGTAACTTTGAAACCTGCTTGAGCGCAGTCCGCGGCGCAAGCAAGTCCTGCTGGTCCGCTACCTATTACGGCAACGCTCTTGCCGTTTGGCTTTGGAGCTTTCATTGAAGCCGTACCCTTTTGAAGTCCGTAATCTCCCACATATCTCTCCAAAGCGCCTATTGCTACGCTTCCGCCCAACTTAGCTTTTCGGATACATTTGCCCTCGCACTGATTCTCTTGCGGACATACTCTTCCGCAGATAGCCGGCAAAAGCGATGACTGGCTTATTACGTCCAAAGCTCCGTCCTTGTCGTTTTGCGTAAGGCACTTGATAAAAGCAGGTATGTCGATACCTACCGGACAGCCTGTGCGACAAGGCGCGTTTTTACAATTTATACATCT
The DNA here is from genome assembly GCA_910578245.1 of uncultured Christensenella sp. GTDB lineage: Bacteria > Bacillota > Clostridia > Christensenellales > UBA3700 > RACS-045. Next base: position 3,065 of record CAJTPC010000022.1, on the reverse strand, counting down.
TGACGCTTCCTCTTGCATAAGGGCGTCGTCAAAACCTAGATTTACTTCTTTGAAGTTATTTACTCTCTCTTGCGGTGATTGATGCAAGGTCTTATTTCTTGGCGCGTTATTCATATTCTTAACCTCTCAAATTGCATTTCTGCTCGTGTTCTCGATAAAACTTCGATCTCGTCATTGCTTCGTCGAAATCTATTTTATGTCCGTCAAATTCAGGACCGTCTACGCAAGCGTACTTGGTTTGTCCGTCTACGGTAAGTCTGCAACCTCCGCACATACCCGTGCCGTCAACCATAATAGTATTCATAGACACAACGGTGGGAATATTGTACTTTCTCGTCAATTCGCTGACGTTTTTCATCATAATCATGGGACCTACGACGAGTACGCAGTCTATTTTGTCGCCCGCGTCGATTCTCTCTTGCAAAACTGTGGTGACAAAACCCTTAGTACCCATAGAACCGTCGTCAGTGGAAATATACACGTTCTCGCAGTTAGCCTTAAACTCGTCTATATCGAAAAGCAATTCCTTTGTTCTTGCTCCCATAATAACGTCGCTTTTCAAGCCCTTGGATTTGCGAAGTTTCGCCTGCGGATATATTACCGCGCAACCTATACCACCTCCGACAAGCACGAGATTCTCGTATTCGTCAAGGTCAGTAGCATTACCGAGAGGTCCTACCAAAGCAAAGAGTTCGTCCCCCTCTTTGAGCATAGCCATTCTGTGCGTGGAATAGCCGACTTCCTGTACGAGCAAAGTAATAGTTTCTTGCTCTCTGTCATAGTCGCAAATGGTGAACGGAACTCTCTCTCCTCCTTCTTCGACTATCACTATTACAAATTGTCCCGGCAAACAATGCTTGGACACTACGGGCGTATGCACAACGTATTTTTTTACTCTTGGAGCTACGTCATAAATTTTCAAAAGTTTGTTCATATATGTTTCTCCTAATCTGATTGAGATTTCTCCACTATGGTCGAAATGACATCTATCTATTATCGGATTGAAATTTCTCCACTGTGGTCGAAATGACATCTTTTATTATTGTATAATCTCTATATTTTACCTAATATCTCTCATCTTACTAATATCATACAAGCGCGCAGTACGTTGCGACTAATTACTCGTTTAGATACATTCTGCAATAATCGCTTATCAAACACTCCTTGCATTGAGGACTTCTTGACGAGCAAGTATATCGTCCGTGATGTATCAGCAAGTGATGAGCATGCGACCATTTGTCTTTGGGAATAATCTCCATAAGCGCTTTTTCCACTTTTAGCGGGTCATCGCTGTCGCAAAAACCTATGCGATTAGCTAGTCTTAAAACGTGAGTATCTACTGCAATGGCGTCACCGCCGAAAGCTACTGCGTACACTACGTTGGCAGTCTTTTTACCAACGCCTGCCAACGTCATAAGTTCTTCAATCGAAGTCGGTACGCTTCCGCCAAACTTGACGACTATATCGCGACTAGCGGAGATAATATTGTGCGCTTTGTTGCGATAAAATCCGCAAGAAAAGATATACGGGGCAAGTTCCTCTTCTTCAAGCTCGGCAAACTGATAAGGCGTATTGTACACCTTAAATAGTTTTTCCGTAACTTGATTTACCCGTTTATCGGTGCATTGCGCCGACAAAATAACCGCCACCAATAACTCAAACGGCGTGCTGTATTTCAACTCGCACTCGGCGTTGGGGTGCATCTGCTCCAATTTGTCGAGCATATCGGTTATTTCTTCATTCGAAAACTTCTTTGCCATAATTTTTATACGGTTGAGATTTCTCCATCTGGCTTATCTTTAGTCAAAATGACGTATGACTTCTAGCTATTCTCCAAAATTCTCTTTACCGCTTCTAGCGTAGTTTCTCTATCGCCGAAAGCCGTCAAACGGAAGTAGCCCTCGCCCATTTCGCCAAAGCCTGCGCCCGGAGTGCCGACTACGTTTGCTTTGGTAAGCAAGTGGTCGAAGTATTCCCAGCTCGTCATACCCTTAGGGCATTGTAGCCAAATGTACGGGGAGTTGATACCGCCGGTATGCCAAATTCCCTTTTGCTCAAGCGCTTCGTGAATAATACGCGCGTTCTCTTTGTAGTAAGCAATATTTGCGCGGATTTGCTTTTGTCCTTCCTCGGAAAAAACAGCTTCTGCGCCTTTTTGGATTATATAAGGCACGCCGTTGAACTTTGTGCATTGACGTCTATTCCAAAGTTTGTTGAGCGGAGTATTGTCAAATACGAGTTCTTTAGGTACGATTGTATAACCGCACCTTGTACCTGTAAAGCCTGCCGTCTTAGAAAACGAACAAAACTCTATCGCGCAAGTTCTCGCTCCATCGATTTGCAATATGCTAGTTGGCAATTTATCATCGCCTACAAAAGCCTCGTATGCGCTGTCGAAAATAATCAAAGCCTTTTGCTTATTAGCGTAATCTACCCAAGCCTTCAACTCCTCGCGAGTGTATACCGCGCCGGTTGGATTATTTGGCGAGCAAATATAGATTATATCAGCCTTATAGTTTTCGTCCGGCATTGGCTTAAAGCCGTTGGCTTGATTGCCTTGCGCAGTGTCTATTTTTCTGCCTGCCATAACGTTGGTGTCAACGTATGCCGGATATACGGGGTCGGGTATTAAAACCTTATTTGACGGATGCAAAATATCCAATATATTGCCCAAATCGCTCTTTGCGCCATCGCTTATAAAGACCTCGTCGGAAGTTACTTTGACGTCTTTAGTCGCATAGTAGTCAACTATTGCATTACGTAAAAAGTCGTGACCTTGCTCCGGACCGTAGCCTTGGAAAGTTTCCTTTACTCCCATTTCGTCAACTGCTTTATGCATTGCTTCAACAACTGCGGGAGCAAGCGGTAGCGTTACGTCGCCTATACCGAGCCTATACACTTTCACGTCCGGATTTACAGCTTGAAATTCCTTTATCTTTTTAGCTATCGTAGAAAACAAATAGCTGTCCTTTAAGTCCAAAAAATTATTGTTTATCTTCATTTCTATCCTCTATTTATCAATATAATAATATATAATTATTTGATTTTACTCTCTTTCATTACAA
>CAJTPC010000021.1:8472-23296 GCA_910578245.1 uncultured Christensenella sp. | reverse complement strand
AGGCAGAACCTGCAAAAGAAACTAAAGCTCCTGCAAAGTCTGCAAAGACGACTGCAAAGGCAGAGCCAGCAAAAGCAACCAAGACTACCGCTACTAAGACAACGGCGACCAAAACTCCTGCAAAGGCTACTCCCGCTAAGACAGCTCCTGCAAAGGACACGGCTACTAAAGCTGCTCCCGCCAAGAAAGCTGACGCTACTCCTAAAAAGACAGGTAGATTCGAATACAGAATTACCGAAAAGGGTAATTACGTATACAAACTTTACGCAGCTAACCACAAGGTAATTGCTACCAACGGCGGTACGTACTCTTCATTGGGCGCTCTTAAAGCAGGTATCAATAGCGTTATTAGAAATGCAGGTACAGCTCCTATTGAGGACCAGACGCTTATCAACGTCGAAGAGCAGAAGTTCCCTAAGTGGATAATCTTTATGGACGCTAAGGGCGAGTACAGATTTAGACTTCACGCTTCCAATGGCGAATGCGTCTGCACTCCTAACGATGGATATCTTTCTAAGGACGCTTGTAAAGTCGGTATGAGGTCTATAGCCAACACCGCTGCGCACGCTGATATCGTCAAGGCAGAAGAAGACTAAAAGATTACGTTTAATAATAAAGAGCGTCTTACTTATCAAAGCGAGACGCTCTTTTATATTTATTTGATGTAGACGAATTACGTATTTCATATTATCTTTTACTTCTTACTTATTACCTCTTCACTCTTACCTCTTCACTCTTACCTCTTCACTCTTATCTCTTATCTCTTATCTCTTATTTCTTATTTACTTCTTACCTCTTACTTATTACTTCTTACTTAATATATCACGTCACTTGCAGTACGAAGAATTTGAGATACAAGCTCTCATCTGTAGCTAGCATAGACGGATGGTCGCTTGATTGAGTGCGTATTTCCACTATACGGACGCTTTTCCCGCTTTCGCGCGCCGAGTCGGCGAGCATATTTTGGAATAGCGGGAAAGTCATATAGTGCGAGCAAGAGGACGATATCAAAAAACCTCCGCTCTTGACGAGTTTCATTGCGAGTATGTTGATATCTTTATATCCCTTATAGGCATTCTTAACTTCGCTTGCGCTTTTGCAAAAAGCCGGCGGGTCGAGGACTATAGTATCAAAAGTCTTGCCTTCGCGTTTGAACTTGCGAAGCTCTTCAAATACATCGCCTTGCATTGTCGTAATATTGCTAATATTATTGAGCTTTGCGTTGGTATTTACATCGGATAAAGCCTGAGCGGAAATATCCAATGCAATTACTTCTTTAGCGCCTCCTGCTACTGCATTGAGCGAAAAACCTCCGCTATTGCAAAAACAGTCAAGCACTTGTTTATCTTTGCAGTATCTGCGCAAAGCAAATCTATTTTCCTTTTGGTCGAGGAAGTATCCTGTCTTTTGACCGTTGAGCAAATCAACTTGCATTTTCAGTCCGTTTTCTTCAATAATGACTTTGGGGTCAAATTTTCCGTATAATATGCCTTTGCGTTCTTCCAAGCCTTCTTTTAGCCTGACTGCTACGTCGCTACGCTCGTAGATGCCGATGGGATTGAAAAGTTCGACAAGAGCTTGGATAATCATGTCCTTGTTTTTCTCGATACCGAGGGAGAGTAGTTGTACGCATAGAATATCCGCATACTTATCTACTATTAGCGCAGGTAAGTTGTCGCTTTCGCCAAATACCATACGGTAGCAATTATCCATGCCCAATGCAAGTCTATAGTCGTTGGCTTTCTTAATAGCGCTTTTGTAATATTCTAGGTCAGGTACGCTTTCATCGCGTATAAATATTCGCACTAATATTTTTGATAAATGATTGATATAGCCCTTGCCGATATATCTTCCGCTGTAGTCGTACACAGTGGCTAAAGACCCGTTCTTGTCTTTGCCCTCTATTCGCGCAACTTCGTTTGCGTATACCCAAGGATGTCCTGCGACAATTCGCTTTTCTTCGTTCTTTTTCAAATATATACTGTATGGCATTGCGTAACTCCATAAATTTAGATTTTTAATATTATAACAGTTTTTTGCGCTAATGGCAATAAATTCCCATAAGGCGGTTAGTTAGTATTGCAAATGCCAAAAATCTGTATTATAATATTGATATATTCAAAGAATGTTTAGGTGCGTTATGGATAAGAAAGCAGGAATATTATTGCCTATATTTTCATTGCCGAGTAAGTACGGTATCGGCTCGCTTGGTAAAAGCGCGTTTGATTTCGTTGACTTCTTGCATAGTACAAATCAAAGCTTTTGGCAGGTTTTACCGCTAAATCCTACGATTTACGGCGATTCGCCCTATCAGTCCCCATCGGCTTTTGCAGGTAATCACTACTTTATAGATATTGATACGCTTATCGAGGACGGTTTGCTTAGCAAGGAATTTGCCGAGGAGTTTCAGATCAATTCCGCAAGAGTCGACTACGGATATTGTTTTGAAAGCAGACTTGCTTTGCTTAAAAAGGCTTTTGAGTCCTTTGACGTAAAAGACTGGGGGTATATTGCTTTCAAACAAGATAATGACTTTTGGCTTGACGACTACGCGCTATTTATGTCTATAAAAGAGCATCGTGACAACTCTTCTTGGAACACTTGGGCAAAAAAAGAAAAGCGTCGTTTGAATCTCAACAAGTTGCAAAAAAAATATGCCGACAAGATGGAATTTTGGAAATTTGCGCAGTACGAGTTCTTTAAGCAATACGCAAGAGTCAAAACGTACGCAAATTCTAAAGGTATAGAGATTATTGGAGATATGCCGATATACGTCGCGCTCGACAGCGTGGACGTCTGGTCCAAACCGCAGAATTATTTGTTGGATAAATATCTTGAGCCTACAGTTGTTGCGGGCGTTCCGCCAGATGCGTTTTCCGCCGACGGTCAGCTTTGGGGTAATCCTATCTATAATTGGAAAAGGATGAAGAAGGATAAGTTTGAATGGTGGATAGATAGGCTTCGTATTGCATACACACTTTACGATATAATTAGAATAGACCACTTCCGTGGCTTCGAGGCATATTACGTTGTAGATAGCCAAAGCCAAACTGCAAGGGACGGCGAATGGATAAAAGGCGTGGGATTCAAACTTTTTCAAGAAATCAATAAGTGTTTGCCTGACGCAAAGATTATTGCAGAGGACTTGGGCGTAATTACTCCCAAAGTAAGACGTTTGCTAAAAAAGACGGGGTACCCTGGTATGAAAGTCTTACAGTTTGCTTTTGGCGACCCAAAGAGCGATTATTTGCCTAAGAATATCAAGTCTTCAAATTGCGTGGTTTATACGGGTACGCATGACAATATGACCACTCCGCAATGGTTTGACAATTTGACAGAGTATGAGAGGAATCTGTACAAAAAATCTTGCAAGCCTAAAAAGGGCGAGGACGATACGCATTGTCTTATTCGCGTTGCGATGTCCACCAAAGCCGAGCGCGTTATTATCCCAATGGGCGATTATTTGGGACTAAAGAGCGAAGGCAGAATAAACGCCCCGTCTACTACCGAAGATAATTGGTCGTGGCGACTTGACGAAAACTACGATACTCCTGAATTAAGAGAATATATTATTTCGCTGACAAATTATAGGTATCGCAAATAGATATCTTTACATTAAATATTTTGCATAAAGCGTAACTTGTCCTCATAGTATATAATATCAAAATATATTGGAGGATGTATGAAAAAGTATTTTAGAATATTCATACCTATTGCAATCTTGGCGATTATAGTCGTTGCTTGCGTAGGTTGTGGGGAGCGTAAGACAAATCTGGAAAAGCTATGCGAGCGTACAAGCTATATGCAAAACGCTCTATATACTGCCACAGACGACAACTTCGACGTGGCTTTGAGTGTAATTACGCAAGAGGAACACTTTATTGCAGACGGCAAAACAGACAAGGTAATGGAGATTAGTACGCTGACTCTTTCACCGAGCAACGTCGATACTTTGTCAAATACTTATGAGTATACGTTGAAGGGAAGTAAGTCAAGCGCTACGGGAAGCATTTCTAAGAGTAGGTTGGGAATTAATCTTGCCTGTAGAATAGAGAATTATTCGGAACTTGGAGAGTTGGAAAGCCTTACGCTTACGCTTGGCGAAACCAGCTTAGAATATAAACTTACAAATATTTGCCCTGTGGAGTGTAATGGCGATAATGCTTTGCAGATAGCGTATTCTCACTTTCAAGAAAAGATAGACCTCGCTCTTGCCGATAATTCTTTTGATAGAGAGTGCTACGTCAAGCTCATTAACAAATCCGAAGACAATGATAAGTACTTATGGTATGTTTCTTTCATCAAGGATAAGGGCGACTATTGGTCGGCTATCGTTGATCCGCAGACTAAAGAAGTCGTCAATTCAAGAGAAAGCAAATAGGAAATTAAATAAAGATAAACGTCATTCTTTCACTTAAGTTTACTTAATTCAGAATGACGTTTTTTCTATTTACTTGATTTTTTAGCCAACTTTTCTTCGCGTTTTTCGTTCTTTTCAATCATTTTGGTTTCTTTGTTGGCGAGTTTGGTTTTTTCCTTTTCGAGCGCTTTTTTCTCTTTCTCGTTTTGTTTTATTTCTTTTATGACGTCGTTGACCTTGACGACTTTGCCTTCTTTTCTAATCTTTTCCATTGCATTTTTATTGAGTATGTTGCGAAGCGTTCCGAATACTCCGCGGATAAACTTAAAGCCCGATCTGAAGTATTTTTTGTTGCCCCACATAAGCAAGCTGTCAATAAGAGAAGTGTGGATAAGACCGGAAGATATACCTACTAAGCCTCTAAGCGGCATTTCTTCCATACCTTGTTTGAGCATCATCATAGTCGTAATGTCGGCGTTTGGCACTTGGCTCTTGATAATCGACGGAGCTACTTTGACGATAAGTTTGCCGATTAAACATACTTTGAGTTCGCCTATAGTCGTGTTGTAATCGAAGTATCCGCGTTTGGTGTCGGCGTTGACGGGTATTTCGCTGCCGTAAAGTTTTGCAAATTGTTCGCTTGGAATTTCTTCGCAATGCTCGATATCGTAATAGCAAGGGCATATTGACGTATAGTCCGGTAAGCGCTTTTCTTCTTGGTCAAAATTGACATCTATTACGCCTTGAAGTCTTATATCTCTGCTCGATGCGCCAATAAGTATATTGTATTTGCCGTTGGTAGCGTACCAACCGTTGATTGCAGTGTTGTAGAATGCAAAGGAGCGGTAGTCGAGCGTGTGTGTAACTTTGACGCTTTCTCCTGCCTTGATAAATACTTTTTCAAATCCTTTGAGTTCTTTCTTGGCTTTGAATACAACGGGATTGGGGTCGCTGACGTACAGTTGACATACTTCATAACCATCCACTTTGCCCGTGTTGGTCACGGTATACGATACTTCCATACCGTCTATTTTCAAATCACCGTATTCAAAAGTCGTATACGACAGACCGTAGCCGAATGGGAACAATACGTTTTTGTTGGCGCTATCAAAATATCTATAACCCACGAATATACTTTCGCGATACTCCACGTTCTTTGGTCCCATAGGGAAGTATTTGCTTACGATATTATCCTCTTCTTTTATAGGGTACGTTTCTGCTAGCTTACCGCTTGGATTGACCTTGCCAAAGAGTACGTTGACAAGCGCTTCGCCACCGGCCTCACCGGGGAGATACGCATTGAGCATTGTGTTGACCTTGTCTATCCAAGGCATAACTACAGGAGAACCTCCAAACAGTACGACAACGGTATTGGGATTGATAGACGTCATGACCTCAATAAGGTCGCTGTGGCTCTTGGGGATAGTCATATGAGAGCGGTCGTAGCTCTCGCTTTCATATTGGTCGGTCAAACCTACGAACAACAACACTGTTTTATGATTTTTAGCCACTTGAATAGCTTCTTCAAGGAGTTTATCGTCCAATTTGTCGCTATTTACATCGTATGCTGGTGCAAATTCATATTTTTTGCCACGCTTATCCATTGCGTCAAGGAAACTTGAGAGTTTATACGGATTTATTCTCGAAGATCCAGAACCTTGGTAACGCAAGTTGCGCGCCAGTTCGCCGATTATAGCAATATCTTCTTCCTTGTCGTCAATAGGCAACACTTTATTGTCATTTTTCAGAAGTACAAAAGATTGCTCTGCGATTTCTCTTGCCACTTCGTGAGCTTCTTCGTAATTTGCTTTGTATTCAGGTTGGAGAGAGGAGTAACTTTTGATGATATATCCAAGCAATCTCTCCACAACAATATCGAGTTCTTTCTCATCGAGTTTTCCGCTATTTACCGCTTTGACGATTTGTTTATCTGTAGTACCGCCGCAGCTTGGCATCTCAAGGTCAAGTCCTGCTTTGATAGCTTCAACGCGGTTGTTTAGCGCGTTCCAGTCACTGACCACTATACCCTTAAAACCCCATTCGTCTCTTAAAATGTCAGTTAGCAGTCGCTTATTGTCGGATAGGTATACGCCGTTGAGTTTGTTGTAAGAACACATAACCGTATCAGGTTGAGCCTTGACAGCCTCTTCGAATGCAGGGAGGTATATCTCTCTCAGCGCGCGTTCGTCAACAATGCTGTTGATAGTCATTCTGCGACTCTCTTGATTGTTGGCGCAGAAGTGCTTGAGAGATGTACCCACGTCGCTCGACTGAACGCCGTTAATATAATTCTTACACATTTTTCCGGCAAGGAAAGGGTCTTCGGAGAGATACTCGAAGTTACGGCCGCAAAGAGGACTTCTCTTGATATTGGTACCCGGTCCCAAAATCGTGCTTACGTTTTGGTCAAGACACTCTTTGCCCAAGGCTTCACCCATTTTGGTTGCCATATCGATGTTCCAAGTGCTTGCAAGATTGACGGCAGGCGGAAAAGCCGTGGCAGGGAAGGATTGTTTCATACCTAGATTGACGTCGTCATCGTTTTCTTTTCTCAATCCGTGAGGACCGTCGGACATCATCACGCTTGGGACGCCCAACCTCTTTATAGGCTTAGTGCTCCAAAAGTCATAACCGGAGCACAGTCCGGCCTTTTCTTCCAAAGTCATTTTGCTAATCAACGTTTTAATTTCGTCAATCATATAGGACCTCCAATAAAGTATACAATAATATTCTATCATATATATTGTAAAATTTCAAGACTAATTTTTGAATTATGCGCAAAAGACGAGTTGGTTAGAGTTTTACAAAACACTTTCAAATGAATTACGTATTTTTAACTTGTTTTTAGCAAAATACAAACAATCGGAGTCTATCATAGAATTACAAGTAGCGAAAGTTGCTAACAATAAAGGAAGGTAAACTATTATGTTAAAAAATTTTCATCCATTTAAGGATATGAAGGAAATCATAGAACTGCAAAGCGTATTAGGCAATACAAACTCAAATTTGTATGAGCCAAACATATCAGTAGAGAAATGGTATGAGTTACAACATAAATTGAGAGAAGAACAAATGGCTCAAGCGCGAGCTATGAAATAATATTTCCCCTATACCACATAATTAAATGATGCGTTTGAAGTAATTATTTGCTTTGAATGCATTATTTTTAATATAATATTATTAAAAAATCGTTGTGTTGTAGGTAATTTGTTTGACATGGCGTATTATTTTGTTCTAAAATAATAAAAAGTTTAAGGAGATTTTTCAAATGGGCAAGATTGCAAAAGAAGGATTGACGTTTGACGACGTGTTGCTTATTCCTCAATATTCCGAGGTGTTGCCGTATCAAGTAGACCTATCTACAAAACTTTGTGACAAGATTACTCTCAATATCCCGCTACTTAGCGCTTCAATGGACACCGTTACGGAGTGCGAGTTGGCGATTGCTATGGCTAGAGAGGGCGGTATAGGTATTATTCACAAGAATATGACCATTGAGCAACAAGCCGAGCAAGTTGACAAAGTTAAGAGAAGCGAGAACGGCGTAATCACCAATCCGTTTTCATTGGGGCCTCAAAATACTTTGGAGGATGCCAACAATCTTATGCGCAGATTTAAGATAAGTGGCGTTCCTGTTACGGTAGACGGCAGATTGGTTGGTATTATTACCAATAGAGATTTGAGATTCGAAACTGATATGAACAAGCTCATTGGCGATTGCATGACCAAGGAAAATCTTGTAACTGCTCCTGTCGGAACTACGCTTGAACAAGCGCAAAAGATTTTGGCGGAACGCAGAATAGAGAAGTTGCCTCTCATTGATAAAAAGGGTAATCTCAAAGGACTTATCACAATTAAGGATATAGAAAAGGCTATCAAGTACCCCAATAGCGCAAAGGACTCAAGCGGTAGACTTTTGGCAGGCGCTGCAGTCGGCGTAACAGCTGACGTTATGGACAGAGTATCTGCGCTCGTTGAGAGTAAAGTCGATATAATTACCATTGATACTGCTCACGGTCATTCCAAGGGCGTTCTTGATTGCGTAGCTAAGGTTAAGAAACAATTCCCAAATCTTCCAATCATCGCAGGCAACGTTGCTACGGCAGAGGCTACCAAGGCGCTTATCGATTCCGGCGCAGACGTAGTCAAAGTTGGTATCGGGCCCGGTTCTATTTGTACCACAAGAATTATCGCAGGTATCGGCGTACCTCAAGTTACCGCCGTTATGGATTGCGCAGAGCAAGCTGAAAAAATGGGCAAGAGAATTATCGCCGACGGCGGTATCAAGTATTCGGGCGACATAGTTAAGGCTCTTGGCGCAGGCGCAAGCGCAGTAATGCTTGGTAGTTTATTTGCAGGCACAGAAGAAACACCGGGAGAAATCGAAATCTTCCAAGGCAGATCATATAAGGTATATAGAGGTATGGGTTCGCTTGCGGCTATGGCGGCAGGTAGCAAAGACAGATACTTCCAAGCCAATGCCAAAAAACTCGTTCCGGAAGGCGTTGAGGGCAGAGTACCGTATAGAGGCTCACTTGCCGATGTTATCTTCCAGCTCATGGGCGGACTTCGCTCCGGTATGGGTTATTGCGGTATGCCTAATATCGACACTTTGCGTAAGAAAGCGCAATTCGTAAAAATATCCAACGCCGCATTGATAGAGAGCCATCCGCACGATATTAATATCACCAAAGAAGCTCCTAACTATTCTACTCGTGGATAAACAGATCACCGACTGCGTATAGCGATGCACCTTCCGCCTTACCGTCGAGATGACACTCGGGGTCACGTACGTCTAGTACGCTCACCGCTCGGTCGCTCTAGTTAAGACGCAATCTGCACCACTCTCCACAGTCGAGAGTAACTTATTTTCAAAGCGTAGTAGAAAACTTAACCGAATAAAATAAAAACAACCTCGCATCTAATGGGTGTGAGGTTATTTTAATTGGGGAAAACTTTTCGTGTTAATTATTTAAGTTTAGTTAATTCAGATATAATAGTGGAAAGCAGAGGATAATAATCTTTATTTAGCATTGACAATAGTCCAATTAAATCGGTAAGCTCTCTATTGTCTAAGTTGTCGTTTAGACCAAGCAAATAGTCGGTAGAAACTGACAAAGCAGAACTGAGATTTTTTAACGTTTGCAAAGAAACTCCTACTTTTCCACCCTCGACATCGGCTAGGAATCTAGAACTTGTATCTATGTTTTCAGCAAGTTTTTCTCTTGTGATTCCAAGTTTTTTTCGCATTGCGCAAATTCTTTCGCCTAATATTACGTTAATATCTTTCATTAAATGCCTCTAATATGAATTATTAATTATATTCTATATGAATAAAAAACTCATATCAATGATGTATTAATTGCTTGACATATGAAGTATTACATCATATAATATTGGTATTAGCATAGGAAGAGGTGGCAAAATGAAAAGATGCAAGTTTTGTATATGTTTATTATTTATTATAATTTGTATATGTATAGTATTTTCTGGATGTTTTAACGATTCAGATGATTCAGATATTGATGAAGAGTGGATGAGTAATTATAATATAAAATCGTCTGAATTATATTTTTGTGCAGGAGTTGATTCATCTAAGCTAGAGGAGTATTTTTTTGCAAATGGAGATGTATATGAGATTAATGGAGAGATACAATATTATTTTATAGGTGTTAATAAAAACTATGGCGGAAAGGTCATAACTAATGATTGTGTTCGTTATTATCCTAATAGTAATAAGATTCAAATTAGCTCTTCTCTTCAAAGTAATTCTGATGTATATCTAGGAACGATAACATCAGATACATATGCCAGTGTAATAGAAGCAAAAATAGGAGAGCCTTTTAATAAAGCTGTAATAGTAGGCGGATTAGATCATCAAGGTACCAATATATCAGGAAAAGGAGGATTTTATACAGCGAAATTGAATTTTTCAATTAAATATTTTCGCTCAAATACTGAATTATCAAATATCATATGTAATTCTTATACATCATCTATTACATATGCTAGTAATTATACTCTAGCAATAAAATTTTTTGACCCCAAAACAACAGCAGAGCAATGCTATCCATTATTGCAGAAGGGTATTAATTATATGGATGAAATATTAAAGAAAATAGATAGTAATTATAGTTTTGCGAGTACAAATGTCTAAAAAACTATTTAAAAATAGTGTAACAGGTTAGTTGCACTCTTTTGTCATATAGAACTAAAAAAGTGTGTACTTTGTCATACACACTTTTATTTCACTATGTAATAGGCAAAATACAACTCTCAATATTCCATCTTGCTCTCGAGATATTTTTCAAGTTCGTCTATTGCGATACGCTCTTGCGTCATACTATCTCTTTCTCTTACCGTTACGCAGTTGTCTTCTAGGGTGTCGAAGTCAACGGTTACGCAATACGGGGTACCGATTTCATCTTGACGGCGGTATCTCTTGCCGATAGAAGCCGTTTCGTCATACGTAGCGGAGAATTTTTTGGAGAGTTGTCTATAGAGTTCTTCGCTCTTTTCACCAAGCGCTTTCTTTTGAAGCGGTAATACCGCAACCTTATAAGGCGCGATAGCGGGGTGGAAGTGCATTACTACACGGCTATCTCCGCCTTCGAGTTCTTGTTCTTCATATGCGTTGCAGAGGAGAGCAAGTACCATTCTCTCTACGCCAAGCGATGGTTCGATTACGTAAGGAACATATTTCTCGGTGGTTACAGGGTCGGTGTACTCAAGAGCTTTTCCGCTAACTTTAGCGTGAGCGTTGAGGTCAAAGTCGGTTCTGTCTGCGATACCCCAAAGCTCGCCCCAACCGAACGGGAACTTAAATTCAAAGTCTGTCGTTGCGTTGGAGTAGTGCGACAACTCCTCGGGGTCGTGGTCGCGGAGCTTCAATCTATCTTCTTTGATGCCAAGACCTAAAAGCCAGTTCTTGCAGAATTCTTTCCAATATCCAAACCATTCAAGGTCGGTTCCCGGTTTGCAGAAGAACTCAAGTTCCATTTGCTCAAACTCTCTCACGCGGAATATAAAGTTACCTGGGGTAATTTCGTTACGGAAAGATTTGCCTATTTGACCTATACCGAAAGGCACTTTCATGCGGGAAGTGCGTTGCACGTTGAGGAAGTTGACGAAGATACCTTGCGCCGTTTCAGGGCGAAGATATACCGTATTGGTCGTATCTTCCGTTACGCCTTGGAAGGTCTTGAACATAAGGTTGAACTGTCTTACGCCCGTAAAGTTGCAATTTCCGCAACTAGGGCAGGGAATTTTATTGTCGGCGATATACTTTTCCATCTTCTCATTAGACCAACCTGCAATGCTCAAATCAAGTTTTTTGCGAGATATATAGTCTTCGATAAGATTGTCGGCTCTATGTCTAGTCTTACAGCTCTTGCAGTCCATAAGAGGGTCGGAAAACCCGCCTACGTGACCGGAAGCAACCCACACGTTGGGATTCATAAGTATTGCGCTGTCAAGACCGGTGTTGAGAGTGTTTTCCTGAACGAACTTCTTCCACCACGCTCTTTTGACGTTGTTCTTGAGTTCTACGCCCAAAGGACCGTAGTCCCAAGTATTCGCCAATCCGCCGTAAATCTCACTGCCTGCAAAGATAAAGCCTCTGCCTTTGCAAAGCGCAACGAGTTTATCCATAGTCAAATCTGCCATAAAAATCTCCTTATACTAAGCAACTTATAGAAAAATTGCCAATATTTTGTGTACTTTCATTACTCAATACAATTTACTTATAAAATAACTTGCGTCTTGATCGCGTAATATGCGATGGATTTGGAATTGTATCGAGTACATCTAATATTTTAATGATTTTAATATATTATGTCAAATATATAGTCACACTTTTATTTTAATTTGCTTATTATGAACTAGAAGGAAAGGGCAATGCCCGACCTTCAAAAACTATGGAGGAAATTGTAATGACGAACTTTAACGATTGCGGTTGCGCAAACAATCAATGCTATTCCGAAAACGCTAACAACGGCTGTGGATGCAACTGCTTATGGCTCATCATCTTGCTTATGTGCTGTGGTTGCGGTGGCAATTCATGCGGTTCAAGCAAGTGTGGCTGTGATTGCAGCTGTATTATACCTGTTATCGTAGCGCTTTGCTGTTGCTGTAAGTAAAAGGTAATAGTACTTAATTGTTACAGAACTACATATGATAAATATTTCGGCGGAAGAGAACACTCTCTTTCGCCGATTTTTATTTGCGTCTAATTAAACGCGATAAAATACGTTACTATTGTCAGGTACACGTACCACGCAAATAGCGGTTCAAGAAGTATCATGGCAATGGTATCACGGCGTATCGTCATTACGAATATAGCCAATATAAGCGAGCAAGCAATTATCAAAATCACAAAACCGGCGAGAGGGGAGTGAAAAGTGAAGAATACCATACACCAAAGTATGTTTAGTACACCTAGAATCACCAGCGGTAATATAATTATTGAATTTTCTTTATGGAATATAAGTCTGGCGATTATTATGATATTGACAATATACGCTAGGCTCCAGCCTACCGCCATTCCTTTTGGAGGAAGCGTAATAGCAGGCAGTAGAAGTTCTTCATACCACCCGTTTATTTTTACAAAATATGCGCTGAGCGACGCATAGAGCAACACTATGCCCATTGCTATAGCAATGCTCCACAGCCATTTGACCTTTGTCATATTAGAGTATATGTGTTGAGTAGAACTATTATGTCATATTGAGCGTAGTCGGGAAATTCCAACCTTTTGAAAAAGTATGGGAGATTTCTCCATTTTGTTTCGCTTCAGTCGAAATGACAAAAGTTACTTTACAAATTGACATAGTTGCGCTGTTGTGCTAAAATTTAATTATGCAAAAATACAACTTTTTTACTTGGTGGCTTAGCTTTTCGATAAAGCCGTTGCCGTATAAAATATTCAAAGGCATAATTACATCGGCAGTGTTTATTATATGGGTGGCTTTTGTCGCAGTATTTACCGATTTGTATTGGAAGTTCACAGTTTTTGTATTTTTGCCGGTATTTATTGTAGATACTGTGTGGGAGATTATCAATTTTACTAGGTATCGGAAAAAATACATTGCCACTCTGCAAGAGCGTGATGGCAACAAGGATGATTTGTCAAATAATAGTTAAAACACTTGCAATTTTATTATCACTATCGTATACTGTTTTTGGACAACGGTACTTAACTGACCGTATGTCCGAAAAATTTTATTACCATTAAAGATGGGTATCCTTTAAGGAACTCAAGCGAGGTGTTTTATGTCTAATTTAGTAGCGGGCGAGAGCCCAAAGACGCGCAGATCAAAGAATCTGGCAATCTTAGCGCTGATGTTGGCGCTGACAATCTTCTTCTGTTTTTTCCCTATATCTTTTGGGACTGTAACATTAGCGTTTATGATTTTACCGCTTCTCATAATAGCGCAGGGGTATGATTTCAAAATGACGATTATACTGGGCGTGCTTATGGCTACGGTCAATCAAATTGCTTGGTACACCACCAAGGCTGCGGGTCCTATGGCGCCAGTATGGCAAAATCCGCTAGTATGTATGGTGCCGAGAATTTTGATAGGGGTAGTGAGTTATTTCGTTGGTTTTGGACTTCGCAAAGCATTTTTGCGACCTAAGTATATCATTACCGACTCTCACAAAGAACTTGTCAATAAAAAGCAAATATACGCTATCGACGGAGTAATTAGCGGAGTAAGTACTGCGCTTGGAGTAGTGACAAATACGTTATTTTGCGGACTCTTTACGGTACTGCTATACAACGGTAAAGTTCTCACCAACGGTACCAAGATAAGTCTAGAACTTATTCTAACTTGGTTTGGTATAAATTTCCTTATAGAGATTATTACTTTCTCTATTTTGGTACCGCCTATTGTAGTTGCGCTTCGTCAAGCTCGTTTAGTGCCACCGCCGAAGATGGGCAATGAGATTATAGTAGACGACTTTTCTTCTAAGTCGGAGAATATCGAAGAAGCGAAAGTGGAAAAAGAATAAGTAAGCGACTTGTCAAAGTCGGAATAAAAGTCATAAAGGAGTTACAATGTTACTTGTAATTGACGTGGGTAATACCAATATCAAATTGGGCGTATATGATAAAAATACGCTCGTAGAGTCGTGGAGACTGTCAGTTAAAGTCATCAGGACGGCAGACGAGATCGGCATAATTTTTACTGGTCTATTCGGATCGAAAAATATCGATCTCAAGAAGTTTGACGGCGTAATAATGTCATCGGTTCAACCGTCGCTAAACTACACGATAGAGCACGCTTGCGAATATTATCTCGGCAAAAAGCCTATTATGGTGGGCGTAGGCGTCAAGACGGGACTCAATATCAAGTACTCAAATCCGCAAGAAGTCGGCGCTGACAGAATTGTCAACAGCGTTGCGGCGTATAGACTTTACGGCGGACCTTGTATCGTTGTGGATTTCGGTACGGCTACTACCTT
>CAJTPC010000021.1:0-8400 GCA_910578245.1 uncultured Christensenella sp. | reverse complement strand
ACAATACGGCTAAGTTGCCAAGGGTAGAGATAGTCAGACCCGAAAGCATTATTGCCAAGTCTACGGTGTCGGCATTGCAAGCCGGTATGGTTTACGGTTCGACTGGTATGGTTAAGTATATTGTCAAAAAGCTCAAGCAAGAGAGCGGTTACGATGACGTAAAAGTCATTGCGACAGGCGGACTTAGCGAAGTCGTACTCGGCATCGACGACGAGAAAGTAATAGATATCGTAGATAGGTCGTTGACGTTGAAAGGACTTAAAATCATCTATGATATGAATTGACAAGCAATAAAAAATAATATAAAATAATACTGTAAAATTTTATAATCAGGAGAATTATATGAAAAAAGTTGGCGTAGCCGTACTCGGACTTGGAGTTGTCGGCGGAGGAACTTGCAAAATTTTGATTGACCGCAAAAGTCAGATAGCTAAAGAATACGGAGTAGATATTGACATAACCGCCGTATTGGATAGAGTGCCGGATAGAGTTACCGGACTTGGGCTTGATTTGTCCATACTTGCTAAGGATATTGACGATATATGCGCTAATCCAAGCGTAGACATCGTAGTCGAGTGTATGGGCGGAACAGAGCCTGCAAGGACTTTCCTTATCAAGGCTTTGGAAGCAGGTAAGAGCATAGTTACTTCCAATAAGGAGATGTTTGCAAAGTTCTGGCCGGAACTTGAAAAGTCTGCTCAAAAGACAGGCGCAGGTCTTTATTATGAAGCTACGACAGGCGGCGGTATGCCTATTATCAGAACCATGACGCAGGCTATGCAAGCCAACGGCATACAGGAAATCAAGACTATCATCAACGGCACTACCAACTATATTCTCACGAGAATGACTGAAGAGGGCGCTGACTATCAAGACGTGCTGAAAGACGCTCAGGCGTTGGGATATGCAGAGGCAAATCCGGTAGCAGACGTAGAGGGCTATGATTCTTCTTATAAATTGAGTATACTTTCCTCGCTTGCTTTCAATAAGAGAGTACCCGTTGATTTGATATACAGAGAGGGCATAACCAAAATCACAAAAGAAGATATAAGAATTGCCAAGGAGATGGGCTTTGTAATCAAACTTTTGGCAATAGCCAAGCAAAAGGGCAAGCAGATTGAAGCGAGAGTTCATCCGGTATTCTTGCCAAAGACTCATCCGCTTGCAAGCGTCAACGGCTCTTTTAACGCAGTATTCGTAGTAGGCGATGCAGTAGGCGATATAATGATATACGGCAGAGGCGCAGGCGCATTGCCTACGGGTAGCGCAATCGTCAGCGACATCGTATTTTGCGCAAGGCAGGTAGAACACGCAAGATATAGCGAGATGTTTGACGTAATGGACAAAAAGGAAATCGTCACCGATTTTGAGAGCGAGTATTATCTAAGACTTAGCGCAAGAGACGTCAGCGGTGTAATCGCAGATATTGCGAGCGTATTCAAAAAGCATAAGGTGTCTATTGCTCAAATGCGTCAAGAAGAGAATAAGGAAATCGTTCCTATCGTATTTATTACGCACATGACGAGTGAGAACGCAATGAAAGGCGCAATAGAAGAAATCAAGAGCCTTAAGAACGTCATCAGCGTAGACAACGTAATAAGAGTAGAAAAGTAAATAAAATAGACAGAGGCAGTTATGTTGACAAATTCGGCAACTTTGTACCTTGTAGACCTTTGCGACAAATATCCCGACAACAAGTATATTGTCGCAGAGTGGGAGGACCTCAAGGCAATCAATACACAAGAAGATACGCCTATAGATTTACAAGGCTTGTGGAAAGAACTCAAGATGAACGGCTGTATTATCAATAAGTATGCCGATGATGATGAAGTATGCTTTACCTTGACGGATAAGGCGAGAGTACTCGTGCAGGAATACAAAGCGTATCTTGAACAGATGAAAGCGCAAGCAGACGCCGATGGTCAAGAAGCCGAAATACTTGACAATGCCTTTATTAAGACTGACGAAAACGGAAGTTTGGTGGTTATGCCTACGACTGGTGAAGCCGTGAAAAAGAAAAAGTTTGAAATCAAGAAGTTGAAGAAAGGCGCTATGAGCAGAGGCTTTCTTGGCGGATTGATTTCTGGTAGCATTATGGGACTTGTCTTTGGCATACTGGGCGGTATTATAATGAATCTTTTGATGTGAGGTATATATGCTCAATAAGAAAACTAAACAACTTATGAAAGCAGTATATTACAAGGCTGTCGAAAAGGACGGCACTTGTTTGATATCGCAGAATGATTTATTATCGTCCATGCCATATACTATTCAATTCAAAAAGAGCGAGCTTGCGCCGTCTTTGAAAGCTCTTGTAAGCGAAGGTTATTTTGAGCTTATTACCACGGAGAAAAAAGGCGAAGAGTATTATTGCATTACGCTTCAGAAAGGCGGATACGACTTTGCGTACCAAATGGCAAAGGAAAAAAGACAAGTCAAAATGAAGATAGCTTTGACGGTATCGGGAGCAGTTCTCAGCTTTATCATAGGTTCGATACTAAAATCCATTTTTTCATAATAAATAGGTAGAGCATGGCGACTTCGGTTGAATTTATTGAATACGTATGCGAGCAAGTTAGAAAGGCAGGAGATGTTCGCTATAAAAAGATGTTTGGCGAATATATGGTATATGTCAACGCTAAGCCGGTTCTTTTGGTTTGCGACGATACTGTATACGTCAAAATCCTCGACGTTGTATCCAACGATTTAGCCGACGCTTCAAAGGGTATTCCTTATAAAGGGGCGAAAGAACACTATATATTAGATATTGACGATTCCGACTTAGCTGTTAAAGTCGTAGAAAAATTGGAAAAGGTTACACCGCTTCCAAAACCCAGAAAGAAAAAAGAAAAATAATTTTATTGATAACTACTTTAATTTTATGTCAAGAATTTATGTAGGCTTTCGTCAATTTTTCATAATTACATAATTCACCTAAAATATCTGCAATTTATCGACAAAATCTTTGTTGTAATAGTTGCAAAATGTGAACATTTGTGCTAAAATACAGCTAAATATGTTTGAACTCAAAAGCAAATTTTCTCCTTGCGGAGACCAACCGCAGGCAATAAAAAAACTTGTAGAGGGCGTAAACGATGGTTTGCGTACTCAAGTTTTGCTTGGCGTAACGGGTAGCGGTAAGACTTTTACTATGGCAAACGTTATCAAGGAATGCAACCGTCCCGCTTTAGTTATTGCGCACAACAAGACTTTGGCTGCGCAGCTTTGCAATGAGTTTAGAGAATTTTTTCCAAACAACAGAGTTGAGTATTTCGTATCATACTATGATTACTATCAGCCTGAAGCGTATATTCCGCGCACAGATACCTATATAGAGAAAGATTTGTCCATCAATGACGAGATAGACCGACTTCGCAATTCTGCGACAAGCGCGTTATGCGAAAGCAGAGACGTCATAGTAGTATCGTCAGTATCTTGCATATACGGACTCGGCGCGCCTATGGAATACTTTGCATTGGCAATCTCCTTGCGCGAGGGTATGACAATAGATAGAGATGCATTACTTGACAATCTTGTTGAGATACAGTACAAGCGAAGCGATATAGAGTTTGTCCGCGCAACTTTCAGAGTACGCGGAGATATAGTTGAGATTTTCCCCGTAGAAAGTTCGGATTATGCAATTAGAGTGGAATTTTGGGGAGACGAGATTGACAAGATTTCTCAGTTTGACCCCATTTCGGCAAAGACGGTATGCGGACTAAAGCACGTCAATATTTTCCCTGCTACTCATTACGTTGTTGAGAAAGAGAAACGCGACGCTTGCCTTGACAGAATAAGAGCCGATATGGTAGAGCAGGTCGAACTCTTTTCCCAGCAAGGCAAACTTTTGGAAGCGCAAAGACTTAAAGAGCGAGTTAGTTACGACCTTGAAATGATAAAGGAAATGGGATATTGTTCAGGCATAGAAAATTATTCAAGGTATTTTGACGGCAGAGAGGTTGGGCAACCGCCGTATACTTTATTGGACTTCTTTCCAAAGGACTTTTTATTATTCGTAGACGAAAGCCATATGACTTTGCCACAAGTTAGGGCAATGTTCAACGGTGATTTGTCCCGTAAAGTCAACCTTGTGGACTACGGCTTTAGACTCCCGTCGGCATATGACAACCGTCCGCTTAAATTCGATGAGTTTGACGAAAGAGTGGGGCAAATGATATGCGTATCGGCTACGCCTGCCAAGTATGAACTGGACCAAGCCGGACAAGTGGTGGAGCAACTCATAAGACCTACGGGACTTATCGACCCAGAGGTGGAGATACACCCGATAGAAGGACAGATAGACGACCTTATATCCCGTATCAACGACACCGTAGACAAAAAAGCCAGAGTGCTAGTAACCACTCTTACCAAAAAAATGGCGGAGAGTTTGACGGCGTATCTTACGGAAAGACATATCAAAGTCAAGTATATGCACTCTGACATAGACACGTTGGAAAGAGTTGAGATAATAGCAGGGCTTCGCAAAGGCGAGTTTGACGTCCTTGTAGGCATCAACCTATTAAGAGAGGGCTTGGATATTCCCGAAGTACAGCTTGTCGCAATTCTCGATGCCGATAAAGAAGGCTTTTTGCGTAGCGAAACTTCACTGATACAGACCATAGGCAGAGCGGCAAGAAATTCTCAAGCAAAAGTCGTAATGTACGCCGACGTGATGACGGACAGCATGAAGCGTGCAATCGAAGAAACCAACCGCCGTAGGGAAATACAAAACCAGTATAACAAAGAACACGGAATTACGCCAAAGACAATAGTCAAAGAAATCACAAATACTTTGGAAATATCCAAAAAGGTAGATGACAAGAAACCTACTTCACAAAAGGATATTTCAAGAGAGCTTGCGAGATTGACGTCGGCAATGAAAGTCGCCTCATCGAACTTGGACTTTGAGTTGGCGATAAAGTATCGAGAGCAAATTGCTGGGTTAAAATCTTTGCTAAAGAAATGACCGACTGTGTATATCAGCCTTCTTTTTGCCCTAACGTCGGGACTTAGGAAGTCGACGTGTACGCAAAGTACACTTGACGACTTCACCTCGCCCTAGCACGGACAAAAAAGTCCTATTCGGACAATTTCGCAAAGCAAAATGAAGACTAATCTCCACAGTCGAGAGTAGCGTATTTGTCATTTCGAGCGTAGTCGAGAAATCTCTTCTGTCACCTCGACCGTAGCGGAGAGGGCAACTGCACTCGCCGAAATGGGTGTCGTTTGAGGTAAGAACAATATATATCGATAAATAATATATAATAATATAAATAATAACGTTAGTTACGGCTGATATACGCAGTCGGTAGAAAAGTACGAATTAGGTAGGAAAACCAAATGGATACAAATATTACAATCAAAGGCGCAAGAGTTCACAACTTAAAGAATATAGACGTACAGATACCGCGCGATAAACTCGTGGTATTGACCGGTTTAAGCGGAAGCGGTAAGTCATCGCTTGCATTCGATACGATTTTTGCCGAGGGACAGCGCAGATATATGGAAAGTCTTTCGTCATACGCAAGACAGTTTTTGGGACAAATGGACAAGCCTGACGTGGACTATATAGACGGACTTTCGCCTGCAATATCCATTGACCAAAAGACTACGTCGCACAACCCGCGTTCTACTGTGGGTACGGTGACGGAAATATACGATTACCTTAGACTTTTATATGCGAGAATAGGTATTCCGCATTGTCCTAATTGCGGAAAAGAGATTGTTCAGCAGTCGGTTGACCAAATCGCAGACAAGGTTATGAGCGTAGGCATTGGAGCAAAAGTCCGCGTACTTGCTCCTGTCGTAAGAGGAAGAAAGGGCGAGTATTCTAAGCAAATTGACGGATATCGCAAGAGCGGGTACAGCAGACTTATTGTAGACGGTAGCGAGTACAATATACTCGATGAAGAAGTTACTCTCGATAAAAACTTTAAGCACAATATCAAAATAGTAGTTGACAGAATAGTAATCAAAGAAGAAGTAGGCAGACGTCTTAACGATAGTTTGGAAACGGCTCTTAAACTTGCAGAGGGACTTGTCGAAGTAGAGGTAGACGGCGAAGTATCGCTCTATTCTACAAAGTACGCTTGTCCCGACTGCGATATAAGCATTGAAGAATTACAACCCAGAATGTTTTCTTTCAATTCGCCATTTGGCGCTTGTCCGGAGTGTTCAGGCTTGGGATTTAAGAACGTTCTTGATACCCAAAAATTTGTCAAGTGGGATAAAGCAATCAGCGAGGGCGCGCTTGACGTAGGCGGTTGGAGTATGGATTATTTCAACTATCCTCGTACAATATACGAAGCGCTTGGTAAGAAATACAACTTTTCTACGAATACTCCCGTTAAAGAACTGCCCAAAAAGGTTTTGAAAGTTTTGCTATACGGCGATGGCGAAAAGGTTCAAGTCAATAGAAGATTTTCCGACGGCGTTACGAATTACAACTTTGACGGCGTAGCCAATCACTTTATGGACAAATACAAGTCATTGACGTCTGAATTTATGAGAGGAGAACTATCAAAATATCTTGCCGAAGCTCACTGCGATGTGTGCGACGGTAAAAGGCTCAAAAAAGAGGTTTTGGGAGTAACGGTAGGCGGACTTAATATCCACGATGTGTGCGCGCTTTCTATAGACAAAGCGTTGGAGTTTTTTGAGAATCTACAGCTCAATACAACTCAAGAGATTATCGCCAATCAAATTTTGAAAGAAATTAAGGCGCGTCTTGGCTTTTTGGTCAACGTAGGTCTTGATTATCTTCAACTTACTCGCTCATCAGCCACTCTTTCTGGCGGAGAAGCTCAGAGAATACGTCTTGCTACGCAGATAGGTAGCGGACTTGTAGGCGTACTCTATATCTTGGACGAGCCAAGCATAGGTCTACACCAAAGGGATAATGACAAACTCTTGGCAACGTTGAAGCGATTGAGGGACTTAGGCAATACTCTTATCGTTGTAGAACACGATGAGGATACGATGCGCGAAGCCGATTATATTGTCGATATAGGACCAGGCGCCGGCGTCAACGGCGGAGAAGTCGTAGTATGCGGAACTCCCGATCAAGTTATGGCATGCGAGAACTCGATTACCGGAGCGTATATGTCGGGAAGAGAAGTAATCGAACTCCCTCAGCAAAGACGTGAGGGCAATGGTAAATTTCTGCAAATTAAGGGCGCTTTTAAGAATAATCTAAAGCGTATCAACGTAGATATTCCGCTTGGAACTTTTTGCGTAATCACCGGCGTAAGCGGTAGCGGTAAGTCTTCGCTTATCAATGAGGTACTTTATCCCGTATTGCAGAATCAACTTAACGGCAGTGATGAAAAGCCTTTGAATTGCAAAGAAATACTTGGCATTGAAGAACTCGACAAGGTAATTGCCATAGACCAAAGTCCGATAGGCAGAACTCCGCGTTCCAATCCTGCAACGTATACCAACGTTTTTACTGCGATAAGAGAATTATACGCAAAGACTCCCGACGCTAAGTCTAGAGGATACACTAGCGGTAGATTTTCTTTCAATGTGTCCGGAGGTAGATGCGAGAATTGCGCAGGCGATGGTATTAAAAAGATTGAGATGCACTTCTTGTCCGATGTCTACGTGCCTTGCGCTGTATGCGGTGGAAAGAGATACAATAGAGAAACGTTGCAAGTAAAGTTCAAAGGCAAGAATATCTATGACGTACTTGATATGTCTGTCGCTGAAGCGTGCGAATTTTTCCGCAACGTACCGCAGATTTACAACAAAATCTCCACGCTCAACGACGTAGGTCTTTCTTATGTCAAACTCGGTCAACCTGCAACTACGCTTTCGGGCGGTGAAGCGCAAAGAGTAAAACTTGCGACCGAACTTTCTAAGCGTTCTACGGGTAAGACGGTGTATATTCTTGATGAGCCTACTACAGGACTTCATTCGGCAGATGTAAAAAAACTCATTATGATACTTCAAAGGCTTGTATCAAAGGGTAATACAGTCATAGTCATCGAGCATAATTTAGACGTAATCAAAGTCGCTGACCATATTATAGACTTAGGACCGGAAGGGGGAGATAACGGCGGAACTATAGTTGCCACGGGTACTCCTGAAGAAGTTGCAAAGAATCCAAAGAGCTATACAGGAAAGTACCTAGTCAGCAAGTTAGAACAAAAGTAGCGCGAGCGTAAGAATCTATACGTCATTGCCTCTCGCGCAAGACGCATCTGCTTGCTCGCTATGCCATCGCTCCGCTCCTTGCGAGCGTAGTCGAGAAATCTCAATCTTTTGAAAATTAATCTTAAAAAACCACGCAAAAAATTGCGTGGTTTTCATTTTACCCCAAAATTGTCTATTATTTGAAAAATGTCTTTTTTATTTCCAAAAAAAGTATACTTTTCTTGTAATCGCCCGAAAAGGCGTTTT
>CAJTPC010000020.1 GCA_910578245.1 uncultured Christensenella sp. | reverse complement strand
CTTTTACTGACCCTAATATATTGCAATCTTTCAACTCTTGAACTATAATGTAATTAAGAAAAAACGCCTTTTTGGGCGATTACAAGAAAAGTATACTTTTTTTGGAAATTACAAAGACATTTTTCAAATAATAGACAATTTTGGAGTAAAATTAAAAACACGCATTATTTTGCAGATACCCAAGGCAGAGAGCAAGAGATTTCGCCTTGTACCTTACGCAGCTATTTTGCGCGACAAACAAAAAAGCGAGATTTCGTTATCTCGCTTTTTTGAATTAGGTCATTCTTGTGATATTCTAGTTATTATCTGAAAAATCCTCTTTTCCTTCCTCTTGAGCTTCTTCTTGTTCTTTCCCTGACTCCGGCGGAACTATGTCGGTAGTCTCTTCTGTCGATGTTTCTTCAGATAAAGTTTCTACGTTTTCCTCGGTTTCGGCTATTTTCTCTTCCTTAATTCCGTCTACTACGTTCTCCAACATATTTAGCGAACCTTGCTCTTGAGCTATCTCATCGGCATTGACTGCGGTAGCCTTGAGTTGAGCGACTATCTCTGCATGCTTTTTCTTATTCAAATCGTAGAAAAGCAAGCATATCAGCATCAAGGCGCTGGATACCGCCGACATCCATAACGCTACGTTGCCGTAATTCTCGGCTATCTTGATAAGTTCCGGCGAAAGAATATTATCCGAACCTTCCACAACTTGATAATAATATGGATTGTAACCCATCTTGGTTTGAATTAATGCAGGCACCAATGCCGCAACTTGCGATGCCACCAACGGTAATTGATATGCAAAAGTCTGAATAAAACCTTCCAGTCTGTAACCACTCTTGGCTTGTTGTAAGTCGCCTATCTCCGAAAGAATAAGAGGTTGTAGACTTGTAAGAGCATTAAACAACGATACAAATCTTATGATTGTGATTACGTAAGGCGACCAACTGCCTTGCGGGAAATTCTGCAGACCTATCAAAGCGCATATCAAGTTGGCGCTGACGTTGCATGCTTGCCAAAATATCAATATCGTGCGGTTGTTAAACTTTCTGGTCATCCATGGGAGCAATATCATGTTAGGCGTCGCCGCAAATCCTACTACGAGCGATAGTCCGCCGAATATCGCCGCCGCGTCCGCCATATTCGTCGCATACTTAACTCTGGCGATTACTTCCCAGCTCAAATCTATTGTACCCTTAAAACAGCCCAAACATAACGCCAAAGTGAATATCATAAGAGGTTTGTTCTTGACAATCATCTTTAAGCCTTCGATTGTGGATACCTTTTCTTTCTTCTCTTCTTCCTGCGTGATGAAGACTCTTTCTTTTACGCCTATAAGCGCTGACGCGAGAGCTATACCAACTACTGCGCAAAATATCGCGTATATTCTTGCCGCGCCGACGTCGCCGCCGCCCCATTTTACGAATATGCCCTTTAGCGCATTCATTATCGTAGGCGCAAAACCTATGACAAGTCCTACAGGAGCCCATATATCCGCTCTCTCTTGTTGATTTGGAGTTATAACTCCGGGGAACATATTGAAGGAATTATACCACAAATTCCACATCAACAATGTCGGCGTACATAGCATGTATACGTAAATGATTCTTTGCGTTTGGTCAAGACTTTGCGGTGACCATACCGACGCTGCGCCTAATATAGCTACTATTGGAGCCAAGCAAAGTATGTACGGCTTGTATCTTCCGAATTTGGTCTTTGTACGCTGTATCATTCTGCCGTAGAACGGCGTAATTATAAGAGCAAGCACACTCGCAATAAGATACATTATCGTCGCATGCAAAGTGCCTTTATCGCCCAAATCGTAAAGTAGCGGAATCTGACTTACCGTAACGTAAATAGATACTAAGTTCGCGATAAAGCTCATTCCAAGACTGGATACGCCAAATCGCAATATTTCTTGTAAATTAAGAAATCTGCCTTTTGGCGGTTCTTTCCAAAATCTTTTGAGATTCGCGCCTAGCGCCGCCGCCCTCTTGGCAAATTTTTTGTCGGAAGAAGTTTTTTTGCTCATAATCCCCCCATAAAGCAAAGTCGTTACTTCTATTATATAATTATTTCAACCGTTAAGTCAATACTAATTTTTAATAAATATGAAATTTACAAAATTTAATTATGAAAATCTTTATGCTTTTGAGTTTTTTAGCGTTGCGATAAGAATACGTTTAATTTCTAAGCAGTCCTCAAGAATAGAATTACTTTCACTTTCCGAAATATATTCTGTAAGGGCAAGTAGTCTTATCCAATATTCTGATTCCGCTGTTTCTTTTAATGCAATATGTAATTTAGAAATAAAGTCGGCTTTACTTACACCATAGGTAGCTTCGTTAATATTAGCGCCTATGCTAGTTCCGCTACGAATCAACTGCTTGGAAATTATTGTTTCATGTTTTTCTTTGCAAAGAAATTTGTGTAATTTTACTATTCTCACTGCAAAAAGCAAAGACTTTTCTTGTAATACGTTGTCTTGTGACATTGGTTCCTCTTTAGATAATAGATCTCTTTAGATAAAAGATAAGAAATAAGAAATAAGAAATAAAAGATAATAGCGCATAGTGGCAAACTGTATTCTGCTACCATAATTCTTATCTCTTATTTATTATCTATTATCTTTTATCTACTTTATTGGTGGAACTGAGGGGAGTTGAACCCCTGTCTGAAAAAGCTCATACGACACTTTCTACATGCTTATTGAACATATTTTAGTCCCTGACGTTCTCTATTCACGGAGCAACGCTTCGGCAAGCCTTTAGTATTGTCGGACGGTAAAGGCGTGTACGCCCGACCCTTTCCACTTGTTGATGCCGTATCCCAAGCCGTGGATTCTTGGGGCGACAGGCTACGGCCGATTAGGCAGCGAAAGCCAATTCTTTGTTGTTATTTGCGTTTAATTTTAATTTTCCGTTTTTACGAAGTCGAGCCTTCGGCATGCTTATACCGTACCTACTTCCCCATCGAATCCGGTACAGCCCCATTAATAAATTGGTAACAATAGTATTATATGTATTGATTAGAGTTTTGTCAAGACGTTATTAAAATTATATCTTCTTAAATTTTCAGTCGTTGGATTTGTAGTATAGTCCGCAATGACAGTATCCCTCAAATTTCGGGTCGGCTATCTGCTCTCTAAACTCTTTGCAGACGCACTTATTTTCCTCTATCATTTCCACGCGACATGGGCAGTAACCTCCGCGCGCTTTCAATCCCTCTTTGATTGCGTCTACTATCTCTTTATTTTCATTCAATCTTACCATATTTTCCCTCCGTTATGCACGTTTGACTTCCTTAGGCTTTGGAAATCTATCCGCTATCTTAATATTATTACGCGCGTATACCTTTTTATACTTAAAGTTAATCAATAGATAATAGCTTACGAGATACAAGACGTCTACTCCCAGCCATGCGCAAGGATTGGATACGCAAAGTCCCATATAGCTCCATACTTTGACCAACAACAGCGACGCAAGTATTCGCATACCCAATTCTACTACTCCGCCTACGGTCGTCAAAATACTGTACCCCATACCCTGCAATGCGTTGCGATAAACGTAAATCACAGCAAGACCGATATAGAATACTCCCTGCCAAAATAGATATTTTTTCGACAATGCCAGCATCTGCGCGCTTGGATTCTCTACAAACAAGCCTGTCAATATATCAGAGCCAAAGTATACTATTATTCCGCTTACTATTGCCAGTCCAACGCTGACAGCCATTGCTTGGTTTACGCCCTTTTTGATTCTGTCTATCTTGCCTGCTCCGTAGTTCTGACCTACGAACGTAGCTACTGCGCTGCCCATAGCGACAAGCGCTTGCGTAACAATGCTATCTATCTTGCTTGACGCGGTATAAGCGCTTACGTACAACTTACCGAAAGAATTAAGAGCGGTTTGCTGTACCATAATACCTATTGCTATTATAGAATATTGAACAGCCATTGGCAAGCCTACTTTCAAATGTTCCCAACAAAACTTGAAAGTCATCTTGAAATGACGACGGGAAAGTCTTAAAATCTCGTATTTCTTGAACATATAGATTGCGCAAGCTATACCGGAAATAAGTTGAGAAATTATCGTCGCCCATCCTGCGCCGGCTACGCCCATTTTGAATACGATGATAAAGAGTAAGTCAAGTCCTACGTTGATGATAGACGCCATTACCAAAAACAAAAGCGGAACTTTGCTGTCGCCAAGCGCCCTTAATATGCTTGATACCAAATTGTAAAGCATAGTTGCGCCCAAGCCTGCAAATACGATTACTATATAGTCGTACGAATAGCCGATAATTTCTTCAGGCGTCTGCATTATGCGAAGAATAGGCATCGTGGTTAATACGCTGGCAATCGTCAATACTACAGTCAAAATTGCGCTCAAAACGATAGAAGCAGCAACGCTCGCCTTGACTTTCTCTTCGTCTTGATTGCCAAAGTATTGGCTTGTCTTGACAGCGAAGCCTGCAGTAAGTCCTTGCACAAAACCAATTATCAAAAAGGCAAGCGACGTAGTCGCGCCAACGCCTGCAAAAGCATTTTCGCCTAAAGTGTTGCCGACAATGATATTGTCTACCATACTGTAGAGTTGTTGAAATACGTTGCCGATAAAAATAGGCAATGCAAATAATATAATCTGCTTGAGCTCTCTGCCCTTCGTCAAATTCTTGACCATAGTTTTCTCCGAATTAAGAACTATAATTTCCCACCCTCTCAATTCGTATGTAATTATACAACTTCTGCAGAAAAAGTAAAGAAAAATAATATAGATTTTTCAAAAATTTTCAGATTACTTATTTTCTAATAAATTTGTGTGATATTATATAAAAAAGGTATGCCCTTTCGGACATACCTTTTATACGTTTGCTTACGTCTAAGCGATTTTACTTGTACTCAAACTTGACAACCATTTCGTCATAAGCGACTACGTCGGCTTTTAGCACCAAAGACGTATCGACTTTGTCTTTCTCGGTATAATAAGACAAAACTCTCTCGTTGTAAATCTCCAACTGATTGATTCTGCTCTTACCCTTGCTGTAAAGCACCGTCAAACGATTGTTGTTCATTCCGTACACTTTATCCCAATTATACGAGATGTCTTCGCCGTAACCCGTCCAATATACGTTGCCGTCATCGTCCTTTGCTTTCTCTATTTCGATTCCCCTCTCGCCGTAAACTTGTCTGGACTCTATTCTCATAAAGTGCGTATAGATTCTGAAGTTGTCGCTTGCGCTGATACCGTTTTTGATAATAATCTCATTATCGGTATAGATTTTGATTACGTTCAAAGGATTAAATCCGTCTGCAAGCACTCCGCTCTCCGCTCCGTCCTTTACCTCATACGTAAGTTTGTCAAGCACCTTAAATTTCTTCTCAAAATTCTTGACTTTGTCCTTATTGTTGTAATAAGTCTTTCTGTCGGTATCTTCAAAGGTCGTAGTCTTGATTGTGTAGTTACTCTCATTTGTGTAATCTACCTCAAAATACATAAAGTGTACAAATTCACTAGAGCCTTTTAGCCATCCCTTTTTATCCTTATCGCCACGGGTAACCGTATTGGGCGTGATTACACCGTTTTCTTTAATTCCGTAATAGGTGTACGCATACATAAAACTTGCGCTCCACCCCTTGCTGAACAAGTTATTGGTCAAAGTATCAAGCGTCCCGACAGTCTTTGTTACAGCCGCCGCTACTTTATCGTAATACTCTTTTTCTTTCTCTTCCGCGCTCTTGCAACCTACAAAGAAGCAACAGGTCATAACGACAAGCAATACTATTGAGGTAATAATCAAAAATTTCTTTCTAGCTTTCATTATTTTTCCTCCTTATTCTCTTCTGCCGTCTTTATATCATCGGTAGTTAATTCTTCTTTTATGCTTTGAAGTTCTTCTTCAATCTCCTGCTTTCTCTCTTCTTCAGCGACTACGGAATATACGTCCGTTTCGCCCTTAGTGGTTTCTTCATCTAAGACGCCTTCCAATTTCTTTGCGTCCTCAAGTCGCTTAACCGCAAGTCTGCCTTGAATTTCCGCCATCTTCTTTCCGCTTAACTTGTAGAAAAGAATCGGCACAATGGAAACCAAGTTGAGTACGGCAGGTATTATCGTATAGATAGAGAACAAACCTAACTTTGTGAAATCTGACTGTACCGGCGTGTGGTCGTTCAAGAACGGCAACGCTTGCGAGAAGCCGAAGAATACGAGCAAATAGCTCATCGTGTAGTCCTTAAGTCCAGATGACACCTTAGAACGCAAACTCATGAGCGAGAAAGTGATACCCTCGCATCTATCTCCCGTCTTATCTTCCCAGTAGTCAAGCGTATCGGTAGCCATAAGGTGCGGTATGACGTTGAGGATACCTACCGGTATCATTGCTACAAACATCAAGATTGCTACCAGTATCCACGACTTTCCGCCTATGATATATATGAAGAATATCAACGCCAGAGCGACCGAGTGCCATATTGTAGCCATTATAAATAGCTTTTTACTGTCCATCAACTTGCGAAGTTTAGGCGCAATCATCATACCTATCATTGACGCTACGGCTCCCGGAATCGAGAACAAAATCTGCAAAGAACCTTGCGCGTATATGTACGATACTACGTAAATAATCATCGCCGATACGAAGTTACGGAAGAAAGTCAACAAGTTGGAAAGTATCAACAGCATGAACTGCTTGTTTTTGAATAGATACTTGAAGCCTTCGAGTATATTAGGCGTACGGGAAGTAGGCTCTAATCTTTCTTTTATGAACTTCGCGCCAAGAAGCATGAACAACGGTCCGAGTATGCCTATAATCACCGCCATAAGCATATATGAATAAGAATAATTGTCCTTTGTAATGACTAGGAACAACGTCAAAAGCACTAGCGCCGACTGCTCGCCTATACTTCCCAATATACGGCTTATGGAGATTATCTTTGCTCTCTCGTCTGTATTTGGAGAAGCTACGGCAGGTAGTCCGTCAAGCGGTACGCCTACGGCTGTACCCAATATGGAATACAGCAAGTATGTAATCCACATAAACGCAATCTTTCCGCCGGAATTCATTCCGCTGTAAATATCGGGGATAAACATCAAGATTGTTATTATACCCCAAGGTATAGCCGATCCGAATAGATACGGACGCATCTTACCCCATTTAGTTCTCGTACGGTCAACTATTACGCCCATAATCGGGTCATTAAGTCCATCGAAAATCTTCGAAACCAAAAACATCGTACCTACGGCTCCTGCTGAGATACCTACGCACACGGTGTAGAAAAATAGCAAATAGCCTTGTATCAGACCCGTTACTGCGCTGGACGCAAATCTTGCCAACGAAAAGAATACGTAATCTCTCGTCTTTAGATACTTTTTGTTCGCAAGTTCGTCGTTGCTTGCGTTGTTAGACGTAGCTTCTTCTTGAATTGGCAAGACTTCTGCTACAGCCTCTTGTTGAACGTTCTC
Organism: uncultured Christensenella sp.; assembly: GCA_910578245.1. Classification (GTDB taxonomy): domain Bacteria; phylum Bacillota; class Clostridia; order Christensenellales; family UBA3700; genus RACS-045. Next base: position 18,702 of record CAJTPC010000020.1, on the reverse strand, counting down.
TTCCACTCAAGATCCTCCCTCTTGCATAAATGCAAAGTAAAAAAATTTCCCTTCTCTTTATTATAACAAATATTAAAGTACTTTTCAATACTTATATATAACAATATTTGTAAAATATAATTACCCCATGGTTATAAATTTCACTAAATAACTACTTTTGCAACTTCTTAGTAAAGAAATCGCCCTCCGGATACGCTAATACGAACGCGCCCGTACTACTCCAAGCCTGCAACATCGAGCCATCCAGATGAATAGGCGAGAAGAACTCTATAGGAGTATAGTTGCCCTTCTCCGCATTGTACTCAAACCATCTCGTCAACGGATACATATAGTCCATGCCTCTCATCAACTTTGCGTACGCGTATACGCAAGAGAGATACGGCCAATCTCCGCCGTTGTGGTAATAATAAGGCAAAGACGACTTTTGAACAATGTCCTCGGTATTCTTGTAGAAAGGATAAACCGAAAGCGTGCCGAAGTCTCCCGCGCCCTGCTCTTTGTTGTTTTTGCTCTCCAAAAGCTGTTGCATACTCTTGAGCATTCTGTCGGCTCTATCTTCGCTCGCCAATCCGAAAAGCACCATTACAACGGTGTCTATCGAGAGATTGTCCTCGACAAATTTATCGCTCTTGTAGTTGACGTACCAGCCCTTTTCTTCGTCCCAAAGTAAATCGTTGATTGCCTTAACTACCTTGTCGTACTTGTCTGCGTAATCCTTGGCCTTGACCTCATCGCCATAACATACCTTGTAAATCTCGCTCATTGCAAAGAGCGCTCTTGCATACAAAGCCTCGTCATAGGTGACGTACGTCGATCTAAATACGTTGTCGCACCAGTCTCGACGATTGTATTCTCCGCCCTTTACTAAAAGTCCCGTTTCATCGGTTTCTTTCATCAATCTCTTAAGTACTAGATTTGCGCTGTCAATGACTTTGCCAGCCTTTACTTTTTCGTTTAGAATAGCGAAATCCTTGGTATGTACGAGATAATCGTAAAGCATAAGTACGAAGAATGACGGAGAATCGTAGTGGTCGCCCCAATAATTCTTGAAGTTGAATTTGACTGCCGACGGACATTCGCCTTTTTTGCTTATACCGTTTGCAAGCGTGATAATCTCATTGCGGACAAGTTCCGGCTTGACAGGAAGTACGCTAAGCACCGTCCAGTACGCGTCTCTGTAATACGTTCTTGCCGGATATTGATATACAATGCCTGCCAAAAAGCCTTTGAACTTACCAAGTTCCTTGTAATTTGAAAGCGAAGCGTTGAGCAATGATTTGTAATAGGCTTGCATAAAGTCGCTATCCAACGGCTTTGGACATTTCAACTCGTCTGCGTAAGCGTCGCACTCCGCCAAAGCATTATCGAAATTTTTGAGCGCCGTCTTGACGTCGCAATTCGTAAAGTCGCTTCTCGTACCTGCGCTGATTACGTATCTGAAGGTCTTTGTTTCTCCGGCTTTGACTTCTCCGCCATAGGAGAATTGATTGTAAAATCCTCTTTCGCTCTCCAATCCGACAGCTTTGCCATTGAGGGCTACGTCCATATAAAAGTCGCCCATAACTTCGCCTTTGATGTAAGTCATACCGTCGAATTCTTGAACGCCCTTTTTCTTTTTCTTCAAAAGTCCGCCGATTATCTTGGAGATATTGCCCGCATTCAATCTATTGGCAAGAAGTTGTTGAACGTAAGATGCAAAGTCAATGCCGAAGTTGGTGACGTTTTTGAACGTCAAATCCTCTTTTGCGCTGACTTTGTTCTCCACGTAGATGCAGTTGTTAACTCTATCAAGAAATTGCGTAATAACTATATCCGCGCCTTTTTCGCTGAAAGCGGTTACTTGCTTTTTACCAAGCATTCTCACTTCCTTATCGCTCATATATTCAAGCGGTTGCCCGTTGATTGTATAAAGTGAATAGAATGCCGAAAATACGGAATACTTATTCATTACCGCGTACTTTGAAATACCGCCCCTGCCGTCGAATTGAGCAGTAATACGATTATTGGCTACATCAAAACATACTTTTTTATGAAATTGTTCTTTGACGATAATTTCGCCTTTTTCCGAATAATTCAATGACATAATTCTTCTCCCTAAATTTCCTAGCTTATTTTACGCTGTTGGTCTTTTCTTCTTCAATTCTCTTTTGAAGTTCTTCGTAATAGGTATCCTCAAATCCCTCTTCTTGCGGACTTACAGTTCTGCCAAGCCAAGCTGAAAGATGAATAGCGTTGGAGAAAGTCAAACCGTTAAGACCTTCTTCATAGTTACCTACTAGCTTATCATCTTTGCCAAGCATAACGTTGGAGAAATTACGAATTACGTTGATATGTTGTCCCTTATCGGCTAGAAGTCCTTTCAATACCTCGTGCGGCATGAACTTGACTGTCTTTTTAGAACTCTTCGGCTTACCCATAAAGACGGTGTTAGTCTTGGAAAATTCAGGTTCCAAAGTTTCAAGTTTTGTAAATTCAAGTTTCATATTAAAATCGTTGCTGCCTGAAATTACCATCTTTCCGCCGTCGCCGGATATTTCCAATCTGTTGGTACCGGGAGCTTCGTGCGTGGAAGTTATAAACACGCCGGTTGCGCCGTTCTCAAAAGTACAGGTAGCAGTAACGTCGTTTTCTACGTTGATTTGTCTGCCGACCGTTCTGGCAATAGCGTTGACGCTGGTAATCTTACTGCCTGCAAGCCAAGTAAACAAGTCGAGTTGGTGCGGGTCTTGATTGATAAGTACTCCACCGCCTTCGCCTGCCCAAGTACCTCTCCAACCGCCTTGGGAATAATACGCTTGAGGTCTATACCAGTTGGTGATTATCCAAACTATTCTCTTAAGATTGCCAAGTTCGCCCGCGTCAATGAGAGCCTTAGCGGCCTTGTAAATCTTGCTTGTCCTTTGGTTGTACAAAAGACCGAATTTTAGATTCGGCTTGTTTTCTTTAGCGTACTGCGCAACTTCCCTTACCGCCTTGGTATATACTCCCGCCGGCTTGTCGCAAAGCACGTTGACGTCTTTATCCAAAGCCGTCTTAGCAATCACAGGGTGAGCATAGTGCGGAGTGTCAATGAGTACGACGTCTACGAGTTTGCTATCCAGCAAGGCTTCATAGTTGTCGAATACCTTGACTTTATCGCCGAACTTCTGCGTTGCCCAAGCCCTTCTGTCCTCTGCAATATCGCATACCGCCGTCAAAACGCCGTTCTTATCCATGCCCGCAAAGAGCTGTCCCGCGTATCTGCTACCTTGTTTACCTATACCTATAATACCGTATCTGATCTTGTTTTGCTTTGCCATAATTAAGCCTCCTTTTCTGCCTTTTCTATCAATTCTTTAAGTCCGTAGTACTGCCAGTCCATCATTTGACGTCTCGAAACCTTTTGAGTATGTCCCATACCCTTTGCCTTGTCAATGTCGTGGAATATCTTACGCCATTTGTTGATATGCTCAAAGGTAATGCCGAAGAACAACCAACCTATTCTGTGGAAGAGCGCCTTGTTGTCGGCGTACTTTCCTGTGTGCGGTTCCAACGTCATAAAGCCGTCGTAGCCTCTGTCAACTAAGTCCTTAATCATATTCTCGTAATCGCCTATGCCCATACCTACCGGTACTTCAACTCTCTCCTTAGAACAGTCTTTAATATGATAATATACCGTCACGTCCTTGAGCTGTTGGTACGCGCTAGGCACGTCTACCCCGCATTGAACATAGTTGGACGCGTCAAAGCAAAGTTGGAATTGCGGATCGTTGATTTCGTTGTAAAGTCTCAAAACTCTTTCCGGCGTGTCCGCCCAAATTCTCTTTTCGTTCTCGTGAAGAAGTATCACGTCCGTTCCCTTGACTATATCTAAAAAACCTCTTATCTTCTTGACTACTATCGGGAAGTCCTTTTCGTAATCTCCGCTCAACCCCCTAAATGAAAACATACGGATATACTTGCAATCCATAAGTTGACATATCTTTACAAGCTCCTCAAGTTTTTTGCATTGAGCCTTATACTTTTCTTCATCGTTCAAAGGCATTTTGCCTATTGGCGAACCAATTGACGAAAACTTGACGCCGTACTCGTCTAGCATTGGCTTAACTTCTTTCTCAAACTCTTCGAGCGTGTAATCTGCGATGTTCTTGCCATTGATTTTTCTTGGACAAAGATAACTCTCTCCATATTCTTTGATAGTGTCCAACTGCGTCTTCAAATCAGAACTTACTTCATCGTAAAAACCTGATATTTTGATGTTTGACATAATTTAATCCTCCGCTTAAATATATTTATGACGTTATTTTTTTGTTTCTTCTTCTATCTTTTGAGCAAGCAAGTTAGCGTATTCCTCGCCGTCCAAAGGCAAACTAACTTCTTTGCCAAGCCAAGACGATTGATTGATTGCGTTGATAAGTTCCAGACAGTTCAGCCCTTCTTCTGCTCTTGCGAGTAGGTCCTCTTTCTTACCGCTCTCCAAAGCCATGACGAAATTGGAAATTATCCTAGCCTGTTGGCCGTAGATTCCGTCGTATATCATTCGCGACAGACCGTAACTTAACTTATGCTTTTTGCTCTTCTTATCTCTCTTGTTGCCGTAATCTCTATTGGACAACTCGTTGATTTGACTTTCGCATTTTTCGTTAAGGAAGTAATTCATATTAAACTTTTCCACAACGATTTTGCCCTTATCTCCTGCAATCTCAAGTCGATTTGTCCCCGGAACTTCATGCGTGGACGCGGTAAACGAGCAATCAAAGTTATCGTATCTAAATACCGCCGTCACATCGTTTTCAGTAGATATATTCCTATTCTTTGTCGAGCAGTATGCCAATACGCTTTTGGGCATACCCACAAGCCATTGCAACACGTCCAACTGGTGTACGCACTGATTAATTAGCGTTCCGCCGCCTTCGCCCGACCAACTGGCTCTCCAGCCTCCCATATCGTAATAGAACTGTGTGCGATACCAGTCGGTGACTATAAAGTTGACTCTTTGAATATTACCTATAGCTCCGCTATCAATCAACTGCTTTGCCTTGCGATACATTCTGTTGGTGCGCTGATTGAACATCATTGCTCCTATCACATTGGGATTTTGCTCAAGCGTTTCTACGAGTTTATAAGCCTCTTTAGTAGTCACGCTTAAGGGCTTTTCTACCAATACGTTTACACCTTTAATTACGCAAATCTTAGCAAGTTCAACATGCGAGTAGTGAGGAGTCGCGATAATAACGCCGTCTAAAGACTCTTTATCAAGCATATCTTCCAACTTTACGTACGTCGCGACTTTGAATTTATCTCCAAAGTCTTTTAGCTTTTGCGCGTCGACGTCGCATACCGCAACGAGTTTTGCGCCTTTCACCACGCCCTTTGCGATATTGCGAGCGTGTCTACTGCCCATTCTGCCTATTCCAACAACGGCAAGTCTTTTCATAAATTCCCCTTTTACCTCACCCTTCTACGTATCGCCTTACTTTGACGGGTTGGTTCGTCGTGATATTGCCGTCTATTATTTTACCATACTTTTCAAGCGCTTTACCACCATCTATGCGAAAAACACTCAATTTTAATTGATATTTTTTACATTCTGCCACAAAATCCATGTCTATTTTCTTGAAATTTACGTTTAGACCGGCAAAATGCGGATTATTATAACTGTCGATTTTCTCCTTAATTGCCTTGACGTTATCCTTGACGTATTCAATGCCGACCGAGTTGAACCATACCTGACCGCAATCTATAACGTCGCTGTCCTCGATATTCACGCATCCCGTAAAAATAAGTTGGTCTTGTATTCCCACTTCTTTTGCAAGCGCTATTATGTCTTGAATAATACCGTTCATTTTGATGTCGCAATTTATCAACATTCCGGTCTTCTTGACGTGTTCAAAAGCGAATCTAAGAGTCAATTTCCTCTTGGGGAAAAACGATGGCCAGTGCGACAGATATAGTAAGTCGCCACTTTTATAAATATCAACTTCCAATGCGTCTGCGCCATATTTATCAATACTGTTAAAATACGCTTTGGTATTCCTTCCCGTGCCCAAAGCTCCTCCGTGCGCCGTAATAATCATAGCATAACCTCCTTGACATATATCGGACTTGCAATAAAGACGTCGGCTGACTCGCCTTGAGTTTTGCCTACTCCTTCCACTCGCAAATAACCGTTATCCCCTATAAAAATTTCCTGTTTAATTTCGCTGCCCCTAAAGTCGAACGTTTTTTCCTCGCAGACGTTGCCGGTGACAATTATCTTTTCTAGTATTGAGTCATAAGGATAATCTTCACACTTTTTTGCATTTATGCAAAGCATATATCTACCTACGTTTATTTCATCGCCTATGCCGTACGTTTTCGCGCCATCGGTTAGGCTAATATATACTTCATATCCCATTGTGATATAACTTCTACCGTATTCTACAGCCGAGCAAATACTATCCTGCGACAACTTACCGTCAATTCCAAGATAAGTATACGCGTAACTCGGTCCGCCCTCATCGGGAGCATGCCAGTCGTAGCCGTATAAAGCGCAAACTCTATATCCCTTGTCAAGCAAACTTATCCACTCTTGTTTTGCGTATTTATTGGCGGGCGACAGGTTGGGATTGTAATGCGACCACACCTCGTAGGACGTCACGTAGTCCCAATTCGTTATCTTAAATCTATTGTGACACCCCATACATAGCGGAGAGCCTATTCTCTTTGGATGAGCCAGAGTAACTATGTTGCCAAGCTGTCTTGCTCTGATTATATTGGCGTTGATATTTGACGGCGTAATACTCTTCCAATCTATATCGCTATTACCGCCCAACACCGTCAGATGTCCCCAAAAGGTCGTCCACTCTATTCCGCCGGCAACAACAAGTCCGTACTTTTCGCCGTATCTCTTGACTTCGTCCACGTTGCTCGTCGTGTTGTGGTCGGTAAGACATATCGCCTTATATCCGCGCTTGATAGCATTCTGAACAAGTTCTTTAGGTTGCATATCCCCATCGGAGGCTACGGTATGACAATGCATCTCCACTCTCTGCCAAGAGCGACAGCCGTCTTTGCTGTCATTAGTCGTATACTCTTCGCCGTAGCCGTCAAAAGTCGGATAGTCCAAATCCTCTTGATAACCGTTGACCTCAACGAGTATATCTATAAACTTTGTCACCATGCCGTTTATACTTGCCGTCAAAGTCCACTTTCCTTGCTTGATTGTCGTAGGCAAAAAACCGTTGGAAGCGTAACTTTGACTTATTATATGCGTCTGGTCGGGCGCGTGCCTATGCTCGGTACCTAAATTTTTCTCGCTGTCATGCAAAGACCACGCTATATGATTTGCAAGCGGTATGCAACGTCTCTTGTCCTCATAGGTCAATTCTTGCGCAATATCTTGCATAGCAAGTCCTTTATCAATAAGGTCTATACAAGACTTTTCATCATACTCGTACTTAGGCGCATATGATGTGCGTACGGTCAGGCATTTCAGTCCGTCGGGAACGTCAAAACACACGTTGACGTGCGTCTTATCGTCCTTAGGCAAAATATGAAGTTGAGTGGCAAATATCTTCATAGAGTTCCTTGCTTATCTTATCTCTTATCTCTTATCTCTTATTTCTTATTTCTTATTTCTTATTTCTTATCTTATTTCTTATCTTATTTCTTATCTTTTACTTCTTACCTATTTCCTAACGTCCGGTATCTCCGACATATTTACGGTCCTACCGCCCTCGTGTCTGGATAGCTCTGCCGCCGTAACTATTCTATGACTTTCGATAGTGTCTTCTATCCAAGTGTATTGCATATTGGGGTCGGAATTACCCGTCAACATACCTACCGTAGCCTTAACTATGCCTTGGTCACCGCCGTAATGTCCCTTGATTACGGGTATTATATTTACGACTATCTTCTTTTGCTTTTTGCCAAAGAGTTTGAGTACAATAACGCTACCTCTATCGTCGGCGATAAGTACTCCCTTGCTTCCTCTTATTTCGGTATGGCGGTGGTCTTGCTCATTAAATGCGTTGGCGGTCATAACAACCTTCATGCCGTTTTCCATTTCCATATTGACTGTCTGGCAGTCAACTACGTCGTTATCGCAAGCAAATACGCATCTAGCCCACTGCTTCGCCCTTTCGTCAGTCTTTAAGGCGTTAAGTACGTCTTTCTTCTTTGAGGAAGTGCAGAATGCGTACGTACCCCAAAGAAATTTCTTTTTACCTCTGACAAGTCCTTTCTTTCTGCCTAAGTATTGATGCTCGACTTCAAAATTACAAGTCATTCTGCGCGGACAGTCAAAACAGTTGTCAGTTGCGCCGTCAGGCTTATGCTCCTTGTTGAAGAAGTTAAGACCGCCGTAAGAATTTAGGCTCTTGCACTTGCTACCCGTAAACCAATACATAAGGTCCATATCGTGACAGCACTTGGCAAGCAACATCGGCGAAGTTTCTTCTTCGCTTCTCCAATTTCCTCTTACGTAAGAATGACAGAAGTGCCAATAAGATATATTCTCATCGTGCTTGATAAGTTGAATTTCTCCAAGCACTCCCGTATCAATCATCTCTTTAATACGTCTATAGTATCCCGCATATCTCAAAACGTGGCATACCAGCACTTTTCTACCGTGCGTTCTGGCATATTCCTCTATCTCTAAGCATTCGTTGATATTTGGGCTCAAAGGTTTTTCGACAAGCAAGTCGTATCCCAATTCAAGCGCTTTCATCGCGTGTCCGTAATGATCTCTGTCTTGCGTAGCGATGAGCATACAGTCGGCTACTTTGCCAAGCGCAAAAAAGTCCTCTTCCTTGGTAAAACACATATTGTCAGGCACTTTCCACAATGTCTTTACCTTATCAATCTTAGCTTGATACTTGTCGCAGATAGCAACAATCTGGACGTCATCGCGCTTTGCAAAGTGCGTACCGTAGTTTTTACCTCTGCTTCCCAGTCCAATTACTGCAATCTTCAACATAATTTTTCCCTCTTTTTACGTTTAGTTTTTGTCATATCGAGCTCAGTAAAGAAATCTATTCCGTGCCTCTCGACTGTGGAGATTAGCGCGATTTTCTTCCGCGCTATGGCGAGGTGAAGTCGCCAAATCTACCAGACCTGCCCAAGACCCAACGTTAGGGCGGAAGGCGCGCTGATATACACAGTCGGTAGTAACGTTGTTACACCCCAGAATACGCTGAGAATCCGCCGTCTATCGGCACAACAATACCCGTCACAAATCCCGACTTGTCATTGTCGGACAACCACATAACAGTACCCAAAAGTTCTTCTGCTTCGCCAAATCTGTTCATCGGCGTACCTGCAAGTATTTTCTTAGTTCTTGGCGTAGGATTACCCTTATCGTCAAAGAGCAAAGCTCTGTTTTGGTTGGTTACGAAGAAGCCGGGCGCAATAGCGTTTACCCTTATGCCCTCGCCCGCGAAGTGAACTGCAAGCCATTGAGTAAAGTTGGATACGCTTGCCTTAGCTCCTGAATAAGCAGGTATCTTTGTGAGTGGTCTAAATGCGTTCATACTTGAAATATTGATTATTATACCGCCTCTGCCAAGCATATCTTTTGCAAACACCTGCGTGGTGAGGAACGTAGCCAAAAAGTTGAGTTTGAACACAAAGTCAACGCCCTTCTCGTCAAGGTCGAAGAATGAAATCTTACTCTCGTCGTCAACATCGGCTTGGTTGAAATATTCTGCGGAAGTAGTACCCTTTGGGTGATTACCGCCTGCTCCGTTGACTAGAATATCGCAAGCACCGAGATCCTTTTTTATTTTCGCTCTTGCCTCTTCCATAGTGCTTTTCTCTAAACAGTTGACAGCGTAAGCCTTAGCAATACCGCCGGCTTTGACGATTTCGTCTGCGACAGCTTGCGCGCTTTCCAACTTGAGATCAAGAAGAGCTACTTTAGCGCCTTCTTTTGCATAGCCTTTTGCAATAGTCGAGCAAAGCACTCCGCCTGCTCCGGTAATAACTACAACTTTATCTTTCATACTTTCCTCTCTTTATTTTTATATTTATCAATATATTACATTATTTTTTGTTTTCTTTTTCCACAGCTTCGATTATACCTTGGAGATACATTGCGCCAAGCGCCCTGTCGTAGAGTCCGTAACCGCCTCTACCTGTTTCGCCCCAAATCATTCTGCCGTGGTCAGGTCTAACGTAGCCGTCAAAGCCGTCCTCATGCAACGCTTTGATTATTGCGTACATATCCAGACTTCCCTCGCCGGAAAGGTGTCCGCTCTCTTCAAAGCAATGATCTCCCGTAATTTTGATATTTCTCAAATGTACGAATGGTATTCTATCCTTGCAGGTGTGTATCATGCTTACCAAGTCGTTGGTAGGAGCTACGCCCAAAGAACCTGTACAGAAGGTCACACCGTTGGAGGGTGAATCTACGATTGACAAAAATCTCTTGAGATTTTTCTCGCATGTGATTACTCTAGGCAAGCCGAATATACCCCATGGTGGGTCGTCTGGGTGAATTGCCATTTTGACACCGCTCTCCTCTGCGACAGGTATTACTTCTTTTAGGAATACGCTCATATTCTCCCAAAGTTTTTCCTCGTCAATATCCTTGTATTGATTGAGAAGTTCTTTCAGCCCTTCTTTGGTATAGCTTGCGTCCCAACCGGGCAGTGACAACTCGCTTGTCAAAGGATTGAGATTGAGTACCGTCTTGTGGTCGTAAGCCAAAGCGTTGGAGCCGTCTGCAAGCGGTTTGGCAAGATTGCTTCTCAACCAGTCGAATACGGGCATAAAGTTGTAGCATATACACTTTACTCCCGCCCTGCCAAGTCGTCTGACGTTCTCTTTATAATTCTCGATAAGACGTTTTGCATTGGCGTTGCCGAGTTTTATATCCTCGTGAACAGGCACGCTCTCCACCACTTCAAAGGCAAGTCCTGCGTCCTCGATTTGCTTTTTCATTGCAAGTATTGACTCATTGCTCCACACTTCGCCGACAGGTGTGTCGTAGATAGCAGACACTATACCCGTCATACAAGGTATTTGTCTTATCTTATCAAGCGTAATCTTGTCGTCGTTTCCGTACCAACGGAAAGTCATCTTAAAACTCATTGTTTTCATTCCCCTCCACAAGTTTTTTAGCGTTGCCGTAGCAAAGGTCTTTTGCTACTTCTATAGCGTATACGTCGCCTTCGTCCTCCATAAGGGAGCCTAAGAAATCGCATACGATTTGTCTGTAATAGTCGTGACGGGTGTAGGATAGAAAACTTCTGCTGTCCGTCAACATACCCACGAGCGCAGATATATGTCCTAGTTCCGTCAAAGTCTGCAAAGTTTCGTACATACCTCTCTTGTGGTCGCAGAACCACCAACTTATGCCGAGTACCACGTCCCTAAACGCTCCGCACATAGTAACGAGCGGATAATACATCGTAGGATTGAGTGTATATATAATCGTCTTTGGCAAACCGTTGTTGGAATTGGCAATATCGATAATATTCTTTACGTACTTGACGTCAAAAGCGTCGCCTACGCAATCAAAGCCCATATCTCTGCCCAACTTCTCAAACATAAGAGAATTGGAATTCCTGGTAACGGCGAGGTGCCACTGCTGTACCATTCCGCGGTCCTTATACGCTTTTGCCAAGAAGATATACATATATCCCCAAAAGCCGTCGTATGACGCATCGTCTACTTCTTCGTGAGCAATCAACTTCTTGAAAGTATCGTCCGCCTCTCTCTCGTCAGCTACGCGCGTCGGGAATCCCTCGACGCCTACGTCTGAGAACTTGCAACCTTTGGATACAAAATAGTCCATACGCTTGACAATCGCTTCTTTAAGAGAAGAAATATCGCATATATTTACTTCGCTTGCCTTGCCGAGTTTGGATATATATTCGCTATATCCGCTTGCCCTAGCAAGTACGATATTGTCCACTCTGAACGAAGGTACGACTTTTGCGCTGAGTTTGCCCTCCTTGGCTATCAAGTCATGATATTCTAACGTATCGCAAGGATCGTCTGTAGTAGCGATATACTCTACATTGGAACTGCGAATAAGTTTTCTGGGCGAAAGTTTATGAGAAGAAATAACTTTGTTTGCCTTATCCCAAATCTCCTTTGCCGTAGCTTCGTTTAGCGGCGTCTTGATTCCAAAGAAAAAGCTAAGTTCCAAAGCGCACCAATCTTTAATAGGATTGCCGTACGCCGTACCTGCTACTTTGGCAAACTGATAGAACTTTTCCCACCAATCCGCATCGCCTGTGATATACTTCTCGTCTACACCCGCGCACCGCATAAGTCGCCACTTATAATGGTCGCCCGCAAGCCACATTACGCCTATATTCTCAAAAGGTTTATCTTCATAAATCTCTTTTGGAGATAGATGACAGTGATAATCCACTATAGGCAAATCTTTTACCTCTGCGTAGAGCTTCTTTGCATATTTGCTACCCAACAAATTTACCTGTCTATCTTTGAACTCTGCCACTTCCGTCACCTCCGGCAAGTTTTTTGACTTCGTCTACGCTTGCGATATTGAAATCGCCCTCAACCGTGTGCTTAAGACAAGACGCCGAAACCGCAAACTCTATGCTATCCTGTCCGCCCATATTATTGATAAGTCCGTAAATAAGTCCTGCGCCGAAACTATCTCCGCCACCTACTCTGTCTACGATGTCAATCATATATTTCTTGGACGTATAAACTTGTTTTGCGTCCATAAGTATTGCCGACCAACCGTTGCAAGACGCCGAGATGGATTCTCTGAGAGTAAACGCAACGTACTTAATGTTGGGGAACTTCGCCATAAGCTGTCTGCCTATACTCTCGTATCCCTTGGCAGAAATTACGCCTGCGTTTATATTCGTTCCGTCAGCCTCAATGCCGAATACGTCCTTGCTATCCTCCTCATTGGAGATGAGTACGTCAACGTATTTGACAAGTTCGCTCATAACTTGATTTGCCTTTTGCTTACTCCAAAGTTTCTTACGATAATTGAGGTCGCAAGATATTGTAATTCCCTTTTGCTTTGCGGCTTTAAGTACCTTAGCCGTAACATTTGCCATATTGTCGGAAATGGCTGGGGTAATACCGGTCCAGTGCAACCACTTTGCGCCGTCGAGCATTTTTTCAATATCAAAGTCGTTTTCGCCTACTTCGGCGATAGCGCTTCCCGCTCTGTCGTAAATAACGTTGCTACTTCTTTGCGAACAACCTTTTTCGCAGAAATATATGCCTATTCTGTTGCCGCCGCGAACTATCTTGGAAGTATCAACGCCCCAACCTTTGAGTTCTCTTACGCACTTATCGCCCAGTACGTTTGCCGGAAGTTTGGTGACGAAAGCTACGTCCTCGCCGTATTGAGCTAAAGATACGGCAACGTTTGCCTCTCCGCCGCCGAACACTATATCAAAAGAATTCGCTTGCATAATACGAGAGTAACCTGCAGGTTGCAATCTCATCATAATTTCGCCGAGAGTAATTATCTTTGCCATTATTTCCTACCTCCGATAATTGACTGCACTTTCTCAACGAAAGCCCTACAAGTCTTTTCTACCTTGTCGAAATCTCCCGTCTTAGCGTCCTTGGTAAGGAAAGAACCTGCGCCAACCGCATACGCTCCCGCCTTAAACCACTCCTCTACGTTGTCTTGGCTCACACCTCCCGTAGGCATAATATTTGCATGCGGGAAAGGTCCTTTGAGAGCTTTCAATCCGGCAGGCTTTGCAATATCTCCAGGGAAAAGTTTGAGTATATCAACGCCGTACTCCATAGCCGTCTGCGCTTCGGTAGGCGTCATAACTCCGCTCATTACGGGTACTCCGTATCTATTACAAGTCTTAATTGTGTCGATATTGAGCGATGGAGAAACTATAAACTTTGCGCCTGCAAGCATAGCTATTCTCGCAGTCTGCGCGTCAAGCACCGTACCTGCGCCAACAAGCATATCGCTACCGGCATATTTTTCAACAAGCGTCTTGATGAGTTCGTCGGCTCTCGGAACTGTAAAGGTAACTTCTATTATCTTAATTCCGCCTTTGTAGCAAGCCTCGACGGTCTTAATTGCTTCTTGTAGGTCGTTGCCTCTTATGACGACGACTACGCCTTGCTCCTTAACAGCTTTGTACACATTGTATTTTTGCATATCTCACCTCATAAAAAGATTGATTTTTTAAGCAATCGTATTATTTTATCAATTATAAATACATTATAATCTATACACTATAAAAAAACAATACTATTTTTATGTTAAAATTATGGACAAAATAGGTTTTTGAGTGTATAATGAATTTATAATATTGTGACAGGAGAGGAAAATCTTAATGCCCGCAATCAACTATATTGGAAAAAATCTCAAGACTTTTGACGTAAAACAGCATAAACATAGCTATTGGGAATTGATTTACTGCACCGGAGGAAGCGGAACTATAACTTTTGAGAATTCAAAGTCGCTTGAATATAATGTGAACGAAATAGTAGTAATTCCGCCCAATACCCTGCACAGTAATACTTCCCAAACGGGTTTCAAAAATATTCATATGACAGTAGCGGGCTGGACGCCGAGTTTCAAGAGCGCAATCGTAGTCAAAGACAACCAGCAAAAAGACCTCTTTACTACTATGGATATGTGCTATAGACACTTCTCGGCAATGTCGGGATGTTCTTCAAATATAATCATGTCGTTTACCGACTTGATTTTGGGCTTTATCACTCAATTCGACGGCTCATCGCAGACAAGTCAGCATATAGAACTTATCGCCAACGCAATTATAGAAAATTTCTATGACGCAAACTTCTCTATCGACAACGTATACAGCCAATTCGACTTATCAAAAGACTATATAAGAAGACAATTTATCAAAGAAAAGGGCGTTTCCCCGCTTCAATTCCTCAACCAAACGCGTATCAATTCCGCGCAAAAGTTGTTGCTCTCTCGTAATATAAACAATCTTAAAATATACGAGATTGCCGAGCGTTGCGGTTTCAACGACCAACTTTACTTCTCAAGAGTATTCAAAAAGTTCGTTGGCGTTTCGCCAAAAGAATATATCGGCGAACCCAAAAACAGCAACTACAACGAAGAAGATTGAAAAAACATAGTCAAATCTGTTGAAATTATCATAGATATATGATACAATACTACAAAACCAAAGGAGGATTTAGATATGGCAAAAAAGAAATCAACTGCTGAAAAAGTTGAAAATAAATCTGTTAAAGCTAATATGAACGACCTTATAGGCTTCTGCTCTTGCATAGCTATCATAATATCAGTTATTATAACCATTCTCAGCGCTATCTTCAAGCACGTGGATATAACTGTAGGAAACGTTAGCCTTGCCGGTATTTTCAATCTTATTCAAACTATTGCTTTGAGTGTCGCAGTTTGTTTAAGCGCTTACTATTTCGCAAGACGCAGAGTGAAATGGTTTAGAATTACCGTATACGTTTGCATAATTATCTATATTATATTGGCAGTCGCACTCGGCATTTGGGCGCTGTAAACAAATTAAACAACAAGTTAGACAATAAAAAAGGAGCGAATAGCTCCTTTTTTCTACGCAAAAGTTATATTCGCCTACGGCGAGTTATTTTGCTACGTTTCACTACAGTCGAAATGACAAACCTGTTTGGTGGGAAGTGAGTGACGTAAGATTTTCACAAGTAAGAATGGTTTTCATACTAGGAAATCGACCGCAGTCGTACTTGCTGTACGTCAAGGGCGGTTGACAAAGTATGGGAAGCGTTATTGCCGTGTAAAACTACGACACCTCACTTTTCGCCAAACTTATAACTCAAATATCAACGTCTTGACCTCGTATTTGCCAAAGTCAAACTCTTCTACTTCAACCTCTTTAAGCTCGTCTTCGATCATATTGCTCTCATAAACTTTCTTAAATTCAAACTTTGGCTTAATAATTGCCGCGCAATCTCTACCGTATCTTTCGTATACTCTTGCAACTATACCCTTGCCGTCCTCGCTTACTTTTACAGTTTCCAATATTACATCGCCGTCAATATCAAAGAGATTGTCAATCGCAACCGCTTGCTCTTTAACGATAAGCGGATTGTTGAGAGTATAACCGTATTTAACTACGTCGCTCTCCTGCCACTTGCCCTCGTGCGGATAGAATACGTAGATAAAATTATGCTCGCCCATATCGCATTTCGGATCGGGATTTTTTGGCGAACGCAATAAGTTGAGGGAAATAAGTCCGTTCTTTACCCTATAACCGTACTTACAATTATTGAGAAGCGCAACTCCGTAATTCTCTTCGTCCAAGTTGACAAACTTGTGAGCGCATATCTCAAATTGAGCTTTTCTCACTGAAGTATCCTCAAGCGTAGACCTGTCGAAATTGCCAAATTGAATATCGCAATTTACAGTGTCGGAATATACGCTTGGACGGAAATCGGCGCGTAACATCTTGTACGCTTCCTTCCAATCTACTTTAGTGTCAAAAACTACCGCGGAACTGCCCTTTGTCAAAATTACTTTTTGGATAATCGTACTGTCTTTGAAAGTATAAGTGTTTTCCATTACGACCTTTACGCCGTCGATATACGACTTATGCTTTATCAGCTTGAATTGCCACTTTCGCATACTAGTATACTTCATATTAATATCCCATGCGTTGTAATACAACTTAGGGTCGGAATATACCGTAAGTCTATTGAGATATTCTCCGCAAAGTTCTTTGTCATTCGTCAAATCAATAAGAGAACTAATACTACCGTCTTTTGCAAAATACACTTTGACTTTGTCGTTTTGGATAAAATCTCTGCCCCTAATCAAGCCCGCCGTATCTTCGCTGTCGATAAAATTGAGCAACGCCGAGGAATACGCCTTAACGTCAGCCTTATACCATACGTTGTTAGCCTTGACATATTCTTGTCTGTCAAAGCCTATAGTATTAACTGCGCTTGGATAACCGTTGTTGGATAATGAGCGCAAGATATTGTCGATGTACTCGTTGACTTGCTTATACATCTCCTTATATCTGGCCACCGACTCAACGTATACTCTGTTGATAGAAGAGCCGGGGATAATGTCGTGAAATTGATATAATAATACCTCTTTCCATATCTCGTCAAGAAGCGGACACTCGCACTCTACGCCTTTGACCTTTGCAACCGACATAAGCCACTCCAACGTATGCAAAGCCTCTTCCATACGTCTATTGTATAACTTATTATTTGCTTGCGAAGTGTAAGTGCCTTGATGCTTTTCAAGGTATAACTCGCCGTCATAAGATGGCATAACTTGACTATATTCATTCTTTAAGTCGTCAAAAAGTTCTTGAGCGGGACGGCGTACTATCTTGCACATACCTTTCTCATTGGCTTCTCTTTCCAACATTTCAAGGTGAGCTTCGCCCGGACCGCCTCCTCCGTCGCCTATGCCGTAGATAAGCAAAGCCTTGTCGATTTCCTCAGATTGCGTATTGCCGTTGTCAGACTTGGTTATTGCCATCGGAGACGCAGTTGAATTATAATTTCCTTGCGGAGCTAAGTGCGACAATATTTCACTGCCATCGATACCTTTCCACATGAACGTCTTGTACGGGAATTTGTTGACGTTGTTCCAAGAAAGTTTTATGGTCATAAAATAATCCTTTCCGCACTTACGCATGATTTGCGGTAACGACGCCGGATAGCCGAAGACATCGGGAAGCCATACCATTTTACATCTTTTGCCAAACTCGTCTTTGAAAAACTTTTCTCCATACAAAAACTGTCTTATAATACTTTCGCCGTTTGGGATATTACAATCGTTTTCCGTCCACATTCCGCCTTGCAATTCGATTCTGCCGTCGGCTACCGCCTTTTTTACTCTCTCGTATAAAATCGGCTCTTCTTGTTTAATCCAATCAAACAGTTGGGCTTGCGAAGCGCCGAATATGTAATTGGGATATTTGTCAATATTGTTGAGCGCAGTTGCGAAAGTACGCGCGCCCTTGCGCTTTGTTTCTCTCACAGGCCACAGCCAAGCAAGGTCTATATGAGCGTGTCCGATTGCGGTGTACTCCGTGACTTTACCGTCTATCGGAGCGGTAATAGTCTTAGCTAAGTACTCGTGCGCCTCTTGCATACTCTTCTTTGAAAGTTTGTATGATTGATTGAGCGCCTTATCTATCTCTTTCAATCTCTCTTCGCTCAAATGCTTGTTCTTGCCGTAAGTGAGCATCACCATTAAAAGTTGAAGATAGTCGTAATAATATGTCTTTACTTCTTCATTGCAAATTGCCAAATCTTTGCGGGCAAGTTTTACCTTAACTCCGCTTTTGTTACGCTTGCCGTTGAAACCGCTGTCTACGAGAAGTTCTACGTTTTCTCCTCCCTCTGCGGGATTAAACAATTCAACTACTTGTTTGCCCTTGGCAGACTGAACAAGGTCTATTCCGTCAAGCACTTGAGTAATTCCCTGCTTGGGAACTCCGTCAATATATACCAAGCCTTCGCCCTGCACGTTGATTAGCGCGACAATCTTTTTGCCACTGCAATCTTTAGGTACTTGTCCTTTGAACTTAAACCAAGCGCAATCGAAGTCACTGCCCCAGACTGTCCCTGTCTTGAAAGGCGTAAAACTTGCCTTGTCAAGCAAATTTTTGGGGATAGGCTCTTTGCTTAAAGACGCTTCGCACGTCATGTGATCTACGACCGTATATATCTTGCTTCTTATCGCAATCAGTCTTGCTACGTGCTGAGGATATAGCGCAATTCTTTCTACCATAAAACACCTTTTAACAATAAATTATATAT
>CAJTPC010000019.1 GCA_910578245.1 uncultured Christensenella sp. | reverse complement strand
GGCAAAGCCTATCGGCTACGTCACCGCCGAACATAGACTTGCGCGAAGTTCCCAGAAGCAAGGGGTAGCCGAATTTATGCAAGTTGGAATATCCGTCTACAACTTCAAAGTTTTGCTCTTTGGTTTTGCCAAATCCTATTCCGCCGTCAAGTACTATTTTGTTTTTGTCAATACCCGCTTGATTTGCAATTTCAATACTTTTTTGCAAAAAGCCGTATATATCTTCCCAAAGAGTATCATGGGGAGATATGCGGTTTTGGTTTTGCATTATGCACACTGACGCGTCGTATTTTGCAATTATTCTTGCCATTTCGCCATTATCTTCGTATTGCAATCCCCAAATATCGTTTATCATATCCGCGCCTTTTTGCAAGGCTTTTTCAGCGACGTAAGGATAGTACGTATCAACGGATAGGGGAATATCAAAATTGGATTTTATGAGCTCAATTGGTTGCTCTAAGCGTTGCCATTCTTCCTCTGCGCCAATCGGAGTATGATTTGGACGCGTTGATTGACCGCCTATATCTATCACTTCGGCGCCTTCGTCAATGGCTTTGCGTACGCGCGGTAAGAGTTCTTCGACAGCCGTCCTTGACTTGTCATAGAAAGAGTCTGGAGTGAGATTGACTATCGCCATAATATGCGTACCGCTTTCAAATGTTTTGTTACCGATTTTCATATCACACCGTCATCAATCTAATTACGGTATCAATATCTTCTTTTGCCACTTCGCCGCGTTTTGCAAAAGTAGCCGTCTTTGAACCGATTTTTCTAATACCTCTTGCAGTCATACAAGTATGTTCAGCCTCGCACAGAACTATCACGGCATTGGCTTTGAGATTGTCCATGACGGCGTCGGCGACATCATTTGTAAGTCTTTCTTGTAATTGCAATCTGCGCGCAAATACTTCTACCGTCCTTGCGAGTTTTGATAGTCCTACGACCTTATTTGACGGAAGATAAGCAATAGCAATCTTACCGAAGAATGGCATAAGGTGGTGTTCGCATGTTGAAGAAAAGGATATATTTTTTTCTATTACCCAGTCGGTTGAGCGTACGTCGAAGGTCTTTGCGAGGTGAGCCTTTTCGTCGTCGCAATATCCTGCCGTCAACTCTTCAAACATATTCGCCACGCGCTTGGGCGTGTCAATAAGTCCTTCGCGCTTAGGGTCTTCGCCTATAGCCTCAAGTATCATAGTAACAGCTTGTTGAATTTTTTCTTTGTCTTTCTCGTCCATATTATCCTCTGCTTTATAGTTTTGTTATAACGTCATAAGCGGGCGAGAGTATACTCAAAGACCCGCATACTACTATTAAGTTACAATCGCTCGCAAAAGCCTTGGCAATCGCCGTCGATATGCTCTCGCTCTTTTCGCAGTTATTGGTGTAAGCAAGGCATTTTGTATACGTCTTATCTTCCTCAAGGCCTCTAGCTGAAGGCGGTTTAATTGCGATAAATCTATCTGCTATTGCGCCTATGCTTTGCAACACGCCGTCTATGTCTTTATCTTTGAACATGCCGAAAATGAAGCACTTTTTCATATCGGAAAACATCGCGGTAAGTTCTTGCGATAGGACTTTAGCGCCGTCAGGATTATGCGCTCCGTCAAGCAAGAATATCTTTTTTCCCTTGTTTATCTTTTGCAGACGTCCTTTCCATATTGAATTTTCAACGCCAATCTTTATTGTGTCTATAGTTAGGTTGTAGCCCTTTTGAGCGAGATACAGCGCGCTTTGTATTGCAAGCGAGCAGTTGACAAGTTGGTATCTTCCAAGTTGATTTAAGCGGTATTCATCGCCTTTATAGAGCATTATTTGCCCGTTGGCGTCGCTTTTGACAAGCGTAGGCTCATCGCACAGTATCAAGTCCTTGGCTTTGTTAAACACTCTCATAACTTCATCGCATTGGCGATAAGTAATCAAAGGGCAGTTCTTAACTATTGCAAACTTTTCTTTAGCTATATCGCTCAACGTATCGCCGAGGATTGCCGTATGGTCGTAGGATATAGACGTAATTATCGCAAGTTCTTTTCTATCAATTACGTTGGTAGCGTCAAGTCTACCGCCCAGTCCGCACTCAAGTATGGCAAAGTCGCATGCTTTGTCCTTGAAGTAGAGCATAGCTACGGCAAATTCTAACTCGAAAGCCGATGGTAAGTCTAATCCTTCTTGCGCCATTTTTTCTCGCTCATTTGCTATAATTGCGATGTATTTCGCTACGTCATCGTTGCTCATAGGCGAGTTGTTGAATAGGTATCTCTCATTGTAGCCAAAGACAGAAGGGGAATTAAACGTGCCGACTTTGTAACCGCTTGCAAGTAGGATATTGGTCAAAAAGCAACTGACCGAGCCCTTACCGTTGGTGCCTGCTATGTGTAAGAATTTGAGGCAATTTTGCGGATTGCCAAGTCTTGCAAGCAAAATCTTGACAGTCCCAAGTCCCAATTTAATGCCGAATTTTTCTACGCCTGATATGTATTCTACGGCTTGAGAATAAATCAAAAGAGAACCTCCCAAGAAAGTTCCCCACAAAAAGACACTGTAATTACGTCCAAAAGATATAACTAGTCCAAAGTGGGAGTGAGTGTTGCACCGCAAGTAAGATTTACTTTTCGTTCGTCGGCACTCCCCGTCCAGACGACACTTTACGCGCAAACTCTACACTTTCTGCTATAATTATATCAAATATTTATAGCTATGGCAAGGATATGAATGTAGATTAATATTTGAAAAATATGGGTGATATCTTTTGAGCAAACGTCTATAGTTTGAGAGTAGTCAAAAACTCTAATTCTTATATATGCAAAATGTCGTAGCCACTCCCGTATCGAGTATATCTTGACTTGATATACATTTGAAATTATCAGGGACGGCAGGGAAGTATCTGTCGCCGTCAAAATCACAGTGTATGCGCGTAATATACAGCCTATCGGCGAAAGCAAGCGCCTCTTTGTATACGCTTTCTCCACCGCAAATAAATATCTCTTTGCCAAAAATCTTAGCGAAATCAAGGGCTTTGTCAAGACTGTTAAAAACTTTAACGCCGTCTATATGATTAATATGAGTAGACAAGACGATATTTTCTCTTCCTGCAAGCGGTTTCTTTATTTCATTGAAGGTATTCTTGCCAAAAATAACTACGTTTCCCATAGTTATTTGCTTAAACCTAGCCATATCGAGTTTTAAGTTCCAAGGCAGTTTGCCGTTATTGCCTATTACGCCGTTCTCAGCGACAGCTGCAATTATATTTATCATATGTATATAATAAACTATTAGAGCATTTTAGTCAATCGTTAGTCTATTTATATAGTTATTGCGATTATCTTATAGAAAAGTCGTCTTATTTTTTAGGGTAAACTTCTTGAAGTTTACCTTGACCATTTTATTTAATATGGCAAATGGAATAAATGCGACTGCGGAGATAATGAAGATAGTAATAATTACGACTATTTGACTGCTACCGATAAGCGCGCTTGACGCGAGTTTGCATACTATCGCAACTCCTAATGAGAAGATAATACATATACCGCTTTTCAACGCAACTTTGGACGGTATTTTGACGTTCTTATTTAATACTATCAGATTGATAACAAGCGCCGTTAAGTGCATTGCTCCCAAAGACACAAAGTAGGATTTTACCCCAAGTATAGTAGGAGTAGTCAAAAGTATAATTATCAATACTATACAGCCTATCACGTGGGAAATGAAAGTGTTGAATTCTTTGCCCATAGAGTTGAGCATGGATACTACGAGGTTGTTCAGACACATAGGTATCATTATGATAGAGGCAAATGCCAAATATTCTCCGCTCAACGGGTCTTTGTATAGGAGGTCGCCAAGTTGGTTGCCGGCGCCGGAAAACAAGGTGAAAAATACGCAAGACACAAGACAGCCGAAAAGTATTGCGTTACCGAGGCTTCCTGAGAGAGATTTGACGCCTTTGTCGGCTTTTACGGACGCAATTTCAGGGATAAGAACGACGCTTAAAGAACCGATAATTGACGTAGGCGTAAATATCAGAGGCATAACCATTCCGCTTGCGCGTCCGAAATCGGCAGTTGCCATGCTTTGGCTCATTCCAAGTTTGGTTACGAGAAGCGAGGGTAAAATCAAGGACATAAAAGTAGACATAAGCGAGCCTACAATTCTGGTTACCGTCAATGGAGTTGCGCTTTTGGCAATTTCTTTGCCAAGCGTAGGCTTTGCGAGTTTGCCTTTTTTTGCTACGTACATTATAATAATTATTACTACCACGATTATATCTCCGGCAAGCATGGCCAAAGCGTAGGTGTATTCCTTTTGTATGGCAAGCATACCCCCCTCAAGGAAGAGTATAGCGAATATTATTTTTAATATCTCATCGGCAAGCTCGCTTATTGAGTATATGCCAAAGTATTTTTTACCCCAAAACCAACCGCGCAATATTGCGTAAAGACATGCTGTAAGTAGCATCGGAAGCATAATCAAAAATAGTTTTCTACATCTTTTATCTTTGAAAATTAAGTCTAGTATTTGCGGAAATATCAATATTGCCGAGATCATTACGAGAGTAATCAATACTCCTGCAAACAAGCACGTTGTCAATGCTCCAAATTGGCGTTTGTTGTCCCCGACAGTGTCGCTTTCAGCAGTTATTCTAGACAGCGTGACGGGCAGACCTGAAGTGCATATGCATGCAAAAAGCATAAATACGGAGGCGCAAATCTGATACAGTCCCAATATTTCTGCGCCCAATTTTCTTGATAGATATATTTTGAATACGAATGACAGTCCTCTCGTAATTGCCGAAATTACCGTAACGGTTGCAAACGCTTTGAATATTTTTCTCATACAATATAATATTGACGGTATTTGCGAAATAGAATGTATTAAGCAAAGCGAAATATCTTTTTAATGTCATTTCGACCGCAGTGGAGAAATCTCTACCTATTAAAGAGCAAGGAGTAAAATATGAAAAAAGCAATGATTAGAGTAGATAACGGTACTACACTTGACAGCTTAGCGGAGAAGTATCATACTACTCCCTTAGCGATAAAGAATCTCAACAATCTAAATTCTGATATATTTGTTGGTATGCGACTTGTCATCGAGGAAAATCAAGGCGAATATTATACTGTTCAGCCTTTTGATACTTTGGATAGTATTGCAAGGAAATTTAGCGCTGATTTGCAAAGAATAAAAGACTTGAACGGATTAGATAGAGTATTTATAGGTCAAAAGATTTTTATACCGAGATAGGTTATTTCAACTGCATTGGAGAAATCTCAACTGATAAAATAACGGACGGCGAAAGCCGTCCGTTATTTTATTACTTACCGAATTGATCTCTCTTGCTAGCGCTTGAAGAGGTCTTTTTGTTTTTACTATTCTTGATAAGCTTCTTCTTTTTCTTAGGAATGAGTTTTTTGATAACTACAATCACTACTATAACAACTATTATACCGCTGACTGCTCCAAGAGAGATATAAAGCCACAAGAGAGGATCTTTCTCATTTGTCGTCTTTGGATCTTCATCTTTAGGCGGTTCAGCCGTAGAGTCCTCAGCAGTGAATACGATACGGAAGTTGTTGGCTACGTCTGCTTCATTAGCAAGAATGCTGTTGTTGTCATTGTCGTCTTTAGCAACTTCGCTGTCTGTCAACTTGTTGTAAAGAGTGTAGCCTTCCGGAGCGGGAGTAGTTTCGGTGATTTCAACAAACTCTTCGCCTTTATTGTCTACAGAGTAGTACTTGCCGTCTTCAGCTTCTTTGTAAACGTCCTTGCGGGCAATGAAGTTTTCTGCGTCGATTTCTTCTACGGAGAAGTTGTCTACGAATACATAACCCGTCAAGTAATAATTCTTGTTCTTAAAGCCAAGGCTTACGGTAAGGGTAGCAGTCGTATCTTCGATGTCTTCTTCAGCGTAGATATAGAAAGAGTATTCCGTCCATTGACCGATAGTTTCGTTGCCTTCGTCGTCGTAGGTCGAAGTGTTGACAATTCTTTTCTTATCATAGTCGGAAGATTCGCTTGTCAACTTTCTGCCGAATTCGTACGTCTTGTTGTTTGCCTTCAAGGCAATCGTAGCCGTAGGAATAAAGTTCTTGTCAATATCGTCGCTAGCTTTGGAATTGAGCGCCAACTTATAGGTCAATACCCAGATACTGATTTTGTAATACTTTCCCGGGGTAATATCAGCCGAGTTGGACGTATATCCGTATGCGGTAGCGGCCTTGTTGTAAATTACAAGCGCTCTATCGCCTACGTTGGTCTTGTCATTGTTGAAGATAGCGTTGACGATCTTTTCGTCTGCGCCGTCCACGTCAAGATCAAGGTCAGAGTAGTCGGTTTTGTTCTTATCGATTACACCGCTTACCAAATCGTCGCTATCTGCCGTTGCGTTGCTGTCAATCAATGCTCCGGTGAAGTTCTTTGCGTCGGATATGCTATCAGCGCTGTCAACGTCATCAAAAGAATCTACAAGCCAAGACTGAGTGAGCCAATCTTGTTTGCTTTGTTCTTGCGCCTTTTCAAATGCGTTCTCGTCTATGGTCGCATAAGTTGCGCCGGTGAAGAATACCGTTGAGCTTTGGTACGTCGAGCTGTCTGCGCTGAGCGAAAGCGTTACGGAAGTGCTTGAGATACCTGTCTCAATAAATATCATATATTGATGCCATTGACCGTCGCCTATAAGCGTTGCAAACTTGTCGTCAGCGCCGTTGGTGCCTGTCGTTAGCGATATGCTGAATTCGCTACCTACCGTTGCTTTTGCGTATACCATGAATGCGTAGTAAGATTTAGCAGAAAGTGAAATACTGTTGGACTTAAAGCCAAGAGTCTGAATGCTTTCGCCTTTCTTTATTGCAAGTACGGTTGGGTTTTTCTCAATATTAAAGAACGTATCGATACCGTTGTAGAACGTGTTGACGTTGTCGATACCCAAAGCGGTATATTGAGATTGATTGTTGAGGTTGAGTACGCCTGCCATATAGTCGAATTTATACGACTCGTCTTCATTTTTCTCAGTGAGTTTAGAAGAAGAGTTAATTGACCAGTTGCTAGGCATAGCAAGCGCGGTCTTCAAGTCGCCGTTTTCGTCAAAGATGTCGTTGCCAAACAAGTTGACAGTAGCGCTTATATCCGTCTTGTTGAAGTATCCGTTGGAAGAAACTTCGCCTTCGGAAGACGTGTCTGACAAATCAACGGTATTTACGGTCGTTGAACCGGTAGCTGACGAGTATTGGCTGTAAGCGACTTGTTCAAAGTTCATTGAAGATACATAGCCGTAACCCATTACAAGAGTGGAGTAGTCGCTACCGTCGCCGGTACCTACACTGATTGATATGCCGAGTCTAGCTTCTTTGAGTTTATCTCCAAGTACGTAGAAAGTAACGAGGGTATAGTCATTAAAGCCTTTTTCGCTTTCAAGATTCTCGGTATTGAGATTGTTGAAAGAGGATATTACGCTAAAGGAGTTTTCGAATTTATCGCCGCTCTTGTATTCTTCATTGAAACGGAGCAAGGAAATCGTCATGCCTTGGCTTTTCGGTATATCCTTCGTCTTGATGTACATAGAAATAGCGTACGTCTTATTTGGAGCAATTTTCTTGAGCTTGCTTGTGTCGATTACGTCATTGGACGTTGTCAAGTTAGACAAGGTCGTAGCCGTAGGTCTAGAGTTGTCGATTACAAGAACTTTAGAGTTGAGGGCAGGGGTATCGGCTCTGTCCACAGGCTTACCTGGGAATTTTTTGAGTTCCTCGCTGGAATTGGTGTCGATTATCTCATTCTTAGTGTAACCTGCAAGCGCATCGTTGAGTTCGTCAGGGTTTTGCGCTTTGAATTCGTTAAGATCTATCGGCTCCATTTTATTTTCGTCTGTCGAAAGGTCGATTATCTTGTCGGTGGTTGTATTGTTCGCATTTTTGTAATCTTGTTCGCTGATTTCTTCGATAGTCGTCATGTCAAAGAGCGCTACGCCCTTTGCGTGGGTGTCGGTGTCATTAGTACCGCCCCAGCCAAGCCAAAGCTCAAGTTTAAGTTGAGTAGAGCGGAATTGGTTGGCTTGAACGTAGAAAGAGTATTGCGTCCATTCGCCGTTGTCAAATTCGATAGTATAGTCGTTACTGTCGGTATTCGTACCGTCGGTAAGTCTAATGGAAGCCGTTCCCTTTTCAAGGAAAGTTCTTGCCCAAACGCTTACTTTATAGTATTTATTGAGTTTGAAATTCATTTCGACGTCAGCTCTGTAACCAAATGCGTTTGCATTTTTGTTTTGAATATAGAGCATTCTCGTACCCGTAGATTGCTGAGGAACTTCCAGTTGCTCAAGCGATAGACCTTTTTTCTCCAATGCGGCTGAAAGCGCGCTGAGTGAATTTGCCACGTTTTTTGTAGAGAAAGTGGTCGTATCTAGGATACCTTTTGCCAAATCGCTCGAAGAAGTGCTAGCGTTGTTACCTGAGCCGTATCCGGGTACTTGAGTGTACTTAGAAGGAGTGTACGGAACGCTTGTAATCGAAGACGCGTAATCAAATTCGCTGTCTGCGACTTTCATTGTATATTTAGCTGTTTCGGAAGTAACTTCTTGCTTGTCAAAGTCGTCTTTAGTGTAGACTTTTGCGTTTTCATCGTCCTCGTCTGCTTCGGATACTTTCTCAAGTACTACGTTGTCGAAGAAAGCAAAACCTTTGGTAAGGTGACCGGTTGAGCCGTTGCCTATACCCAAAGACAGCACTACGGTGATAGTACCGGAGGAGAGTTCGGAAGTTTCGATATACAAAGTATAAGTCTTCCAATTATTATTAGTATCGATTGCTTCCCAGCCTGCGTATGCCGCGCCGTTGACGTAGATATACGCGCCTGCAAGCGGATCGGTGTTGCCGTCAAGTATAGTCTTGACGTCTACGCTCAGCCTATAGTAACTGTCGGTGTCTAAAGAATGAGATTCAGACGTATACTTGTATGACGTAGCAGTCCTATTGTTGATCATTAGAACCTTGGTGTCATCGAGTTCGTCATCGTCCTCGCTTGACTTACCTCTGCCGGGGGAACTTGCGGTAATATGCTTATATTTTTTTTGCAAGGCTTTCCACTCGGAGCTTGAAGTGCCTACGACGCCTCTTGTCAAGTCGTTCTCGCCGGACGGCGTATAACTTGAACTTGAACTGGAAGCAGTAGAGCCTGCTGAGCCTGTCCAATTGCTTGGAGAGGTCAATGCGGAATCACCCGTACCGCCGGCAAAGGTGCCGTTGGTAAAGAGTAGAGTTGAGTTAGCGTTGTTGTTGTCAGAATTGCCGTCATTCTTGTCGCAAGCGATTGCAAACATAGAAAATACAAGGCATACTGCTAAGATTAACGCTGTCAAGATAAAAATTCTTTTCTTGTTCATTTAACCACCTTTATAATAATAAATAAATCTATTATTTTATTTACAATAGTCTGCTTAATTATATAATATCAATAAAAAAAAATCAATTATTTTACTCAATATTTTTGGTTAATTAATATAATATTACGCAATATAAGTTAAAACGACTTTTTTCATTGGAGAGGAATATGCAAAGCGAAACTAAGACAACGCAGTTCAAATATTCAAAGACGCCTTGCTCACTGGCGCAAAAGCAAAAGAATGGTATTGATAAATTGGGCAAAAAGGGACGAATAGTCTTGACGGTTATTGCGTCATTCTTCGTTGGAATTGCCAATGGGCTATTCGGTGGTGGCGGAGGAATGCTGGTCGTGCCAATTTTTACGATTTTGCTGGGTTTGGAGGAAAAACTTGCTCACACAAGCGCTATTTTGACAATCTTACCGCTTTCTCTCGTCAGCGGAATCGTCTATATTACTCAAGGTAATTTTACAGTTTCCAACGGTTTATGGGTAGGAGGCGGAGTAATACTTGGCGGACTTATAGGAACTTTCGTTATGAAAAAACTCTCCAACAACGTGCTGAAAATAATTTTTTACACGTTGATGATAGTCGCGGGAGTGTCTACTCTAATCAAGAATTTCGGCGGATAATATATGGACAAAACGGTAATATAGTTAATTCAATCCGCGTTGAGAAAATATCACTTAATTATACAGGAGAAAACTATGCAAATATTTCTATTGATTTTAGCGGGTATCGTAGGAGGAATAATAGGCGGTATGGGTATGGGTGGCGGTACGCTTCTCATTCCCATATTGACGATTTTTCTCGACGTACCTCAAAAGAACGCGCAAGCTATCAATTTGGTGGCGTTTATTCCAATGGCAATTATCGTAACGATTATTAATATAAAGAGAAAGGGGATAGATTACAAGAGCGTATTGCTAGTCGCAACGCCGGCGCTCATCACAAGCGTGATTTCCGCGCTGTTAGTTAAGAAAATTTCTTCAAGGGCTTTATCTGTGGGGTTTGCCGTATTCTTGATTATACTCGGCGTAATAATGATGATTGATACTTTGCGCAAATGTATATATGCATATATGAACAAATGTAAAGAAGTATATACGCTCAATGATTGAGCTAACGCTATGGCGATAGTCGGCTAAGAATACAATACGCTCAAATTCCGTCATATATCGCATATTCCCCGCATAGGATATTTGCGAGGTGGAATATGCGTGACTATTGCGACCAAATTATCGTATCAATTGCTAATTATATATTGGAGAATAAATGCACGGTGCGCCAGTGCGCGCAAGTCTTTGGCATTAGCAAAAGCGCAATACATAGCTATGTTAATACCAAGTTAAAATATATAGATATAGATTTATATGAAGAAGTAAGGAAAGTACTTGAATACAACTTATCGGTAAGGCACCTAAGAGGCGGAGAAAGTACTAAAAAACTCTATCTGCAAAAGCAAAAAGGCAATGTTAGCAATTTATAAAATATGGATAAAATAGGAATAGTAAGTAACTATTCCTTATTGTTTATATTATTAATTTCCTTGATTTTATCCCAAAGATTATTGCGCTCAGGATGGAATAGCGCGGACAGCATAAGCTGTTTGCAAGAGTATTTCTCGTCAAGACTTTCTACTAATTTTTTTATGTCTTCGCGCTTAGTATTCTTGTCTTGCGGGCATGGATTGTGAATAATCGGTAAATTATATCTTCTTGCAAGTCCTGACAGATACTTTTCTTCGACGTAGATAAACGGACGAATTAAAGTAATATTGCTTCTGTCCATATGGCTTACGGGCATAAATGTAGAAATTCTGCCTTCATAAATCAAGCTCAACATAAAAGTTTCCAATACGTCGTCGGCATGGTGACCAAGCGCCAATTTGTTGCACCCGTATTGCTTTGCGATGCTGTTGAGCGCGCCCCTGCGCATCTTTGAGCATAAAGAGCACGGGCTTTTTTCTCCTCTTTCCAATATAATATCATATATTTGCGTATTTTCGATGACAAATTCTACGCCTACGCTATTACAGTATTCTCTAGTGGCTTGTATTTCGTCTTTATCGGCGTTAAGCCCCAGATCTATATTGATAGCTATCAAATCAAACTTTTCCGGAGCGAATTTTTTGTACGCCGAGAGTATGGCGAGTAGCGCCATGCTGTCTTTTCCGCCCGACAGTCCCACGGCAATTTTGTCGCCGTCTTGAATCATGCTGTAATCTGCAATAGCTTTTCTTGTCAACGATAATAATTTTTGCATACATTTAGTTTATCCGTTTTATTGACTGATTGCAAGGAAAATTATATAATATACTTAATATAAATCAAAAATCGTGTCATTGAACAGTTAATATCAAGCAGACAAATTGACCAAAATTTAGATATAGAACGTTCCCAATGCATATAATTATATATATTATATGTATTAAGGATTATTAAGGAGTATAAGTTGACAGAAAAGATTATAGAAGCAGTGCGACAGCTTATCGGCAACGATTATTTGACTACGGTTTTGATATCCATGATACCGATAGTCGAACTGCGCGGGGCTATACCTGCGGCAATTACTATGGGGATTAAGCCTATCGTAGCCTTTGCGCTAGCTTGGGCTGGATCTGCAATCGTTTCGCCTATACTTTTGTTGATATTACGTCCCGTGCTAAACTGGATGAAGAAGTTTAAGATATTTGCCTCGCTTGCGCAAGCTATTGAAGACGGCTTTAAGGGAAAGGCAATGAAAGTCATTGGTAAAGAGGGGAATACCGCCTTGAGCGGCGAGGAATTGAAACGTCTTGAGCGAAAGAAGATGCTGGGAGTATATCTCTTCGTAGCATTCCCAATACCTTTGACCGGAGTGTGGACGGGTAGCGCAATCGCGACTTTTATCGATATTCCGTTTTGGAAAGCAATGACTATGGTGTGGCTTGGTAATTTGACTGCGGGCGCGATAGTAACTTTGCTTGCTTTTTTCCTATCGGCTTATATGAATATTATACTCGATATTTTCTTTGTCATAGTTATTTTGGTCTTGTTGTTATTCATTGCAAGGACTGTAATAAAAATGGTCAAGAACAAAAAGCAAGCTCAGACGGCTCATAATCAAGAAGTCAATGCCGTAGAGAATATAGTCAAAGAAGAAAAAAATGACGTAAAGCAAGACGAAATTGCCAGTGAAGATAACGGCGCAAACACTTGCGTCACTCATACAAGTACAAATGAGAATAGAAAAACTGACCAAGAGGATAAATAATGAAGTATTACGAAATTACCGTAGACACTACTAGCGAAGCGAGCGAATTGGTAGCCGACATACTCACCGAAGCGGGGAGCAACGGCATTGGAATTTACGATCCCAAAGATCTTTTGGAGCTTTCCGCTAACGGAGTGATATGGGATTATATGGACGAACATCTGATAAACGATGACGGTAAAGCCCAAGTTAAGGGATATTTTCCCGTTGACGGATTTGAAAGCGTAAAGGCTTTGATAGACGAAAAACTTGAATTTTTGAGACTAAACTGTCCCTTTGATTTCGGAAGTTTAGATATATCTAAGACGGTGGTTGACGACAACGATTGGGTTGAGAGCTGGAAGGAGAATTACAAGCCTATTCACGCAGGCAGAGTGACGATAGTTCCTCAGTGGATAGATTACGAGCCGCAAGAGAGTGAGTACGTAGTCAAGATTGACCCCGGCATGGCTTTCGGCACGGGCGAACACGAGAGCACTAAGATGTGTCTTCAACTTTTACAGGCTTTGGGCGTCGAGGGTAAGAGTGTAATAGATATAGGCACGGGAAGCGGAATTTTGGCGCTTGCGTCTGCAAAACTCGGCGCGAAGTTTGTCGAAGCGTACGATATCGACGACAATGCCGTCAAGTCTGCAAAAGACAACGCTTCTCTCAACGGCTTTTCGGACAAGCTCAAAATCGACAATGCAAATCTTCTCGATAAGACAACCGGCAAGTTTGATATAGTTCTTGCAAATATTACGGCAGACGTACTTATCACTTTATCGGCTACGCTTGGAGATTATTTGAAAACAGGCGGAATAGTAATAATATCCGGAATAATACTAAAAAGAGAGAACGACGTAAAAAGCGCATTTATCAATGAAGGATATGAGATAATCGAGCGCGTAAATATGGGCGAGTGGGTAGCGTTTAAGTTGAGTCGTCAGAATAGGTAAAGAAATGGAAATCAAACGATTTTTTGCGGACGCCGAGAATTATGACGGCAGATTTATAATAGTAGACGGCGAAGAATACGTACATATGAGCAAGGTTTTGCGACACAAAGTCGGCTATCAAATTATAGTCAACCTTGACGATGGCAAGGACTACTATTGCGTTATTCGAGAAATGGGCAAAGACTACGCTAAAGTTGAAGTGGAGAAAATCTTTGACAACGAGTGCAAAGCTCCTGCAAGCGTTACGCTCTTTCAAGCCTTGCCAAAAGGCGACAAATTGGATTTGATTACGCAAAAGTGCGTGGAGTTGGGAGTTGAAAAAATAGTTCCGTTTTTCTCACAATACGTCAATGAAAGTAAGTTTAATTTTCAAAGAGCTAATCGAATAGCCTTAGAGGCATGTAAACAATGCGGTCGGGCAACACGAGCGCAGGTAGGCGAACTTCTGGACTTTGACGGTTTGCTGGCTAATCTTGAGCAATACGATACCGTAATACTTCCTTACGAGCATGCGGAAATTGGCAAAATATCCGACGTTAAAGGTTTGGAGAAAGGCAAAAAAATAGCTTTGATTATTGGTAGCGAGGGCGGTTTTGCTCCGGAGGAAGTCGAGCAAATAGTAGCAAGAAGAGGACAGGTTGTTTCGCTTGG
Source organism: uncultured Christensenella sp. (assembly GCA_910578245.1). Classification (GTDB taxonomy): domain Bacteria; phylum Bacillota; class Clostridia; order Christensenellales; family UBA3700; genus RACS-045. The sequence goes on along the minus strand of CAJTPC010000019.1, from coordinate 12,370 downwards.
AAAACGCATCTTAAGATGCGAAACCGCATCGATAATCGCCTCGGCAATAATTATGTACGAAATGGGAGATTTGCAAGGGTGATTGCAGGATAAACACGGCGTTATATTATGAAAATAGTTGTATACAATTTGGGATGTAAAGTTAATAAATACGAATGCGATAGTTTGCTGAAGACGCTAAAAGAAAGAGGATACGAGGCGAGCGAAGATTTACTATACGCCGATTTATACATACTCAACACTTGCGCCGTCACCAACGAGGCGGAACGCAAGTCACGTCAATGCGTGAGCAGATGTCTAAAACTCAACCCCAACGCTAAGATCATCGTATGCGGTTGCGCGTCGCAAAACAATCCCCGACAGTTTTTGACAAAAGACAACGTGACTTTTGTAATCGGCAATGCTCAAAAAGGCAAGTTGGCGGATATGCTTCAAGAGAGCGGAGTTTTAGTCGAAGCGCTTCCAAGAGAATATGAGGATGACTTTTCCGCCGAAGTAGTGCGTACCAGAGCGTACGTCAAAATACAGGACGGTTGCGACAATTATTGCTCGTACTGTCTTATTCCGTACGTCAGAGGCAGAAGTCGTTCAAGGAGCGTCGAGAGCGTAGTCGAAGAGTGCAAAAACTTGGAGTGTAAGTGTAAGGAAATAACTATAACAGGCATTGATATTTCCTCTTACGGGAAGAACATCGGATGCGATTTAGCTACGCTTATATGCGCTTTAAGCGATATAGATTGCAGAATCCGCCTTGGCTCTTTGGAAGTAAGCGTCATTGACGATAAGTTGCTCGTTGCGCTTAAACAACTTAAGAAATTTTGCCCTCAATTCCACCTTTCTTTGCAGAGCGGAGAAGACGGCGTACTTAAGAAAATGAATAGACACTATACGACCGCAGAGTATCTTGAAAAGGTTAATCTTATTCGCAAATACTTTCCCGACTGCGCTATCACTACGGACCTCATTTGCGGTTTTCCAACGGAAGACGAGGAGAGCTTTGCAAGCACCTTAAAGTTTATAGAAAAAGTAGGCTTTGCGCAAATGCACGTATTCGGCTATTCGCCAAGAGAGGGTACAAATGCAACAAGGTACAAGTTGTTGCCCCAAAGCGTAGTCAAAGACAGAGTAAGCATGGCGATAAAAGTTGCGGAGAAAAAACGCCAAGAGTACGTAGAGAGTTTTGTCGGCAAGACGTTGCAACTTCTCACTGAAGATATGGAGCAAGGATATATGTGCGGTTATTCCGAGCAGTATATCAAGTGCTATACTCAAGGCGGACAGAGCGATTGCCTGTATGACGTGAAAGTCGAAAAAGCTCAAGACGGCATAGCCTATTGCAAGATATCATAAATATGGACAAAACGGTATAATTTATCCAAAGGAGAGTGTATTATGGAGTGTATTTTTTGCAAAATTATAAAGGGTGAAATTCCCTCTTACAAAATATATGAGGACGATAAGACTTACGCATTTTTAGATATTGCCTGCGACAGCTACGGACATACTTTGGTAATACCCAAGAAGCATTGTACAAATATTTTGGATTGCGATGAAGAGTATCTCAAAGCGACCATTGCTACGGCGCAAAAAATATCGCGTCACTTTGTAGAAAAATGCGGATTTGAAGGCGTCAACGTTCTCAATGCAAGCGGAGTGAGCGCGCAGCAGTCAGTATTCCATTTGCATATGCACGTAATTCCGAGAAAGGCGGGCGATGGCATTGATATTTGGGCGTTAAAGGACAAGAAAGAACTTGACCTAGAAGAGATTTGCAAGAAGTTGAAAATTTAATAAAAGATTTTGTTGACAAGATTTTTTTATTGTGCAATAATATTCAAGTAATTAAGCCGATTAGGGAAAGGAGGCGATAAAATGTCAACAGTTAAAGTAGGCGAGAACGAGTCTTTGGACAGCGCTATCAGAAGATTTAAGCGTAAGTGCGCAAGAGACGGCATTATCGGTGACCTCCGTAAGAAAGAGGCTTACGAAAAGCCAAGCGTAAAGCGTAAGAAGAAAGCGGAAGCTGCGCGTAAGCGTATGTACAAGGCATAAAAATGAGGCGAAAGCCTCTTTTTTAATTGAGTAAGTGAAAATAACTATAATAACGTTATACAATTTAAAAATTGCAAAGTTTTAGATAAAATTAGTTTATCCAAGAGGTAAAACAGTTGAGTTTTTACCTCTTTTATTATATAATAAATACATTAAGTTTTTAAGGTTAAAGTATTTTTATGGATTACAAATCATTGTTGAACAGCGCGCAAATATTGCCTGTTGAGGATACGCAGGGCGCCGTCTTGGTGCTTGCGGGAGCGGGAAGCGGTAAGACGAGAGTTTTGACGTACCGTATCGCTTATCTTATTGAGAAAGAAGGAGTTGACCCGCGCAATATTTTAGCAATTACTTTTACCAATAAAGCGGCGGGCGAAATGAAAGAGCGTATCACTCAGGTTACCGGTCGCGGCGGTATGACTATATCTACCTTTCACTCGCTTTGCGCAAAGATACTTCGCAATGATATATCCAAACTTGGCGACTTCAACTCCAATTTTTCAATTTATGACGATGAGGACAGCAAGAAAGTAATCGCGCGTATTCTTAAGGCTATGGAGATTGAGGACAACAAGGAATACAAAAAGACTATCAAATGGCATATATCAAATGCTAAGAACCAAGCCTTGAGCGCTAGCGAATACGCTCCGAGACTTAAAGGCGAACCCGAGGGGCAACTTATCGCTACAGTATACGAAAGATACGAGAAAGAACTCAGAGAGAACAATGCGTTAGACTTTGACGACTTGCTCTATAAGACGCTACTTTTGTTTGCCACTCACAAAGACGTACTTGATAAATATCAGGAATTGTTCAAATATATTCACGTTGATGAGTTCCAAGACACCAATAAAATTCAATATACTTTGGTGAGATTGCTTGCCAATAAGTATGGCAATATCTTTGCCGTGGGCGATGACGATCAGAGCATATACGGTTGGCGTTGGGCAGACGTTTCCAATATTCGCAAGTTTACTCAGAATTTTCCCGATTGCAGAATATACAAACTTGAGCAGAATTATCGCTCGACGAAAAATATCTTGGACGTTGCCAATAAGATTATCGCCAACAATCCGTCGCGTATGGAAAAGACGCTTTGGACTGACGGAGAAAAGGGCGCGAGAGTAATTTACAGGAGTTGTTACGATGAGAAGGTAGAAGCAGACTACGTGTTAGAACAAATTTCCAATCTTATCAACAGCGACGGATATGATTACAAGGACTTTGCGATTTTGGTACGCGCAAGTATGTTGACTAGGTCATTTGAAGAGAAGCTGGCTCTTTACAACTATCCCTATAAAATTATAGGAGGCAATAAGTTCTTTGAGCGAAAAGAAGTCAAGGACTTTTTAGCTTATCTCAAATTTATATCCAATCCCAACGACAGCGAGAGTATTTTGAGAGTTATCAACGTACCGAAGAGGGGTATAGGCGATACCGCCGTACAAAAGCTCATTGAGGCGTGCGCTATCAGCAGAGTATCGCTTATGCAAGGTATTCTCAACGTAGATAGTCTGCCGCTAACTTCGACTATTAAGAGCAAGATTAAGAGTTTTTCCGAGGTGGTTGCCGTATTGAAAGAAAGAGCGTATATGCCTCTTGCCGACTATATAGATTTTGTAAATTCTTTCGTCAATTTCGCAAGTCAATACGATCCTAAAGACGAAGAAGACAAAAATAGATTGGACAATATCGACGAATATATCACGTCCGTTAAGGAGTACTGCAAAGACAATGCAGATAGCAGACTTGACGAGTATTTGCAGTCAGTATCTCTTGTGACAGACACCGACCAACCTATAGAGAATTGTATCACGCTAGCTACCGTTCACGGAGTAAAGGGATTGGAATACAAATGCTGTTTTATAGTCGGTCTTGAGGAGGGGATTTTCCCAAGTTTGAGAGAGGACGATGATCAAGAAGAGAGGCGTATTATGTACGTAGCAGTGACGAGAGCGAGAGAGAAACTGTATCTCACCAACGCGCAGTCGCGATTTAGATACGGACACAGAGATTATTCTATGCCGTCGCGTTTTCTCAAGGAAGGCGGCTTTATTCAAGAGCCGACTACGAGAAGTAGCGTAAGCAATATCATGCGCGACTTCCAAGACGACTTTAACGGCTATAAAGAGATACCGCAGAAGTCGGCGTACAGCAATTACGCCAAACTTCAAGAGATGAAGAAGATGATGAAGAATTACGCTTCTACGCCAGCCTTCGCAAAGAGTGTGAGCGCGCAAACTCCACAGTCAAAAGATACATCTGTTTTCAAAGTTGGTATGGAAGTAGAGCATTCGCGTTTCGGTAAAGGTAAGATAATTGCAATCACCGGCGAAAACGCAAAGATAGAATTTCCTAAATTGGGTGTAAAGGTGTTTAATCTTCGACTTGCGCCAATCAAGGTAGTAGAGTAAAACTAAAAATACAAATCGTGGATATACTTATTTTGATATAAATTTGCAAATGGGAAAATATAACTGCAAAATAGTTGCAAGGGAGAGTTTATGGACGAAACAAAGAGAATGAGCGAACTTGTAGATTTGCTCAACGAATATGCGTATCAATATTACACGTTGGACAATCCCACGGTTGCCGACGCGGAATACGATAGACTTTACGACGAGCTTGTAGCTTTGGAAAGTCAGCTCGGCTATAGTCTTGACAATTCTCCCACAAAGCGCGTAGGCGACGTTACACTCAAAGGTTTCAAGAGCGTTAGGCACCTTGGCAGACTGTATTCTCTGGACAAGTGTCAGACAAAAGAAGCGTTGTCAAATTGGCTTGACAAACTTGTCAAGACGCGCGGATATATGCCAATATGCTCGCTTGAATACAAATTCGACGGTTTGACTATAAATCTCCTTTACAATGACGGAAAACTTGAAAGAGCGTCTACAAGAGGTAACGGTATAGAGGGCGAAGAAGTCACAGAGCAAGTCAAGACTATCAAATGCGTACCGCTGTCTATTGACTATAAGGGCGTAGTAGAAGTGCAAGGAGAGGGGATTATGCGCCTGTCCGCGCTTGCCGAGTACAACGCAAAAGAGGGAGTTACTCCACTCAAAAATGCCCGCAACGCAGTAGCAGGAGCTATACGAAACCTAGACCCGAAAGTAACTGCTTCCAGACGGCTTGAAGTGATATGTTACAACGTCAATTATATCGAAGAAGATTTTGCTTCAGGAAGCGATATGATTGAATTTTTGAAGCAAAACAAGTTTAAGGTAAGCGATAAATTCGACCTATATGACGACAAACAAAAACTAATTGACGGCTTGGACGAGATACAGCAAAAACGCGATAGCCTAGATTTTCTTATTGACGGGGCTGTAATCAAAGTTGACGATACGGCTGTCCGCGAAGACATGGGTTATACGGAGAAATTTCCCAAGTGGGCGGTCGCGTTTAAGTTCCCCGCGCAGGAAGCTACGACTACGGTGCGCGACGTTATATGGCAAGTATCTCGTACGGGCAAACTGAATCCGCTGGCTATACTTGACCCGGTTGACCTTGCGGGCGTGACGGTTAGCAGAGCTACGTTGTCGAATATCAGCGAGATACGCCGTAAAGACGTAAAGATAGGAAGCAGAGTTTTTATACGCCGTAGCAATGACGTTATCCCTGAGATATTAGGCATAGCAGAGCATACCGAGCATTCCGTTGACGTACAAAAGCCTACTATCTGTCCGGCTTGCGGAGCGCCCGTAATCGAAGACGGCGTATTTCTTAAATGCTCCAACGCAAAGAATTGCGCTCCGGCTATAGTGTCGGCTATGGCGCACTTTGCTTCGCGAGACGCTATGGATATAGACGGCTTATCCGACAAGACTTTTGAGACGCTTTACAACGAAGGAAAACTCAATCATTTTGTGGATATATACAATCTTAAGGCGGAAGATTTTGAGGGTATCGAAGGTTTCGGCGACAAAAAGGTTGGCAATATTTTGCAGGCTATAGAAAAGAGCAAAGACACCACTTTGGATAGATTCATTTATGCGCTCGGCATAGCCAATATCGGCAAAAAAGCCTCCAAGCAACTTGCCGATGAATTCAAGACTTTGGACGGGATAATACGCGCAAACTATTTTGAACTCAAAGGCATAGACGATTTCGGGGATATTATGGCGAACGGACTAATAGAATATTGGGCGGACGAAAGACATATTCAAGAGGTTGAAAGTCTGCTTGCGAGCGGGGTTAGAATTGCGCAAAAGCAAGTGGCCGAAGGAACTTTGAGCGGAAGAAAGGTCGTACTCACAGGCTCTCTGCCCACTCTCAAGAGGTCGCAAGCCAAGCAGTTGATTGAGCAGAACGGCGGAGAAGTAGCGGACAGTATTTCCAAGACCGTAAATCTAGTTGTTGCAGGCGAAGATGCTGGAAGCAAACTTGCCAAGGCTCAAAAACTCGGCATTGAAATTATCGATGAATCCACGCTTATGGCAATGATAAAGGCTTGACGCATCGGTTGATAAAATCCTCATTATTGTTTAATAATATTAAATAATATATATTTAATTAAAGCAAATGATAGACAACTATTCATTTTGAGCGTATAATTATTGTAATATGGCAAGAAAGTACACATCTAAAATAGGCGGTCAAGCCGTATTGGAAGGCGTAATGATGCGCGGTGAGAAATCTATGGCTACGGCGGTGCGCGACGAAAAAGGCAATATCGTAGTCGAGAGCAGATATATCAAACCTGTAAGCGAACGCCCTAAAATCTATCGCGTTCCTTTTATTAGAGGAGTGTTTAACTTTTTCGACTCTATGGTAAGCGGAATGAAGACGCTTATGCGCTCGGGCGAAGTATTTGACGACGACGCCAAGCCGAGCAAATTTGAAAAATGGATGGCAAAGAAACTCAAAGTCAATATTTATGACGTTATGATGGTGTTTTCCGTTGTACTCGGCATAGTCTTGGCGATAGGACTGTTTTTCTTCTTGCCGCTTGGCGTACTAACGGGGGTAAAGACTCTTGTCGCCAAGTATATTTCCGAAGAGGCAAATTCTCTTTGGTACGTTACGGTTCTTTACGCATTATTCGAGGGCTTGTTAAGAATAATAATATTCGTTGTTTACATTGCGTTTACTACGCTTATGAAACCTATCAGACGCACGTATATGTATCACGGAGCAGAGCATAAGACGATAAGTTGTTACGAACACGGTTTGGAACTCACTGTAGAAAACGCGCAAAAGATGACGACTGTGCACGATAGGTGCGGTACTACGTTTATGTTTATTGTTATGCTTGTCAGCGTAGTTATATTTTCTATCGTAGGTATATTCGAGCCGTATATGGAGAGCCTCGGCGTATGGAAGAACGTAATACTCTTCGCATCGAGAATAGTTTTGCTACCTATCGTTATGGGAATAAGTTATGAAATGCTCAAGACTATGGCAAAGTTCGACAATTGGTTCGTGCGTATATTCAAGTTTCCAGGACTTATGTTGCAGAAATTGACGACCAAACAGCCTGACGATTCAATGGTGGAATGCGCTATTACGGCGTTCAAAACCGTTATGGCAATGGACGCGGATCCAACGATACCCGAAAAGAGGTTTGATACCAAAAAACCGTACGAAAAAGTAAGAAGCGAAATTAAGACAATGCTTAAGGGCGTGGACGAGAGCGATATAGATTGGATATTCTGCGAGGCCTGCGGTGTTAAGCGAAGCGAATTGGCAGATCTTTCTCACGTAAGACAAATGGAGTACGAAAAGGCAGTGGAGTATGCCAAGAAACGACAAAAGGGCGAACCGCTTTGGAGAGTTTTCGGAAGCGTAGACTTTTACGGCTACAACATATCCGTCACTCCCGACGTGCTTTGTCCAAGACCGGAAACGGAGTATCTTGCGCAAAAGGCAATAGAACTTGCGACAGGCAGTAGCAGAGTTTTGGATATGTGCTGTGGAAGCGGATGTATAGCCATAGCGATTGCAGGCGAAGCAGGTTGCGAGGTAATTGCGAGCGATATAAGCCAATCGGCGCTTAACGTAGCTAAAGACAATGCAGACGTCAACGGCGTAGGAAATAAGATATCATTTATCCTCAGCGACAAGTTTGAGGCTATAGACGGCAAGTTCGATATTATCGTATCAAATCCGCCGTATATACCCAGCGGAGATATTGCCAAGTTGGATAAGGAAGTAAGAGATTACGACCCGTATATCGCCTTGGACGGCGGAGCTGACGGACTGGATTTCTACAGAGTATTTGCCGATAACGCGGTAGAGTATCTAAACAATGGCGGATATCTTCTTTTGGAAGTCGGCGTAGACCAAGCAAATGCAGTCGTAGAAATGCTTAAGAACTTTGAATGCAAAGTAGTTAAGGACTTGCAAGGAATAGATAGAATTATCGTTGCTCAACGTATCGACTGACGTCATTTCGAGCGTATTGTCTGACGTCAATTAGATAGTGGCGACTGACGTCATTTCGAGCGAAGTCGAGAAATCTTTATCAGTAAAAAAAGAAATAAGGATAGCGTATGTTTGAAAAATTAGAGTTAATGCTAAAGAAATTTGAGGAATTGACGGAGTTGATTGCCGACCCCGAAGTTATTGCCGACCAAGAGAGATGGCAAAAACTTGTTAAGGAACATTCTCAAATGACTCCTGCAATAGAACTTTATAAAAAATATCTTGCCCTTCAAGACAGTATCAACGAGTGCAAGGAGATAATTGACGATGGCAGTGACGCAGATATGACGGCGCTTGCGAAAGATGAACTAAACCAAGCAAAAAAAGACGAGGAACAAGTCGTGCAGGACCTCAAGATTGCGCTTTTGCCGGTAGACCCCAATGACGACAACAACGTTATCGTTGAAGTTAGGGCGGGAGCAGGCGGAGAAGAGGGCGGTCTTTTCGGCGCGGAACTCGTAAGAATGTATATGCGTTTCGCCGAGAGAATGAGATGGAAAGTCAAAGAGATTGATATGAACTATACCGAACTCGGAGGAGCAAAAGAAGTCACCTTTATGATAAGCGGTACCGGCGCGTATGCTAAGCTCAAATACGAGAGCGGAGTACACAGAGTGCAGCGCGTGCCGGAAACCGAATCGCAAGGCAGAGTACACACGTCTACGGCGACGGTAGCAATACTTCCCGAAGCTCCGGATATTCAGATAGAGATTCTTGAAAAAGACCTCAAGATAGACACCTACCGTTCAAGCGGAGCGGGCGGACAGCACGTCAACAAGACGGAAAGCGCCGTGCGCATAACTCACTTGCCGACCGGAATTGTCGTTGCATCGCAAGACGAGCGTTCGCAAATTAAGAACAGAGAACAGGCAATGAGCGTACTTAAGTCAAGGCTATACGACTATTACAGTAGCAAAGCCGAGAGCGAATACGCCGCCAACCGCAAGACGCAAGTAGGTAGCGGAGATAGATCGGAAAAGATTAGGACGTACAACTTCCCTCAAAACAGAGTTACCGACCATAGAATAGGCATGACGATTTACAGTCTTGACAGCTTTATGGACGGAGATATATTCGAGATGATAGAGGCTTTGCAACTTGCAAATCAGAATGCGTTGTTATCTAAGTTAGACGACTGATACGAACTTATTACGTCACTTAGACTGAATCGTAGCGGAATGTGAAGCCTAAGCCATAAAGAAGAAAAAACAAAACGAAATAAACACTTAATTAATAGAGGAGTGTAAATATGAAATACATCAGTACCAGAAACAAATCAATCAAAGTAAGTTCGGCAGAAGCCATAGTCAACGGACTTTCAAAGGACGGCGGACTTTACGTTCCCGAAGAGTTCCCAAAACTCACGAAAGAGAATTTTGACGAGCTTATAGGTATGAGTTATCCGGAGAGAGTAGCAAAGGTGCTTTCGCTGTATCTTGAGGACTATACTTATGAAGAACTTCTCGACTATTCTAATAAGGCGTATTCGAGATTTTACGGCGAGGATCCATGTCCGCTAGTAAATATCGATGAAGGACTTTACGTTCTTGAATTATGGCACGGACCGACTTGCGCTTTCAAAGATATGGCGCTTACGATGTTACCTCATCTATTGTCGTCTGCAAGAAAGAAAACGGGCGAAACAGCTAAGACCTTGATTTTGGTAGCTACGTCGGGCGATACAGGCAAAGCCGCTTTGGAGGGCTTTAGGGACGTTGAGGGTACGGACATAATAGTATTCTATCCTTCCGACGGAGTGTCGGATATGCAAAAGTTGCAAATGATGACGCAACTTGGCGACAACGTATTCGTTTGCGCAATAGAGGGTAACTTCGACGACGCGCAGACGGCAGTCAAGAAAATTTTCAATGACGAGCAAATGCAAAAGCAGTTGCTTGACGGCGGATACAAACTCTCTTCCGCCAACTCCATAAACTGGGGTAGACTTGCTCCGCAGATTGCGTATTACGTATCAAGTTATTGCGACTTGATTTCTTCCGGACAGATTAAGTACGGCGATAAGGTCAACTTCTGCGTACCTAGCGGAAACTTCGGCAATATATTGGCAGGATACTATGCATCGCTTATGGGCGTAGGCGTCAACAAACTTATCTGCGCTTCCAATGTCAACAACGTACTTACCGACTTTTTTACAACCGGCGAGTACGATACGCACAGACAGTTCCACAAGACTATGAGTCCGTCCATGGATATATTGATTTCATCCAATTTGGAGAGATTGCTTTTCGAGTTCTGCAATCGCGACGATAAACTTATCGCTCAGCGTATGGACGCGCTTAAGAAAGACGGCAAGTACAGCGTAAGCAAGCAAGAACTTGAACAGCTCAAGAAGATATTTGAAGTAGGCTATGCTACTGAGGACGATACCGCAGAAGTGATAGCAAATTGCTTCGACGTATACGATTATCTTCTAGATACGCATACGGCAGTAGCAATGAGCGTATATGACGACTACTTTGAGAATAGCGGTGACGAAACTCCAAGCGTAATCGTATCTACCGCCAATGCTTATAAGTTCCCGTGCGATGTCTATGACGCATTGGCGCAAGACTATATCGAAGACGCGCAAAAGGCTACCAAAAAACTCAACGCATACACTGGCGAAGAAGTTCCTACGCCGCTTGCCGATCTTGACAAGAAGCCTGTCAGATTTACCAAGGTAATAGCAAAGCAAGATATTGAGAAAGAAATCTTAGAATATATAAAGTAAAAGGATAAGTATATTAAAATGAAAACCATCTATAGCGCAATACAGCCGTCTGGCATAATGACGCTCGGCAACTACATAGGGGCGGTCAATAATTGGAGAGCAATGCAAAGCGATGAGAATAACAAGTGCATATTTGCATTGGCGGACTTGCATACGATTACCGTACGTCAAAATCCGGAGGAGTTCAACAAGAATTGTTGGAGTTTCTATGCGCTATTGCAGGCTGTAGGTCTTGACGCTAAGAAGAGTATTTTATATCTTCAGTCGCAAGTTGCTCAGCACAGCGAACTTGCTTGGCTTCTCAATTGCTACACTTACGTGGGCGAAATGAATAGAATGACGCAGTTCAAGGATAAGTCGTTAAAGCATGTGGACAATATCAATATGGGACTTATGGACTATCCGGTGCTTATGGCGGCAGACATCTTGTTGTACGACGCGGACCTAGTCCCCGTAGGCTACGACCAACTTCAGCACATAGAGATTACTCGCGACATAGCCTTGAGAGTAAATAATATCTACGGAGATATTTTCAAAGTTCCCAACGGCTTTATTCCCAAGATAGGCGCAAAAATCATGAGTTTGCAAGACCCCACGAGCAAAATGAGTAAGTCGGATTCCAACCCCAATGCCGTAATATCCTGTCTTGACGCTCCCGAAGTCATTGTAAAGAAGTTCAAGAAAGCAGTCACTGACAGTGATACTACTATTGCATACGATCCGGAAAATAAAGCTGGTATATCCAATCTTTTGGGTATATTGGCTGTGGCTACTGGCAAAACTATAGAGCAAACTGTAGCCGATTGCCAAGGTTTGAGATACGGTGACCTCAAATTGCGAGTTGCCGACAGCGTAATAGAGATGCTAAGACCATTCCAAGAAGAGTATAAGCGTCTTATTGATTCAAAGGACTATCTTATTGCTTGCGCGAAAGACGGCGCGCAAAAGGCAGGCGCAATAGCCGAAAAGACCTTAAAACGGTTTAAGCAAGCAATCGGATATATCGTGTAAAGACCTTTCGACTACGCTCAAGGTGACGTGTGAAAGGTGAAAGCTATTGCTTCCTATCCGTCATATTGAGCGAAGCGTAGCGCAGTCGAAATATCTTTATCTTGCGCGAGCGTTAGAATCTTATATTATATTAAATATACTGATATATAA
>CAJTPC010000018.1 GCA_910578245.1 uncultured Christensenella sp. | reverse complement strand
GTTGCAACGACTATTCCAACTCCCTTGCGACAGTTGTCAAAGTAGACGATACGCGCAAGGCGTACAGTATAATGGCAGGTAATTACTACTCAAATCCCTCGCAAAAACTCAAACTTATCACAGTCGTAGGTACCAACGGCAAATCGACTACATCGTATTTGATTAAAGAGCTGTTGCAGAGAGGCGGTATAAGTTGCGGACTTATTGGCACCATGTATTATGAGTACGGCGATGTTAGATTGACTGCCAATTTGACAACTCCGGATCCACTGGAGTTGCAAGGCTTGTTTGCAAAAATGCTAGAAGCCGGCATGCAATACGTTGTAATGGAGCTGTCGGCGCACGCTATATATCTCAACAAACTCTACGGAGCGCAGGCGCAGATGAGCGTATTTACTAATCTTTCACAAGATCACCTCGATTTTTTCGGCAATATGGCAGACTACGGCGATTGCAAAAAAGGATATTTTCAAAAGGTTAATACTAAACTCGGTATAGTCAACGTCGACGACGCTCTTGGCTTGCAGATTATAAAAGAAAATAATCTGCCAATAATTACTTACGGACTTGAAAATCCCAGCGACGCTTTTGCAATCAACGTCACGTCCAGAGATTACGGAGAGAGTTTTGTTGCCAACGTGCTTGACGAAATTTTGGATATAGATTGCAAATTTTTCGGAAAGTTTAACGTCTACAATATATTGGGCGCTCTAGTTGTAGCTAAAAAAGTAGGACTGCCTAACAGTGTGATAATGAAAAATTTGCCTGAAATAAATCCGCCCGACGGCAGATTTAACGTGCTTCGCAAGGACGGGATAACATACGTTGTTGATTTTGCGCATACCCCCGACGGTATATTCAATTTGCTCAGAGAGGGCAGAAATATGACGGATAAAAAAGTCATTACCATCTTTGGGTGCGGCGGCGACAGAGATGTGACTAAGCGTCCTATAATGGGCAAGATAGCAAGTGAAATGAGCGACGTAGTCATCGTCACTTCCGACAATCCGCGTACGGAAAGCAGAGAGGGGATTGCAAGCGATATTTTGCAAGGCATCAATCCCAAGGGACACCTTTACGTCGAATTGGACAGGGCGAAAGCCATACGACTTGGCGTTGAACTTGCCGAGCAAGGCGACTGTGTGTTCATAGCAGGCAAAGGTAGCGAAAATTATATCGATGAAAACAACGTCAAAAAGCCTTACTCGGATATGAAAGAGTTATTATCCGCAACGGCAGAGGGAGGAGTATGAGTGTAGAAATTAAGATTATACTTGCGTTGATAAGCTCATTTGCTTTAGCCATGCTTATTGCTCCGCTTGTCGTCAGAGTAATGAGAGCGCTTAAGGCAGGACAGCCTATCCTTAAGTATGTGGACAAGCACGAGGGGAAAAGCGGTACGCCTACCATGGGCGGAATAATCTTCTTGTTGCCGATGGCTGTAATTACAGCAATTTTTTCTATAAACGGCGGTAAAATGGGCGTCGTGGCTATGGCAATTACGTTGAGTTACGGTCTGGTTGGGCTTCTCGATGATTTTCTCAAAGTAAAACTTAAGCACAACGAGGGACTTAAAGCCTATCAGAAGATTATAGGTCAGCTTGGCATAGCCGTAATTGCGTCCATATATTGCTATAAAAACAGTTATATCGGATCGGCGATAGAACTGCCTTTTTGCGACGTCACTGTGGATATGAAGTGGTGGTTTTTGCCATTTTGCATGCTAATATATATAGCAATGAGCAATGCCGTCAATCTCACCGACGGTCTTGACGGATTGGTAGCAAAAAGTTCATCGGTCAATCTTATTTTCTATGCGATTATAATATACGTATGTTACTATAGCGCAGGTCGAATGGGACAGACTTTTTATACTCAAGAGTTATTGTCGCTAGAGTATTTTACGGTGGCGCTGTTAGGCTCGACTCTTGCTTTTGTATGGCACAACAATCATCCTGCCAAGATATTTATGGGCGATACCGGGTCGCTGGCTATGGGCGGAGCGCTAGCTTGTATGGCAATTTTTATTTCTCAACCGTTAATTATTCTTTTAACAGGAATAATGTATATAGTTTCGTGCATATCAGTAATATTGCAGGTGGCAAGTTTCAAGATAAGAAAAAAGAGAATTTTTCTCATAGCGCCTTATCATCACCACCTTGAATATAAAGGTATTCACGAGAACAGAGTAGTAGGTTTTTATGCAATTATAACGTTTATTGCAAGCGCGGTAGCTTTGATTTCTGTCCTCGTATAGGAGGACAAATGCGCAACGTACTAATAATAGGCTGGGGAATCAGCGGAAAGGGAGCAAGCAAACTCTTGCTGTCACAAGGAGCAACGGTCAGCGTCTACAGCGATGAGCCTATAGATTTGATCGGCTATCCTCGAGTGAGCAACGTGTCGGGACTGGAGTTCTTTGACGTAATCGATGGGAAAGACCTTATAGTGATTTCCCCAAGCATTTCCCAAGAGCATCCTTTGGTAGAGTACGCAAAGAGATATAGCATACCCGTAATAGGCGAGATAGAACTCGGATACAGATTTTGCAGAGGCAAAATCGTAGCGGTGACGGGTACCAACGGCAAGACCACCACCACAAAACTCATTGGCGATATTCTTAACTCTAGCGGAAAAAAGGCTTACGCTTTGGGTAATATAGGCAAGTCGTTTTGCGAGAGCGTAGAAAAAATCAAAGAAGATGAGATAGCAGTGTTGGAAGTATCTTCGTTTCAGCTTGAGAGTATTAAAGAATTTCGCCCGTACATAGCAAGCTGTCTTAACGTAACTCCCGACCATTTTGAACGGCATAAAAATATCGGCAATTACGCATTGGCAAAATTCAACGTATTTATCAATCAAGACGCAGACGATTGCGCAATTCTCAATTATGACGATGAAATTACCAAAAACTTCAGCAATATGATTTCCTCCAACGCTTTTTATACAAGCGTTCGCCATACTGTCAGAGGAGCTTTTTTGAGAGAGGGAAAGATTTATCTCAATATCGATATAGAGCGCGAGTTTATGTCGATTGAGGATATACCTCTTCAGGGCGATTACAATTATCAGAACGTTATGACTGCGATTCTGACTTGCAGACTGCTTGGAGTAGAGAGCAAAGATATTATTTCGGCTATAAAAAATTTTCAACCGCCTAGATACCGTAATCAATTTATCGGATATCGCTTCGGTAAAAAATTCTTCAATGATTCTAAGGCTACGAATATAGACAGCACCATTAAGGCTTGCAAGTCTATGGGCGATAAAACTGCTCTGATAGTCGGCGGTTACGACAAGGGAATAGCATACGATGGATTTTTCTCTTCTCTTCCCGATACGATTAGGCACATTATCGCTACGGGCGACAATGTGTATTCGATTATGCAATTTTTGCCTTCTTATCACGAGTACACTTTTGAGATAACTTCTTCTTTAGAGCGGGCTACGGAACTTGCCGTAAGCAAAGACGTTGAGAATATCTTATTTTCTCCCACGACGTCGAGTTTTGACAGATACTCAAGCTACGTAGAGAGAGGAGAACATTTTGATATGATAGTCAAATCGTTAAGGGAGAACGGTAGTGGAGAATAAGTGGAAAATACATAGAAAATTGCTTGTCTTTAGCGCAATATTTTTGGCTTTATTCGGACTTGTTATGCAATACAGCGCAAGTTGCTATTCTGCCGAGAGGCAGTTTGGCGACGCTTTTTATTACGTAAAAAAGCAAGCGATAGCTCTGGTATTCGCTCTAGTAGTTATGTATGGCGTTAAGTTTATCAAGACCGAATGGCTGAAAAAGTGGCGTTATATCATCTTAGCTTTATCTCTTGTGTTGTTGGCATTGGTATTCCTGCCAAAAATCGGCGTAGAGAATTACGGAGCAAAACGTTGGATAAATCTTGGCTTCACGACTATGCAGCCTTCCGACGTAGCTAAATTTGCTTTAGTAATTTTTATTGCAGGTTGTCTTGAAAAAAAGAGCAGTATTACTTTCAAAAGTATGATACCCATACTTATTGCTACGGCGCTAGTGTGCGTGCTGATTATGTTGGAGCCGAACATGTCGGTGACGATGTGCGTGGGCGTAGTCGTACTCATCATGCTTTTTGTCGGAGGTTGCGATTACAAACATTTTTTGGTTATGGCAATACCTGTAGTGGTGGGAGTTATTGCATTGATACTCATGGAGCCGTATAGAGTAAAGAGGCTAATGGCTTTTATCGACCCTTGGGCGTCTCCGCTAGGAGAGGGGTATCAGCTCATACAGTCGTACTACGCGCTTGGCAGTGGCGGACTTTTTGGATTGGGACTTTTCAATTCTCGTCAGAAATATCTTTTTTTGACTTTTTCCGAGAGCGATTTTATTCTCTCCATCGTGGGAGAAGAACTTGGGTTTGTCGGGATAGTTTCGATACTTTGCATATTTATAGTTATCACCTATCAAGGACTGAAAATAGCTAAAAATGCCAATACGCGTTTCGACAGTTATCTTGCGCTTGGAATTACTGCCGTTATAGCAGTCCAAACGTTGCTCAACGTCGCAGTAATTTCCGGCAGTATTCCGCCTACCGGCATACCGTTGCCTTTTGTCAGCAACGGCGGAACTTCGCTAATGTGTTTTATGGCGGGAATAGGCTTGCTTGAGAATATAGCTTCTAAATCACAAAAGAGCTATCTCAATCATAAAATGTATTGAGAAAATAGCGTATCAGTATCTGATATGCCTATGCTTATTACTTAATGGAGATAGATATGAAAGAATACATAATAAATGGCGGTCACGCATTGGATGGAACTGTTGATATTCGAGGAGCGAAAAACAGTATATTGCCATTGCTGGCGGGAAGCATTTTGACCGATGAAATAACTGTGTTACACAACTGTCCTAATATTAGCGACGTTGACAGTATGATAAAGATACTTGAAGGATTAGGAAGCAAAATTATTCGCAATGCAAGAGATATTGTTATTGACAACTCAAATGCCAATAGATGGGAGATACCAGCATATCTTGCAAAGGAATTGCGTTCGTCAATTTTTTTGCTCGGTTCGCTTTTATCGAGAAATAAAAAGGCAAAAGTCGCTTATCCGGGCGGTTGCGATATAGGATTGCGTCCAATTGATATACATATTGCAGGCTTGAAAGAATTGGGAATAGATATACAGGAGCAAGGCGGATACATACTTTGTAATTGTCAAAATATAAAGTGCGCCGACGTCGTGTTGGACTTGCCAAGCGTAGGAGCTACGGAAAACCTTATGATGTCAAGCGTGTTCATAAAAGGCAAAACCGTAATTCGCAACTGCGCAAAAGAACCTGAAATCGTGGATTTGCAGAGATTTCTCAATGCAATGGGCGCAAGGATAAAGGGAGCGGGCAGTAGCGTAATAGTCGTAGAAGGCGTTGACAAACTTCACGGAGTAGAATATACTCCCATACCTGACAGAATCGTAGCGGGTACTTACCTTATCGCAACGGCTATGTGCGGCGGTAACGTAGAACTTAACAACGTAAATCCCGAACATATATCGTCACTTATTTCTAAATTATCAAAAACTACTTGCAAAGTACATATAAAAAATGATAGAATACTAATTAAGAGCAAGGGAAGACAAAAAAGTCTTGATTGTATCGAAACCATGTATTATCCCGGATTCCCTACAGACCTACAATCGCAGATAATGGCGATGCAGACTGTGTCAAGAGGAACTAGCGTAATTGTGGAGAATATATTCGAAACAAGATTCAAGACTGCAAGCGAACTCAAGAAGTTGGGCGCGGACATCACTATTAAGGGTAGAGTTGCCGTTGTTAGAGGCGTCAAACAGCTTATCGGCGGAGAGGTTCGCGCAAGCGACTTGAGAGGCGGAGCTTCGTTGGTACTAGCGGGGCTTGTCGCGGGCGGTCAGACCGTTGTCAAAGACATTTATCATATTGACAGAGGTTATGAAGATATGTCTGTAGACTTGCTAAAACTGGGAGCAGACATAAAAAGGACTTGAGATGAGAAAAAGACTTTGGTTAATACTGGGAATAATAGTTGGTATCGCCGTGATTTCAGTTATGGCTTATTGCGTATTTTCTATAGGCAAAGTCGACGTCAATACCACAATTGATATTGCAGTGTTATCCCAAGAAGAAAAAGACGAGATTATTGCTTTGAGCGGAATAAAGAAAGGCAAAAATATCTTTGCCATAGACGAAGATATTGCAATCGAGAATATCGAAAAGAGTTTGCCTACGCTCAAAGTGATTTCTATAGAGCGTACTTTTCCCAACGGAGTATATATTTACGTGACCAAGCGTACGCCGGTATTCTATATGGCGCTTTCCGCAGGAGAGTACGCAATTTTGGATAGAGAACTTAAAATTATATCTATTCAAAATAGCTATGACGCTCAGCTTACTCAGCTTGTTGGCGTTAATGCGGAGAACGTAGAAATTGGAAGTATCTTGCCGAATTCTCAAATTCTTGCCAAGTTAATAAAAGGCGCGGAACTTTGTTCTTTTATCAATGCGAGATTTAGCGCTTTTTACAGAAAGGTTGAGGTGGACAATTCCTATATTTATTTGACGAGCAATACGGGAGTAATATTCCAGTTGCCTATATCTTCAAATATAGACGAGAGCGTTATAGGAAGTTACGGTTATTATATCGGAACCAACGAGTTTGAGGGCGCAAGCGAAAAAGGCAAGAGCGAGGGATATATCTATCTCGATAAGCACGGATGGTATTGGAAAGAAACTCTTTGATATTTTTTAACAAAATTCAACAAATATATACGTTGTATCAACTAATGTTCAAAAATTTTTAATTTTTACCGTTATTTATGCAAATCTTTATTATACTGTGTTGACATTATAATATTATAATATTATAATAAATACATGAAAGACGTAGCTGTTTTGGATTTCGGTTCGGGAAAACTCTCTTTTGTCGTCGGCGTAAGATCCGTTGATAATAGTTTTATTGTCAAGAACTACGCGTCGATAGAGTATTCCGGCTACTACGACGGAGAATGGGTGTCTGAAGAAACTTTGTCTGACGATATCGCGGAAGTAATTACTCAAAGCGGTTATAATTTCAGACAAAGGACGTTATTTGTGGCAGTGCCGTCGGAGTTTACTCAAATCAAAATAAGCGGTATTGTAAGCGATCTCGGCAAAAAGAGAACTGTTAGTCAGTCCATCTTGTCGCAAATTCACAATAAAGCGGAGGGAATTGCGCCGACAGGATATACGGCGTTGTGTTCTTCGGCGTTGGATTACACGCTTGACGGGAACTTGAGTACTATAAATCCAATTGGCAAGACGGCGCAAAAAATTTACGCCAATATGTCTTACGTCTTTGGTAAAGACGAGTTTATTAAAACTGTATACTCTATCGTTACCAACATCGGCTTCAAAGAAGTAAAGTTTGTCGATGGGGTATGGGCAGAGGGCGGACAGCTTATTGACGAAAGCGCAAGAGTAAAAGGAGCTGTCTTAATAGACGTGGGCTATGCTTCTACGACGTTTGCGCTTATCAAGGGCGATGGTATTAAGTACAAAAAGGACAAGTCTTTCGGTAGCGGCTTTTTAATTGACGGACTGGCTAGCGCTATGGGTGTGGAATACGAAACGGCTCAAAGTTTGTTTTCGCAAATCACTCTCAATATAGAAAGCGATGACAAGAGCGTATACAGATACCAAATCGGCTCTCGCAGATACGAGTGCAAAGCTAAAGACGTCAACACCTTTTTGCACAACAGGATATTGACGCTTGTTGACTTTGTCAACGGATGTTTGGCGCAAATAAAAGAGCAGGATGAGGCGTCGTCAACGGTAGATACGGCAAGTCAAGTCGGCTCAATCAATCTAATGACGGAGTTTTATCTCACGGGAGGCGGTTTGAGTTGTATAAGAGGCGCTTCTCAATTCTTTGCAAGAGCGCTTGGACGAGAGATTAGCTTACTCACAGGCAATACTGCAGGTTGGGACAAGCCTTATCAGACGTCAGCTTTCGCGACTATGGAAGTTGCGGAAAAAATGAATAGAAAAAACAGTTTGTTAGAAAAAATTTTCGGTTAAAGGAGAAATGCGGAAATGACAACAAGAATTAAGGTAGTAGGTGTAGGCGGATGCGGAACTAACACCGTTGTTAGTATGATTAAAATGGGACTAAGGGGCGTTGAATTTTATATGGTCAACACCGATAAATCTCACTTGGACAACGCATTCAACAACGTTTTGACAGACGATGAACGCTCAAGCCTTGAAGGCAATTTGCACACTATCAATATTGGAGAAAAAGCTACAAAAGGTCAGGGCGCAGGCGCAGATCCGGCAATGGGCGAACAAGCAGCCGAAGAGTCGAGAAAAGAACTTACCGATATGCTTGCCGACACAGATTTGCTCTTTATAGTTGCAGGTATGGGCGGCGGTACGGGGACCGGCGCATCTCCGGTTATTGCAAAACTTGCAAAAGAAATCAATCCGGACGTACTAATCATATCTGCGGTAACTAAACCGCTTCGTATAGAATTTGGCAAGAAGATGGTTATTGCAGAAAAAGGAGTTGAGAAATTGCAAAAATTTGTTGATTCGCTCATCATAATTCCCAATCAAAGCATGGTCGAAGGCGATATGAGCATAACGCTTCCTTGCGCTTATGAGAAAGTCAACAAAATTATCTCCAACGCAGTAAGAAGCATAAGCGACCTTATAAATATTCCAAGTCAAATCAACGTTGACTTTGCAGATATCAAGAAGATTATGAAAGGCAAGGGTTATTCGCATATCGGTTTGGGTATGGGCGAAGGACCGGCTACGTCCGACAGAATGATAAAGGCAGTAAAGGCCGCCGCTAGTACGGATATTCTCAATACTAATATTGCAGGAGCTACCGGCTTGATAATAAGTATTCAATCTTCAAAAGATATTACTTACAACGAACTTGAAGAAGCTAATATATTTATTGCCGAACTTGTTGCAAAAGACGTTGAGTGCATTTTTGGACATCACGTTGACGATAAATTAGAGCAACAAGTTATCGTTACTATAATTGCCGCAGGCTGCAAAGCAGAAAACGTTCCCGGCGCAAGAAGAGGATTTGCTCCGCAATCTCAACATCAACAACAGGGAATTGGTATGGCGCAACATAGCTATCCGCAAGCAAGACCCGTTCAACAGCAACAAGGTCCTATTTCGCAAGTAGTACAGCAAAGACCTGTACAACAGCCTCAATATCAACAACCGCCTGTTCAACAACAGCCGACGAGAATCGATTCTACTCAAGGTGGCGGAGTAAACAACGAAACGCCGAGTTTTATGAAGAGATTTCTCAACAGAAAGAGAGAAAATAGATGATTTGAAACGTAGACTTTATCTCGGCGTAAATAAATCAAATTAATAAATAAAAAGTTCCTTTCGACATGAACGGAACTTTTTTTTATTCTGCTTAAGCTATAATGCGAATATGCAAGTATATATAGAATACGTTATACTAAATAATCTGCTTATAAATGCGTTGATATTGGTTTTGACGTTGAG
Source organism: uncultured Christensenella sp. (assembly GCA_910578245.1). Classification (GTDB taxonomy): domain Bacteria; phylum Bacillota; class Clostridia; order Christensenellales; family UBA3700; genus RACS-045. The sequence goes on along the minus strand of CAJTPC010000018.1, from coordinate 17,680 downwards.
ATTTATGCGCCATAAAATCAACAAGTTGACAGTATTTCTATCATCGGCATTAGGTACTGTATATGCGGTTTTATTGCCTCTGTATGACGGCTTGAACATATTTATTTTCAAGTTTATACTGTCGCTTGCGATGCTTGCTATAGTAATGGGTAAGTGCGGTTTCAAAAAATATCTCTGCAGCGGCGCAATATACTACGCTTTGACTTTTGCGCTAGGCGGTTGCGTAATCGGACTGTCGAGTTTGTTTTCTTATGAACTGGACGACCTTTCAAATTCGCTAATACCTTTCTTTGTAGCGATTGCAGGCTTGGCTTTGGTCGTCGCTCAAAAGTTGATATATAAGCATGTAATCTTAGCAAAACGAAAGTCTAGGTATGAAGATACGGTAATAATTTCTGCCAACGGGAAAGAAATTACTTGCAAAGCGTATTACGACAGCGGCAACAGACTGTACTACAAGAACAAACCTACTATAATTATCGATGAAAGCATAGCCATACAACTATATGGACAAAATGGGTTAAAATCTCTCGATAGTTATGCTCAAATCGATACCGTAATAGGCAAGAAAAATATCAAAGTTTTTCCACTTGACTATCTAAAAGAAGAGAGCAAAACCGATAAGATTTACGGAGTTATGGCAGGAATATCAGAAAAGATACAAGGGCAGTATAAGGTTGTATTGCATTGCGATTTATAAGATATACGGAGGTGAATATGTGGCAAAAATTAAAAGATTGGATAAACAAAATTTTTTCTATCAACGATTCTCAAGTTGACTTTATCGGCGGTGGAGAGGCATTGCCGGCGCCCCTTGATCCGGAAGAGGAAAAGTCTTTGATATCCAGATATATGCAAGGGGATGCTACGGCAAAAAGTATGCTAATTGAACACAACTTGCGATTAGTGGTATATATTGCCAAGAAGTTTGAAAATACCAACGTGGACATTGAGGACTTGATCTCCGTCGGTACGATAGGCTTAATCAAAGCCGTCAATTCTTTTGACGACGCTAAACAAATCAAACTTGCGACTTACGCTAGTAGATGTATCGAAAACGAGATACTTATGCACTTAAGGAAAGTCATAAAGACGCGCAAAGAACTCTCTCTTGACGAGCCTCTTAACGTAGATTGGGAAGGCAACGTTTTGCTTCTCTCCGATGTGCTTGGTACAGAAAGCGACGTCATATATAAGGATATAGAGAATGACGTAGAGCGAGAAATATTAATAGAATCTTTTAACAAGCTGCCGCCAAGGGAAAGACAGATCATAAAGCTGCGTTTCGGCATTTTAGGTTCTCCTAAAAAGACGCAAAAGGAAATTGCCGATATGTTTGGCATATCGCAATCGTATATTTCCAGACTGGAAAAAAAGGTGATGAGCAAACTAAAGAAAGAAATGTCTAAATTAGTCTAATCCAACTCTATGAACAACTTGCAAAAATTGCTATGAATAATCATTGTAATTTTGCAAATAATACAATTACGGTAATAGTTCTTCTTACATAGCGTTTAAGTATCGCTATATGCAAAGGAGGCTATTATGAGAAAAGTTGTTATAAACGGCATTGATACTAAGTCTTTGCCCAAACTTACGCAGGCGGAGTGTTCTGAACTTTTACTAAAGGCTAAAGAGGGAGATAAAGACGCAAAAGACGAGCTTGTCATAGCTAATCTTAGACTGGTATTGTCAATGGTTCAAAGATTTTCCTCGCGCGCCAACAGCGATGATTTATTCCAAGTGGGCGTTGTAGGATTAATGAAAGCTATCGATGGATTTGATCCCAAGTTTAACGTAAGATTCTCGACTTACGCGGTTCCTATGATAACGGGCGAAATTCGACGATTTATCAAAGACGGTTCAGGAATAAAAGTAAGCAGAAGTATGCGAGATATAGCTTATAAAGCATTGAAAGCAAAGGAAGATTTTGAATTAAAGAACAGTACCTCGCCAACAATGCTTGAGATTGCCGAAGAAATCGACGTTCCGCTAAAAGACGTAGTGTGCGCTCTTGACGCTGTAAGCGATACGATATCGCTCCAAGAGCGAGTATATAGCGACGGCGACGATGGATTGTTGTTGATGGAACAAATAGGCGACAGTACGCAAAGCGAAGAGATATGGTCGACAAATCTTGCTATAAGAGAAGCAATTGCTAATTTGCCGGAGAGAGAAAGACAAGTCTTGAATTTGAGATATTACGTCGGCAAAACACAAATGGAAATATCTAAAAGCATAGGCATATCACAGGCTCAGGTCAGTCGCTTGGAGAAGAATGCTTTGGGTATAATAAAACAGTGCCTATAATATGGACAATTTAGTACAATAAAATAAGTTATTAAAAATCTGTCATATTTTACTTTTTGTAGAATAAAATCTATCAGAGGTGAAGTATGGCAGATTTATCGTTTTGTATTTTAAGAGACAAAGTCGTAGTCAATATTTGCGACGGCAAGAAATTGGGACACGTCATCGACATCAATTTCAATTCTCACGGACAAATCTTGGGTATTATAGTTCCGGGTGATAAGAAATTCATAAAAAGTCTTTCGGCAGGCGACAGTATATTTATTCCGTGGCGCTGTATTGTAAAGATAGGCGAAGATACTATTCTTGTCGAACTTAAAGGCGAAATTGCTCCTGCAGATTGCTAATTGACATGTCAGTGAATAGGTAATTTAAGAAGTTTTTATCCTAAAAATCTCTATATGTAGTATTCTTAGTAAAAATATTAGACAAATCATAAGACGTTGTACTATAATTATTATAGAATATTCTTAGAGGTGAGATATGAAGTGCAGTTATTGCGGTTGCGTTGACAGCAAAGTCGTAGATTCCCGTCAAAATGAGGACGGAAGCTCTATTAGAAGGCGTAGAGAGTGCATGAAGTGCGGAAAGCGATTTACCACTTATGAAACCATAGAGATGACGCCAATAATGGTAGTAAAGAAAAACGGAGCGCGACAACAGTTTTCTTCAGCCAAACTCAAAGCGGGCATATTGAGAGCGTGCGAGAAGCGTCCCGTACCTATGATTAGAATCGATAGGCTTGTTGAGGATATAGAACGAAAGATTCAAAATAATCTCAATGACGAAATTACGTCTGCTCAGATAGGAGAGTACGTAATGGAAGGACTAAAGGAAATAGATGAGGTTGCATACGTAAGATTTGCGGCAGTATATAGAGAGTTTAAGGATATTGAAAGTTGGCTGAGCGAAATCAATACCATACTCAAAGATAAAAATACTGAGAAATAGCTTCATATGTGTTTAATATTAAAAATATTGATTTGAAATAGCGTATTATCAAATGCGCTATATTCATTGTTTAAGGTATTTGCTTGATTTTTTCTATACTATATTTTATATTGACGGTATGATTTGAGCGGTAGAATTTGTAATTTCAACTGTTGAATACTAGGGGGATTATGAAAAAGTTCGAAAAATTATGTTTAATAACAATTATTCCTATATTGGTTGGCGTTGCGCTTTTTATTGCCGGAGCTATTAAAGTAAATGAGCAGATATTACGAGCTAGCGTGCTAACCTTGTTTATAGGACTTCCTGCAACTATTTTAGTGTTGGTTATAGTTGGTGTCATTATGAACGCTACGGGAAAACTCTCGGAAAATGACAAGTATTCTGATAACGCAGGACTAAGTGAAGAAGAAAGAGATTTCAAAACAAATAGAAAGATTGTGTCTTCGAGCGGTAATAAAAGCATAACGAAAAAAGTAGACAACGTTATTAAACAGACAAACAATGCTTATAAGTATTCTTCTCCTAAGCAGGTAGCATTAGGCGGGTTGTTTTTTAGCTTTTTGATAATTGATTTTATATTAATTTTTGTTTTTTCCATTAAGCAAATGACTGCAGGCATAATAACATGCGTTTGCGTTTTGGTAGGATCGATGTTTTCGGTTTTGATTTTTGCAAAAGTAAAGGAAAGAAAATCAACGAAAGCCCAAGTAGATATTAGCAAAAGTCAAATGCTTTGCGGAGAAGTCAAAGCATGTATGATATCAAGCGCTATGAATATCGCAGAGAGAAAGAATGTGACCTTTAGAGTTTTGATTGAAGCGGATGGAAAGACCTATACGGCATTTCCCCAAAAATTTATGAGGTAGGTGATCCAATAGTGTTTGCCGTAATCGGCAATAACAAGGCAAGTATTGTTGAAACCGATAAATTTATTAAAGAAGCAGACGAAGTTTTAAGGAAAGAAGACTCTCAAGAGGGTTTTTAGGTCAAATATAACATCATAATTTGTCGATAAAGCTCATAAATTATTGTAACGAATAATTTAGGAGCTTTTATGATTTTATCAGGATTATTGGCGCTATTAAGTAATGTCTTATTTTTTAGCGGTTATGTCAACAGTAAAAATGCCTTTCCCAAACCTCTTGACCCTCAAAAGGAAAAAGAACTATTAGAGCAAATGTATGCGGGTAATAAGGATGCTAGGGAAGAACTTGCAAAACACAATATGCGACTTGTCGTTCACGTTGCCAAGAAGTATTCAAATTATCACGACAATGACGAGTTGATTAGCGTAGGGTCAATCGGACTTGTCAAGGCAATAAATACATATTCGCCGGAAAAGGGGACGCAATTCGCAACGTATGCGGCTAAGTGTATTGAGAATGAGATACTAATGACTTGGAGAGCCAACAAAAAGAATTTAGGTAATAAGTCGCTATATGAACCTGTCAGTTATGACAAAGAAGGCAACGAGGTTACGCTCATAGATTTGATAAGTCAGGATGAAGAAAGCGTAATAGGAATGGTCGAAAGCAAGTGCGTTGCTGAAAAACTTATGCAAGTAGTCAAAGGTCAACTCGACGATAGGGAGTATCAAATTATAGCAATGCGCTACGGTTTGGAGGGCAGAACGCCTTTGACGCAAAAGCAAGTAGCAAAGGCCTTTGGCATCTCAAGGTCGTACGTATCGAGAATTGAAACAAAGGTGTTGAAAAAACTAAAAACTTATATGTCGAAAGGAGGTATAACGATGTAGCTATATCATAATAAGATATTAGCAAGGGATTTCGCTGTGTACTTAAAATTGAACGCAATACAAGAACAAGCATTGAACACTGTTCAATGCTTGTTTCGGCTTGAGTAGTTGCTATAGAATATACGCTTGACAGCGTATGTTTTAAGTGGTATAATCAACTAACAAGACAGCCAGACTATCGCAGACCGTAAGGTATGAGGAAAGTCCGAGCATCACAAGGCAGAGTGCCGGCTAATTACCGGTCAAGGCGACTTGAAGGAAAGTGCAACAGAAATAGACCGCCTATAGCAATATAGGTAAGGATGGAAAGGCGGAGTAAGAGCCCACCGTCTTTAAGGTAACTTAAAGAGCCATGTAAACCCCACTTGATGCAAGAGAACGCGACGCTACGGTAGCCTGCCAGTCGCAAAATCGCTTGAACGCAACGGTAACGCTGCGTCTAGACAGATGATAGTCCAATACAGAACTCGGCTTATAGACTGTCTTGTACAAATACGCCAACGTTGGCGTATTTTTTATTATTATATTGATTAAATCACCGAATCGTGACAATAATTAACGTATGTTGTACGCGATTATATTTGTTTTGTTTATATTATTGATAGTTACTATTCTTATGTCAAGAAGAGGTCATAAGGGCGACGCTTATTCTTTGTCTATGAGCGACAAGGATTTTGAAGATAACATAAAGATATTAGCGCTTGGTATGAGAAGCGGCGAAAGTGTCGGTTCTATGCCGAATATCAACCTATATTTAAGAAAAATTAAGCGAGCATATAAAATTGTTCTTAAAAAAGCATCTCAAAACGAGCCTTTGTACGAAGCTGAGAGGTGGCTATACGAGAATTATTACGCAACTACTATAGACGTAAAGCAGAGCGATTATAAGGCGTTTACCAGACTTACGCACAAAAAAAACAACGTGCGTATTATTCAGCTTGCGAGATTTTTGGTATCTTCTAGCAATTGCTTTTTAGACAAAGCTCATATAGCAAAAGGAATATCGCTTTTTAACAGTTGTACGCCTTTGCATTATGAAGAAACGCTTAATCTTAAAAAGGCGCTTGACTATGCTTTGATAGAGAAAATTTCGATTATTGCCAAGCAAATTACCAAAATGGAGAGGCTAAAGAGCCATGCCCAAAGGGATGTGGAGCCGGTAAAAAGACTTTGCAAATACGATGCGTATTTGTATTTTTTCAAGCACTTCGGCAAATATCTTGACGAAAAATATTTTTACAAAATCAACGATATAAATCTTGATAATATTGACGTAAGTTTTTCAAATAATCTTGTAGACATGAGCGTGTCTATCTCAAATTGTATTACGTCTATAAAAGCGCTCAAAGATATTTTTGACGACAAATTCATTATTGAACAATGTTCAATATATTCTATTATGGCGCAAGACGATATATTCAAGGAGATGGATATTTGCTCTCAGTACGCATATATGTCGGCGATAGGCAAGCTGTCCGCTTTGTATGGGGCAAGCGAGAGGTCGGTAGCTAAGAGCGCAATTAAATTAAGTAAGAAATTCGGAGTGCACTTTGGGGAGATAATATATGATTATCGTTATGCTATAAAAGCCGATTTGCATTCGTTAGCGCCACAGATTCTACAAAAACCCACTACTAAACCCGACCAAAGATTATACGCGAGTGTCGTTGCGCTGTTGTCGATTGCATTGACTACGCTTAGTATAATATTTCTTCCTTCTTGGAAATATATGGTTGGAGTAGGCGTGATAATGTTCTTTGCTTCAATACCGCTTGCGCGATTTGTAGTCGCTCTGATAGTGGATATTATTTTACCGTCGAGAAGTGTAGCCTCTATGAACTACAAGGAATTGCCAAAGGAAGGCAAGACGCTTGTCGTTAAGTGCGAATATATTGCATCGGTTGAGCAAGCCAAGGAAGCGTGCGACAACTTGCTTAATTTGGCGTTTACAAATAAAGATAAAATGCTAGAGTATAGTTTGCTTGTCGATTTGAAGTCGTCAAAAAGTCAAGTTGACGAAGCGGATAGTGAAATATACAAAGTATTTGACGGAATGTCAAAGTATGAAAATATCAATATTTTTGTTCGTTGCCGTAGCAACATAGGCGGAGTATGGAAGGCTTATGAGAGAAAGCGCGGCGCAACCAACGCGCTAAATAATGCTTTGATAAGCGGTAATTGGCAAGAATTTTGTTACGTTCTGAAAAGTCAGGAAAAGCCCAAATTCGTCTTACTTCTTGACGAGGATAACACTCTTATGCCGGGCGCGATTAAGAGAGCGGTTAACACTATGTTGCATCCGCTAAACGCAAAATATACATTGTTGACATTTTCTTCAAGGTACAAGTTATCTTCGTTGAGTACGCCTTGGACAAAGAGATACGTCTTAGACAGCGGTGTGGATAGTTATTGCAATTACGGCGATTTTTATTATAAGATTTCCGGCAATGCTATTTATTGCGGAAAGGGAATTTATAGACTTGACGAATACGTTGAAAAGTTGCAGGGCAAATTACCGGATGGGAAAATATTAAGTCATGATATAGTTGAGGGGGCTATTGTTTCCGCGGGAAGTTTATCCGTACCCACCTATGAAGACGCTCCCACGGGGCTAGTCAGTCACGTTGTAAGACAAAATAGATGGCAAAGAGGAGATATTCTTCTATTTCCGTATATTTTTTCGAAGAAAGTAACCCAACCTTTCTATAAGTACGTAATGGCGTACAATATAGTAAAGACTATTCTGCCGATTTGTCAGTTCATATTGCTGTCGATGCTGATTTTGACAGGACAGTTGTGGCTACTTTTGCCATTTGCAATTAGTTTTGCGGGCATCTATTTGATTAGATTCGGACTTTGTTTGAATGCGCTAAATTACGGCAAGCGTATGAGATACGTTCTTGAACAGTTTTTGGGCGAAGCGGGCGAAATGATATTCGACTTTTTGACGTTGCCTTTTGAAGCTGTTCAAAGCGTTTTGCTTTGGCTAAAAATGCTTTTCAAACTTACATTTGATAGGAAAAACCTCTTAGAGTGGAAGACTTTTTATTCTACTCAAAGGGGTAATACGCTCTCTAAGCATATTGGACTTGTATTGCCGAGTTGTATTTTGTCCATAGTTTTGGCAGGCATATTCTATAATAATATCATATATTTAGTTTATATAGCGATATTTGTCGTATTTATCTTTACGACTTATATTTTGAGTATAAAGAGAGATGTAAGCAAAGAGTTAAAGACGCAAGATAAGGAATTTCTACGCACCTTAGCAAATGATACTTTACGGTATTTTGAGAAAAATATGAACGAAAAAAGTCTTATATGCGACAATTATCAAGTATTTCCCAAGCGCGGAGCAAATTCTTTTACGTCTCCGACAAATATTGGATTTGCTCTATTGTCCATTATATGCGCTCATAAGTTAGAGAAGATTTCGCAGGAAGAGGCCTTACAAAAACTCAAAGACCAAGTAGAGCTTATAGAGAGCCTTGAAAAATTTGAAGGACACTTATACAATTGGTATAGCCTTGCTACGCAAAAACCGCTTTATCCATATTTTGTATCTAGCGTAGACAGCGGAAATTTTATAGCCAGCCTAATTACGCTCAAGGCTTACGTCAAGAATATTGACAAAGAACTTCATTTTCGCGTTGAAAAACTTATAGAAGATTGCAATTTCGACGCGCTGTTTGACAGTTCAAAGAGCAAGTTTTTTATCGGGTATAACAAAGACCAGAATAAGTTCGAGGGGCACTATGATATGCTTGCGTCCGAGGCGAGAACTCTTTGCTATATCGCATCGGCAATAAAAGGAAATACTGCATATTTCAACGGGCTTTCGAGGAACATTGTCAAACTCAAAGGCAATACTTTGGTGTCGTGGTCGGGTACGGCTTTTGAATATCTAATGCCACAGATATTCTTAAGCGATTGCGATAGAAGTCTGTTGACAAAGAGCTGTCATAATATCATAGATATTATGGTAAAGTCGAAATGCAATGACGTATGGGGTATAAGCGAAAGCTGTTATTTTGAGTTTAATGAAGAAAACAGCTACAAATATTTGGCTTTTGGCGTAAGCAGAATCAGCTTAAGCGCATCAAAAGACAGGTGCGTTATATCTCCGTATTCCTCTGCGTTGACCTTAAAATATACTCCCGCAAAGGCAGTGAAAAACCTAAGAAAACTTGCCGATATGGGGCTAAAAAATTCAATGGGAATGTACGAAGCTATTGATTTTACCAACGGCAAAAATATAGTCGCTACTTTGATGTCGCATCACCAAGGTATGCTTCTTTGCTCGATTGTCAATGCGCTATTTGACGATTATTTCGTTAAGTTGTTTATGAGCGATCATGCAATGGCAGGCGGAAAGTTGATGCTGGAAGAGAAAATTCCAACTTCAAAGAGCAAATCAACAAAGAGATTTGACGCGGTATACGACGCCAAGGCGTCTAATGGGTACAGTAGAATCGGCGAGTGCGGTGGATTTCCTATCGTCAATGCGCTTACCAACGGTCATTACAGCGTTGTTGGAAATTCCAACGGCGGCGGCTACTCCTTTGCAAAGGGCAAGTATATAGATAAATTCAGTAGTGATATATATGAAAATAAAGGTTCGTTTTTCTATATTAACGATGGGAAAGAATTATATTGTCCGACTTATGCGCCTATGTATAAGCATAAATGTCAATACAGTTTTTCGCCTTTTGAAAATAAATTTGTCAATCTAGAAAAGAATTGTCAAATGAGCGTGTTTATACCTCAACATATAAATTGCGAAGTTAGGAAAATTACTTTGACTAACAACGATGATTTTATCAAGAAGTATACTTGCGGTTTTTGCGGAGAGCTCGCGCTCAACGATTTTGGCGGTATGACGTCGCATCCTGCGTTTAACGATATGTTTGTATCTACGTCCTATGACGAAAGACTTGACTCTCTTATTGCCAAGAGAAGCGCAAGGAGTTTTCATGGAGATTGCTATGCGTCTTTGACTGTACTTGGAGTAGAAAAACTCAAGTACGAAAGCAATTTGGCAAATTTCATAGGTAGAGAAGGCAGATTTGACTGTCCAAAAATATTTAATAGCAATAAAAATGATGGAGTATCCGTAGGCGACGTTCTAAATCCCTGCTTGGGATTTGTCGGGGATATATCAGTCAACCCCGGCGAAAGTAAGATCGTATATTGCGTTATTGCTTACGACAACGATTTAGGCGCGTTGAAGAACAATATAGAGCAGATAAGGTCTACGGACTTTGCAAAATACGCTTACGAAAGCGCTAAGTTGACGGCGCTGTCAAAGACGTATAAATATCAACTCAATGAGAAGATTAGCGATTTGATATGCAGGTTGTCAACGAGAGTACTGTACGCGCCTTATGATAGAGAGAAATTGAGTGAAATATCGAGTAATTATACTGACGTTTTGCCTATGTCGCTTGATAGAGCCGGCAAATATATTTATTTCTGCTACTACAATCAAGACGAAAAGCTCAAGAACTTAATTTATTCCGTCATTTATATGAATATGACGTCAATAAAATGTAATCTCGTAATCTCGTACGTTGCAGAAGAAAGAAAAAACGAGCATGTCCTTAAGAGTTTTATAGAATTGACGCATATCGGAGACCTATTGAGTTTGAATTGCTTTAGATTTTTGAACGTAGAGGGAATGGACGCCGGCGTAATCGAAGAAATTAAACGCAATGCTTTTATAGTCTTGGACAGTATTCCCAAGAAAGGCGAAAAGAGTGAAGACAACTTTTCTTGCGTGACAATTCCTATTCTTGAAAAGGGCGAAAATATCTCTAAAATGTCTTCAATCTTTAGTCCGTTAAATGCAAATATCGTCAAGCCTTGTTCGGCAGGAGGCTTTGACGCCGAAGGAAATTATATCGTTACGTCAACAACGCATTTACCTTTCTCCAACGTAATCTGCGGAGAAAAGGGCGGTTTTGTCGTTACGCAAAACGGCGGCGGCTTTGATTATTTTGAAAATAGCAATTTGAATAGAGTGACAAAGTTTGAGAATAATCCTATCTTTGACACTCCGTGCGAAGAGGTATACGTCGATATTGTAGGCATGCACAGATTGAATAAACTCAATAAGGGCGGGTACGTTAAGCACGGTATTGGCTATACGCAATTTTGCGGTAATATAAATCAAGTTGAGTATCTTGTAGAAGAAGGAATTATCAAAGACGGAAAAGGTAAGTTTGTCAAAATCAAACTTTCAAAAGAAAAGGGGAATATTGATACTCAAGTATTGTTTTCGCTCAATGCGATGTTGGGAGACTTGCCTATAAATCAAATGCTATTTGACGAGCAAATCGACAACAAAACCATCAAGGTAACCAACGTTTTCAACAATCAACGCGTATTTGTCAAGTGCGACGTGGATGCCAAGCTACTACCTAGCAAGGCAAGTTTCAAAACGCTTGGCGGTGAAGTGTATTTATCAGAATATAACGGAGATTGCAATCTGGCGTCACACGCTCTTTTGACGAGAAAACTCAGCGGAAGAGTGATAGAGATAAACTTTGTAATATCTAATGAATATAGTTTTATTTCGTCTCTCAAATTGGAAAATATAAACGATTATATTCTTGAACAAAGATATAAATTTGCCGACTTAAACAAATTTGAACTGTGTTCAAAAGATAAAAATCTCGATCTGCTTTTCAATAAATGGCTTGCTTATCAAGTTGTGTCAAGCCGTATCAACGGCAGATGCGGTTACTATCAGGCGGGCGGAGCTATAGGATTTAGAGATCAACTTCAAGATATGCTTACAATGCTATATATCGACACAGAGAGGGTAAAAAATCATATTTTATTATCTGCTCAACATCAATATATAGAGGGTGACGTACAACATTGGTGGCACGGAGATTGCTTTGGAGTAAGGACGCATATTACCGATGACAGACTATTTTTGCCACTGTTGACATTTGAATATATCGACTTTACCGGCGACAGTTCAATCTTGAACAGTATTCAAAAATATCTCGTTTCTTCTCCTCTTGAAGAACGCGCAGAGAGCAGATTGGAAGTTCCGCAAAAGAGTTCGTTAGGCGAAAGTCTGCTATCTCATATCAAAAGAGCCATTGACGCTACGCTAAAGTATGGGGAGAGAGGATTATTGCTTATCGGCGGTGGCGATTGGAACGACGCGCTCAATGAAATAGGCATGCATAACAAAGGTGAAAGCGTATGGCTAAGCATGTTGGCTCTGCACGTCTTGAGGAAGTTTGTCAAGTACCTTGACTTTGACAGAAGACAGGAGTATCTCGCTCATATCGAAAATCTTCAGCTTGCTTTGGATAAGTGCGTAAAAGACGGATACTTTATGCGAGCTACTACGGACTACGGCGAAGAGTTGGGAGTCAAGGGCAATTCACGTTTTGCAAAAGATATACTTTGTCAGAGTTGGAGCGTAATCGCATCGGTATCATCGAAGAGCGTACAGAACACAGCTCTGCAAAGCGTAGCCGACCTTATAGACGTTGAAGCAAAAATTATTAAATTGCTTTGGCCGGCGCAGAGTAAAGAAACGTATTACGGATATATTTCTTCTTATCCAAAGGGAGTGAGAGAGAATGGCGGTCAGTACACTCACGCGTCAACGTGGTACGTCAAAGCAGTTGCTATGAATGACGCAGTAATCGACGTTGGCGGCAAGAAATATACTGCGCATGACTTTCTTGAAATGCTAAATCCTATTGCTAAAAATTCCACTCAAAAAGGCGCCGCTATCTATAAAGGCGAGCCCTACGTCTTGGCGGGCGACGTGTATTCTAACCAAGATAACTACGGAAGAATGGGGTGGAGTTGGTACAGCGGATCGGCAAGCATACTATACGATACGATAATCAGAGATTTTCTAGGTATAATTATTCAAGGTAAAGTAATGTCGTTTACCCGTCCGAAGTTGAGGGATTGGCAGAGAATGAAAGTGACATATAGGTATAAAGGAAGCGTATATTCGATAGAATTTGACGAAGACAAAGAAGATTGCATAGAGTTGCAAGGCGTTAAAATCAAAGGAGATACAGCAATAACTCTGGAAGAAGACGCGGGAAAGAAGTCAGTCAAGGTTCTATTTGCCAGCGTAAGAAGTACTAACGAATAAAATTTATTGACTTTGTATATATAAAGATTTATAATATCAATATGAATTTGTTCGATATAATACAAAAGGATAACGCTCCTCTGGCAGAGAGAATGCGCCCCGCGACTTTAGACGATTTCGTAGGGCAAAGTCATATCGTAGGCAAAAATAGCTTGCTTAGAAGAGCTATATTAACCGATAGTCTTGGCAGTTGTATTTTCTACGGCGCTCCGGGGTGCGGTAAGACTACGCTTGCCAACATTATTGCCAATACCACCAAGTCTAACTTCGTTAAGCTCAACGCCGTTTCTTCGGGTATTTCGGACGCAAAAAAGGTCATTGAGGACGCAAGACTTGAAAAGGAGAGATACGGAATAAAGACGTATTTACTCCTTGACGAATGTCATAGATGGAACAAAGCTCAATCGGACTGCATGCTGGAAGCCATCGAAAAGGGGCATATAGTATTTATAGGTTCGACGACAGAAAATCCTTTTGTATCTATGACGAGGGCAATAGTATCGAGATGCAGGATATTTGAGTTCAAGCCGTTGTCAGGCGAAGATATAAAGAATACTCTCAAAAAGGCGTTGACAGATAAAGAAAAAGGACTTGGAACTTACGATGTCAATATCAGCGAAGAAGCGTTAGACCATTTTGTATGGGCTAGCGACGGCGATATGCGCAATGCGCTCAACGCATTGGAACTTGCCGTCAAGAGTACTTCAGCAGATGAAAGCGGAGTTATTCATATCGACGTATCCGTAGCGGAGCAGTCATCGCAAAAGAAGTCTATGAGCATTGACGAGAGTATGTATTACGATATGCTCTCGGCGTTTTGTAAGTCTTTGCGCGGAAGTGACAGCGACGCAGGTTTGTATTGGGCAGAAAGGTTGATTCAGGCAGGATGCGATCCTATGCTTATTTTGCGCAGACTTATCGTCCACAGCAGCGAAGACGTGGGTATGGCGGATCCGCAAGCGCTTGTAGTGGCGACTTCCGCATTGACTGCGTACCAAAATATCGGACTGCCTGAGGGCAAGATACCGCTTTACAACGCTATTATTTACGTATGCGAAGCGCCTAAGTCTAACAGCGTTGTTATAGCTAAGTACGCTGTCGAACAAGTCGTAGCTGAGAAAAAGGACGATAGGGTGCCCACGTATCTTATGGACAAGAATTATAAAGCGCAAAAGATTTCGGGATATAAATATCCGCATGACTTTGGCGGTTGGGTAGATCAGCAATATTTGCCTGATTCTCTAAAAGACGAGCGTTTCTATCAGCCATCGCAAAACGGATTCGAAAAAAATTTGATAAGAGCTAAGATAATCAAAGCTAATAAGCAAGAAAATAAAAAATAGCTAGTAGGCATTTCGTGTGCCTATTTTTTGCAAAATCTACAAAGAATAGGTATTTTCAACTTAATTTTATCATTGACGGAAGATGCGTAGAAAGGTATAATTATAGTAAAGTAGAGGCAACTACTTAGATGATAAATACTCAACTAAAAGAGAGGTTAATATGAATGAAATTTTGACAATAACAAATTTGAGCAAAAAATACAAAGGTAATGACAAGTATTCGGTCAAAGATTTGAGTTTTGAAGTCAAAGAGGGAGAGTTGTTTGCATTTTTGGGTCCCAACGGCGCGGGTAAAAGCACTACGATAAAGTGTATTACGGGCGCTTTGCCTTACAGCGAGGGTAATATAAAGATTTGCGGCCACGACTTGCGTGAAAATCCCATCGAGGCTAAGAAGAATTTGGGATACGTGCCTGACAATCACTTTACTTACGATACAATGACAGGAGGCGAATACGTCAATTTTATTGCGGATATATACGGAGTTGGCGTCAATGACAGAAAGACGAGGGCGGATAAGTACTTCCAACTTTTTGGATTGACTGACGTTATAGGTAAACCTATCGGCGGTTATTCTCACGGTATGAAACAAAAAATTTGCGTAATAGGCGCGTTGATACACAATCCCAAGCTATGGATTCTTGACGAGCCGCTTACGGGGCTTGACCCTCAAAGCGCTTATAATCTTAAAGAGTTGATGAAAGAGCATTGTAAAGAAGGCAATAGTGTTTTGTTTTCCTCACACATAATAGAGGTAGTGGAAAAACTTTGCGACAGGCTTGCGATTATAGACAAAGGCAGTTTGATTATCAGCGGTTCTATGGAAGAGATTAGGGCAAAGAACGCCGACAATTCTCTTGAAGAATTTTTCCTTTCGGTTACGCAAGGCGATACGCTTGTCAGTGACGAGCAAGAAGAATTTAAGTTTTAGAGGTGGAGTATGACGGCGTTTTTTGCTTTGACAAAGCAGTTGATTAAAAATACTATTAAACCGCATTTCAAAGACGCAAAAGAGAAGAAGAGATACGTCAGCCAGCTTGTTGCATTGTCAGTATGTCTGGGGATACCGTATATATTTACACTCGTCAGCGTTTTCGGTCTTATAAAAGCCTCGGCAGAACTTGGATACCTTGCCAATATACTTTCGATAGGCTTTTTTGCAAGTCAATTATTGACGTTTTTCTTTGGACTTTTTGCTTATATCAATATAATGTATTTCAGCAAAGACAACGAATTTTTATTTACTTTGCCGTTGAAATCAGTGACAATCTTTTGGGCAAAGTTCATAACGATATTGCTCTATGAGTTGATTTTTTCCGTAATTACGGTAATACCTGTGTGCATTGTTTCTATTATTGCAATGGCTACTTTGGGGAATTTCAGCGCAGGGATACTGATTATGATGTTGCCGGCGACGTTATTGCTACCGGCTATGGCTATACTTGTGATAGCGCTTATATCTTATCCTATTATGAAAATTATGCAGTTTTTCAAAAAACGTCCGATATTGGGAGCGGTATTTACGGTAATTTTCGTTGTCGCTATATATGTAGCAATATATCTTCCTATGCTTCTCAATTCGCCCACAGCGGGAGGATCTGATATTCCAAGCGGAGCGGTAGACGGAGCAGGCGATAGCGTATCCTTCGGGGATATTTACGCTGAAGTTTTGCCGAACATTGCGCCCATGGGTAAGTATTGCTATCACACTTATTTGCTTGCAATGTCAATGACGGTCGGCGGTGTCAAAGCCTTTGGTTACGCAATGGCGTTTATAGGTATCGTGGCAGTATTGGCTGTGTCCGGAACGCTACTTGCTATGTGGCAGTTCAAGCGCATATCTCAAGGCGTCTATGAAAATAACGGCGCAACCGTAGCTTCCAAAAAGCAAAAAGAGGTCAAGCAAACTTCTCTCAAAAAAGCTCTCATAAGGAAAGAATTTTCGAGCGTATTCAAATCAAGTAATTTGCTAATCCAAAGCGGTATGATGGTGATACTGCCACCCGTATTGATTTTCTTTTTGGGTAAAATGCAAGCTAATATGAATAATACTTTTAACGCGCTTGCAGTATCAGAGTTGATAATAAAACTTATGACGAGTTCCAATACTATCAGTATTCTTGCCGTGTCCAGAGACGGAGAAGGCGCTCTGATAGCAAAGACGATGCCTATAAGCGCGCGACAAATAATTTGGTCCAAAATATTCGTAGGTTTTGTATTTTCTTCAATAACCGTGGTTTTGTCAACTATTGCTTTTTCCTTAATCGGCGGAGTAAATGTTTTGCAAGTTCTGGGATTCTTTGCATCGAATATGCTTTACGCTTGGGGTGTGAACAGGTTTTGCGTATACCGCGACCTTAAAAAACCTAACGTGCATTGGAAGAACATACAAGAAATCATTAAGAATAACTTTTCAAGTGTGATACCTATGTTTTTGGCTTTTATACCGGGAATTCTTGTAATGGGATCGACAATGGCTTATGGAATCGTGCTTACTAATCTCAATCCGTATATAGTCGGCGCAATCTATTTCGTGACTACGCTTTTAGTCAGCGGCGCGTACTACCTTATAATCAAAGGATTGACGAGAGCCAACGTTGAGGAATATTGGCAACGCATAGAATAATGCTATATTAGGTTTAGTTTGTTTGACAAGAACAACTAACGTATGCGATAATTTGCATATGAAGTATTTAGCGATAGATTTGGGCGATGCTCGCACTGGCATAGCCATAAGCGAGAGCGGTATAATTGCCAACGGTTTGGAAACCTACAAGAGAGTAGGAATGCAAAAGGATTTGCAATATATAGCTGACTTGGTGAAAAATTACAAGATCGACGTAGTAGTATTCGGCTTACCGCTCAACATGGACGGCAGCGAAGGCGCAAGAGTGGAAAAGACCAGAGCTTTTGCCGATAAGTTGCAACCGCTTATTGACGCCAAAATCGATTACGAAGACGAAAGGCTTACGTCTGTAGAAGCCGAAAGTTTTCTTATCGAAGGCGGAATGAGAAGAGATAAGAGAAAGCAAGTCATTGATAAACTAGCAGCGGTTATAATTTTGCAAGCATATTTAGATAGACGGCAATAATAAAAGAGCAATTCAGTCGAGTTGCTCTTTTTTATGCAATATTTTGCGCGTAATTCAATACGGACAACAAAATGTAGTAAAAATTCCT
>CAJTPC010000017.1:4952-29117 GCA_910578245.1 uncultured Christensenella sp. | reverse complement strand
TTTTGCATTTCGTGTTTATTCTGTACACTTATACTTTTTCTTGTCTGAAATAGCTTTTTACTTATTAATAATTTGTAGTGTCTCCACTTTTCTTAAATTACTACTTCTCGCTATTCCTTCTCTCTGTTTAGTTTTTAAGGTGCTTTTACTGCCATCTTTCCGTGACAGCCTACTTATAATAGCACATCGATTTTTTCTTGTCAACAATTTTTGCAAAAAAAATTAAAACTTAATTTAATATATTTTTTATACCTTGTAGATTTATCCACTTAATACAAAATGAAAAGAAAAATCCCCGCGCAACTGCGGAGATTGTAGTTAATTTCTAATTACTTTACTTCTGCACAAGCTCTTCTAATGCCTGCTCATACTTTCTATTGAGTTCGGCGACTGCTTCTCGATTATCCAAATGCATTTGCATCAAATCGCAATCCAGCATGCTCTTACCGTTCAAGGTCTTGATCGGGAACTTTCCGACAACTTTGAGAGTCAATACTTCGTACCAATTAAATTGGCTTGGGCTTTTGCAGACATACTTCTTACCGTCAACTTCGTATGAATACTCGATGTAGTACACAGCAACCTTGCCCACCGACTTATTGGTGTCATAGGATAGAAAAGTCGCTGTGGCTTCCTGTCCAAATTCCATAATCTTTTGCTCGCCCTTTATCTTGAGAATTCTCAAGATTGCCATGACACTGAGGACTATCCCCACCGCAACGGTAAGCGCAGATACGACGTAACTTGCCACGCTTGCATTCTTTGCAAAACATATGTAATAGACAAGCAGTCCCACGCCCAGTATAGCTACTATGGTACCGATAATTGCAGGTTTGATTACATTTTCCTTTGCATTTAATTTCTTCATATTATTATAATATATCAATATATATCAGTCTTTGTTGTAGATAATTCTACCGCAGTTGGGACATTCTTGAATTTTTCTGCCCTCGCCAAGTTTGTTGATTACGTCTTGCGCAACTTCCATACCGCAACCGCCACAGATATTCGGCTTGACAAACGGTACGAATACGGGACGCTTGCTGGCTCTTATCTTTTTGTATCTGTCTAAAAGCGCTCTATCGAGTTCGGCTTCCATGGCTCTAAGCTCTTTCATTATCGCATTTGCATCGACAGCCTTTTCCTTTTTTAGATTATTGAATTCTTCGGAATATCTCCTAAAACTCGTAGACGACTTGCTTGCAAGCTCATACTCCTTTGTGTACTTATATCCTGCATCCGCAAGTTCTTTTCTAGTCCTCGACCACTCTTTCTCCATATCTTCTATATTTTGATAGAGTTTCTCTAATTGTTTTGAATAATACTCAAGTTGTTTTTCATCGCTCTCAGGCAAAATCTCATTGGAGATTTCGTCTACCTGCTTGCAAATCTCGTCGTACTTAGACTTTAACTTCGCAAAAGAATCCATATTGCTTTTTGCGACGTCGTTCATGCTTGTCAACGTATCAAAAGATTTTTTTGTTTCGCCTTGGAAATAAATCATCTTTTTTGCGCATTCGCTATTCTTGAGTTCATTCTCAAGTTTAATCAAACGCATATCCGTATCTTGATACCTCAACATTTTCTCTATACTCATATCTTACTCCTTCAGCCTATCTAGGCTTATTTTATTGATTTATACGGATTGATATCCGTCTTGCTGATTCTTATCATATATTCATATTCTTCAAGCCACTTCTTGAAAATGTGTACGCATGCAATTTCGCTAGTGTAGTGACCTACGTCAATAATACTTACGCCATAATCTTTTGCCATAAGCGCAATCGACAATTTACTCTCTCCGCCTATTATGCAGTCCACATTATTATCCACGGCGTAATCGACAAGTTCTTCATCTCTCGCTCCCGCGCCTGTACATAAAGCAACTTTTTTAATAATCTTGTCGTCCGCGCCCACGTATTTTACGCAATCATCTTTGAGCGCATTCGCTATTGACTTTGCCAACTCTTTTAGCTCAACAGGCGGTATATATCCCCCTCTTGCGCAACCGTCTATTATTGACACGTCTTGCATACCCAAAATATCCGCTACGAAATCGTTTAGTCCGCCAACGCAACAGTCGAGATTTGTATGGCAACTGTACAAGTTGATTCTCTTCTCTTTTGCCTTTGCGACAAGGCTTTGCATATACCTATCAGTCTCTTCGCCGAATACGCAAGGGTGATGTGTGATAAGTAAATTGGCTCCTAAGCGCTCACACTCCTCAAGCGTGGAGTACGTCACGCTTTGCGCAAGTAAAATGCCCTTAACTTCCTCCTCGCCATCTCCTACGTTAAGTCCTGCGCTGTCAAAATCCAACGCGAGCGTAAGCGGAGCTTTGCTTTCTATCTTTTCAATTATATCTTTTACTTTAGGCATATCTACTCCTAAACTAAATCAAGCATTTCCTTATACAGTTTTGCTTGCGGACTATCGGCGTTCTTCTGAGCAATCGTATCGTATTTTCTTCTCAAAAATTCTACGTATTCTCTAAAATCTTCACCGCTTCGGTTCTTTCCCAAAAGCAACTGCCGTCTATTGAGTCGGCAATCTTTTCCGCTGTCTAATCGGGCGACTATTACGTCATAAAACTTTCTGCCGTCTTTGACTACGTAGTCCTTGTCCATATATATTTCGCGGCTGCTTAAAAACTCTCTTAACTCAATAGTATTCCTATGCGGAGAAAGTACGAGTATTTTGACGCCATTTGGTATATGCGAGAGAATATTCATAATCTCTATACCGCCCATACCTGCGATTACAACGCAATCGACTTCGCCGTCGCTTATTACTTGCAGACCGTTGCCTACTCGAAATTCTATATTCTTGACATTTAGTTTTTCCGCCAAGTCAATAGCCTTTTGGAGCGACTTAGAAGATATATCGCAAGCAATTACTTTCTCAACTTTACCGCTCAATAGACACGCCATCGATACTTTGCCATGGTCGCAACCAACGTCCGCCATACTCTTGCCGTCCACTTCGCTCGCTACGGCGCTCAACCTCTTGCCAAGTATCATTATACTTTGCCGATATAATCTTTGAGCTTTTTGGTGCGGTTGGGATGACGCAACTTTCTCAACGCCTTAGCTTCGATTTGACGGATACGCTCTCTTGTTACGTTGAACTCTCTACCCACTTCTTCAAGCGTCTTGGGACGGGAATCGTCAAGTCCGTATCTCTTGCGAATTACTTCGTTTTCTCTAGGGGTGAGCGTACTCAAAACTTCAAGCAAATGTTCTTTAAGCATTCTCGTTTCGGCTTTTTCCGCCGGAGATGCCGATGTATTATCCTCAATGAAGTCGCCAAGATGACTGTCCTCTTCTTCGCCGATAGGTTTCTCCAGCGACACAGGGTCTTGCGCTATTTTTTGTATCTCAATCACCTTTTCTTCAGTCAAGCCCATTTTCTCGGCAATTTCTGCAGTTGTGGGCTCTCTTCCCAAAGTCTGCAAAAGTTGACGCGATACTCTGCCCGTCTTGTTGATAGTTTCTACCATATGAACGGGTATTCTTATAGTCCTCGCTTGATCGGCTATAGCCCTCGTAATAGATTGCTTAATCCACCACGTAGCGTAGGTCGAGAACTTAAAACCCTTGGTATAATCAAACTTCTCCACAGCTTTCATAAGTCCCAGATTACCCTCTTGAATGAGGTCGAGGAATTGCATATCTCTGCCAACGTATCTCTTGGCAATTGATACGACAAGTCTTAAGTTGGCTTCGCTCAATCTGTTTTTAGCGTCAACGTCGCCCTCGCTCATACGCTTTGCAAGCTCTATTTCCTCATCGGCTCTGAGCAAAGGCACTTGTCCTATATCTTTGAGGTACATCTTAACCGAGTCGTCGGTCATCGCTTCGATGTTGTCAAAAACTATGTCCTTGACTACCTCTTCGCTATCCTCTTGAATTTCCACGCCCTCTTGCTTGAGAATTTCAAAAACCAAAGAAGTTTCGTCAGGTTGAAGCGCATGCTTGTCGGAGAATTTTTCAAACTCCGTCATCTTCATAGTCTTGCCCTTGTAGGCGCCGGCTAACTTAATGGCTTCGCTCTTGACCTTTTCTTCTCTTTGAAGTTTCTTTTCGTCAAGCTCAGTCGTGATTTTTTGTTCTTCCATTTATTACAACCTCCGTAGTATCTTTCGTTATTTTTTGTTGTTGCTTTGAGCGATTTGGCTCATCATAATGAGCTTAGCGTCTTCGTCTTTTTCACTGTCAAACGCTTTGACTAGCTCTCTTCTTCGCTTCTTCTCGCCCTCTTTTATTATCCTTGCCACGCAATCGTCAAAATACTTCAAAGCCTTTTCATCGCCAATCTTGCTTCCCTCGTCCAATATGGCTTTGACCTCCGGATTGTCTTCTTCTTGCGACGTCAGTCCTTCTAAAGTATTCTCTTGATTTGAGCGGTATAAATCATATAAAGCTCTTTGGTTTTTATCTTCTAGATACTGCGATAAATCTTTTTCGCACACCGCGCCTTCAACTCCGCCGAATAGCCCGTATAATACGTATCTAACGGCTCTGTCAAATGCCGACATGCTGATTTTTGCAGTTTCCTTTTTGATTACTATCGCTACGGCTTCGCTTACGTCCAACTGCCTCCTCAAAGTATCGCTAGGCAAGCCGGTGAGTTTAGCCACGTACCCGATATACGCTTCAATCATCGCGGGGTCGCCAAGCGGTTTAATTATCTTCATAGCTTCGACCGCATACTTGCCTTTCTCTTGCGGAGAAGTCAAATCGTAAGACTTTGCAAGAGTGAAAAGTTTATGTTCAAAGAGCGGTTTTGCCTCAATAATCATTTTGAGATAAGCGTCTTTGCCGTACTTGCGCACATACTCGTCGGGATCTAAGTTGTCGGGCAAACTGACTACCCTTACGTCAAGTCCGTGATTATATAGAATATCAAGACCTCTCATAGTTGCGTTTTGTCCCGCGCTGTCGCCGTCATAACATATAACGACCTTATCGACATATCTCTTGATAAGTTTTGCTTGGTCTTGCGTAAGCGATGTCCCCATAGACGCGATCGCATTTTTTACTCCGCTTTGGAAGAGCGATATTACGTCCATATATCCCTCGACAACGATAAGTTCTTTAACTGCCGTCTCAAGTTTAAGACGCTTTACGGAATGTTGTCCGAATATCTCTCTAGACTTATTGAATAATACCGTATCGCGTGTGTTTTTGTACTTAGGTTTGCTATCGTCAAGCACTCTTCCGCCAAAAGCTACGACTTGCTTTATATTGTTGATGATTGGCACTATAAGTCTGCCTGCCATAGTATCGACTACGCTACCGCTTTGCGTGGTATCGACAAGTCCGGCTTCTTGCATATTCTCTTTAGAATATCCCTTTGAAGCTAAGTATGCGACAAGTTGATTCCTACCAAGAGAATATCCCATACCGAAGATAGTAGCCGTCTGCATTGAGATACCTCTCTTGGCAAGATACTCCCTTGCAGCTCTCCCTGCGTCAGACTTGAGATTGCTGTGGAAATAGTTTGCCGTTTCCCTCATCATCTCAAACAGCTTGTCCTTGTGCTTTTTTAACCCGGCGCTTTTATCGTTATGAGAAAAATCCGGAATGGGCATGCGATATTTGTCGGCAATGATCTTGACCGCGCCCATAAAATCAGTATGCTCTATCTCTTGAATAAAAGTTATGGCGTCACCGCCTACTCCGCAACCGAAACAATGATAAGTCTGCGACTGCTCGTACAAACAAAAGGACGGAGTTTTTTCATGGTGAAAAGGACAACAAGCCCATTTCTTACTGCCTTTTGTCTGCAAGGAAACATACGGAGATATTAGCTCCGCTATATCGACTTTTGCTTTAAGTTTTTCCAGCCATTCAGAAAAATTTTCCGCCATAGTTCCTCGCTTTTCTTCCGTACAATAAGATTATACGCCAATAAATTCAAAAGTCCTTATATTATTTTTATTTTATATTAATAATTATAAGCGAGTACGCTCGTACTCGCTTCATGATAATTACATATTAGTCAACGACTATAATCTATTTGTTTTATAACAGGTCGCGAGATCAGCGCAACCGAAATTGCAATTACCGCATATGGTATCAAAAGCAATAAATACTTAAATTCAGTATAATACTGAGGCGAATATAATACTGAGTTAAAGCCACCGAGAAAAGCTATTTCTATCGTTTTGAAAAACATTCCGCTTTCCGATGCAGGTATAATCAAAAGCAATACTACCAATGAGAAGTTTGCGCATAACATAATTATGCCATTTTTACACATGACGGACAGATAGTAATTAATTGTATATATAAGCGTTGCTATCAAAATATGGCTTGATACGTTAAGTAAGATAAACTCAAAAAAACTCAACGTCAACAAGTTGCTTCCCGTAAACATAATACAATACTTTGCATCTGAATTCGCAAACAGTCCATAAGCCGAAATAGACGTGATTATATCGGCAATCAAAGTAAAGACTATCAAAGCTAGCATTGATACGCCGTACTTAGCGTCAATTATTTTACTACGCTTTTCACCTGTAGAATAAACCATCTTTGCCATCTTCGACATAACGTCAGTTGTCTGAAACAATGCGCCCATTATAATGCTCGAAATCAAAATAAAGTATCCAAAATAAAGAGAGTAATTGGCAAAATAATGGAAAGGAGTGTATTTAGGCTTATTTTCAAATTCTACAAGGCTATCGTAAGGCAAGTTGTTGTCAAGCAAAAACTTATATATTGCGACAAAATACTCCTGCGGAGGCGATTCCCAATACGTCATTCCTTCAACCTCTATCTTAGTTCCTCCGGGTCCATACTCTTCTAATTTTGCCAGAGATTGATTATACAATTCTTGCAGTTCTTCTTGAGTATTATAGATTTCAAGTTTGTCAATAAAATCGCTATATACCGATTCACTTGAGCCTTTTGCATCTGAAACAAACGAGAGATGACCTACTAGAATAAAAACTATCGCTAATACTGCTAGCATAATCAAATACGGGTATCTCTTTTTGAAAAGCATTGTAAACTCTTTTTTCATTTTTTCATCTCCATGGCAATATAGGCTTCTTTTATTGAATTGGAAATATCTTCAAACTTTTTGATACTAAATCCTTCCAAATCTGCAAGCAAAGTGAAAATGTCACCCTCAGAAAGACGTATTTTGACACTTAAATCGCAAAGCTCGCAATCTATGTCTTTTTCCTGCAAAAATTTATATGCGGAAGAAGCTCTGTCAAAACTATCGAATTCAACGGAATATACCTTTTGTTGATTATTAGTTTCTTCATCACTGCAAAGATAAATCTTAGTATCTTTTATAAGATAATATTTATCTACCGCCTTTTGCGACGAATCTAGTTGATGAGATGTCAATATTATACTAGCGCCGTCTTTTTGACACTGCATAATCAAAGAAATTGCCTTATCTATACTTATTACGTCTAAACAATTAAAAGGCTCGTCTAGAATTACAAGCTTTTTACCCTTTACACACGCAAGAAGTATACCTAGCTTTTGTTTCATACCCAAAGAATATGACTTTGCCTTCATATCTAGTATATCTTCAACTTCAAGTATCTTGGCATACAAGTCAAGTTTTGCAGTATCTTCACAAAAAAATTTTATATTCTCACGTCCCGTCAACATTTTATATAGCGCAGGCTCTTCTACAAGTATGCCCACGTCTTTAAGCGGCGAAGGGTCTTTCGATATATCCTTGCCGTCAATATATATACTTCCTTGATATGGTAATAGCCCTGTCAGACATTTAATTAACGTACTTTTACCGGAACCGTTTGCTCCGAATATTCCAATGGAATCCCCATCTTGTATTTTCATTCCTTCTATATCTAGCACAGGTTTTTTCCCATACGATTTTTTAAGATTTTTAATTTCGATTATACTCATTAATCCACCTCGCTCTAGCTTTACATAGCACTATAATCTGCAGATACTCTAAAAGTCTTATTTATCTCATCAAATAATAACTTTGTAATTCCTTTACCGTTGAACAAAAATTCCCCTTCTTTTTGGAATTGGCAATCTACTAAAATACTCTTTTCTTCTTCATTCACTCTAGCTTGAGAGTAAAAGTTCTTTAGTTGTGACCAGCTAAAGGGCGTGGCATAATCCTTACCAAAGTTGTAACTATCTGATGAGGACGACAAGAGCGCTTTGCTAACGCCTGCAATCAACGTATTTTCTTCATTGCGAATATACTCATAATCTATCAGCAATGCGTTAACACGCTTTTGACCATAAGATTGTACAACCCATAAATTGCCTTCTTTTGCCAACCAAATCGCTTTTTTGCCTACAAATATACCTTGACTATTTATTTCAAATGCCAAACAACTAGGCACTTCGAACTCACCTGCAAAATACTCGTTATTTCTGAATAGGTTGAGCAATCCTTCTTGCTCGCCCGGTCTTACCTCATAAATACAACTAGACGAATTAATCTGCTGATTGATACTTACTATCTTATACCTACCAATATTGATACCGGAAACTTCATAATTACCTTTCAAAGATATTATCTCTTCTTGCGTTTTTTCCGGAATACATGCGCATAGCGCGCTCATCATGAGCGCAACTATGAACATTGCAAATATGATTTTCTTCATATTTTTCATTTACTTACCTCAACAAATCAAATAAATAAACAGATTCTTTTACATTAGTATTAAATATAAGAATCTGATAATTTTCTCCTATTTCGCCGTCACTACTATTATTCCATCCATCGCATATAATAAATGCATTAAAAGTCCCCCAGTGACTAGGAAGAAGCACTGAGTTTTTATATTTTAGTCTAATCTTATATGATCCTAACAACACAACTGTGTGCCCACCGTCCATGTCGCCATAAACTTGGCTATATATATTATATATAAAGAGTAAATTTGGCTCATGCCTACTTGCCTCTACATTTTTGCGTAAATCATTTTTCAAAGTTTTATCATTTACATTGATATTATAACCGTGATTTGAGTAGAACTCTGATATTATTGTGGAAAATGTGTCTGGATATGTGCCTCTAGGGCTATTAACATTATAGTCATTCCCACCATACTTAATTGCTATGTCATAGAGTTCTTTAAGCATAGCTACATTTCGATCTTCTTCTGTCTTGCAATTTGCCCAAGATAAATCAATCTTATCATTTATACCCAATGCGTCCGAAGCAATAATCATAGCAATTAACGAACAAGTGCCGTTTGCCTCTATACCATACTTTGCCTTAAGAAGATTATTATAATAGCTCTGTCTTAAGTTATCTGCAAAAATATGACTGCAACTTCCAGGTTCCATTTCAGAAACAGTATAGACATTACCCTTATTTTTGAAAATTAATGCCGCCAAAGTGCAAGCTGCAAATTCTGATTCCATTATATAAGCGTCTTTATCAAAATTATAATTATCACTTAGTAAATTTGTATCAGGTGAGTTAGCTTCAGTTGTACTAGAAAGTGTATTGATATCAAAACCACTATCACTACTAGAAATTGAAGGTATACCTACAACTAGCAATACTGCAAAAAGAACAATTGCAAGAGAAATGCAAATTGCAAGAATTGACGATTTTTTCATTGTGTTTTTCATTGATAAACTCTCCTATGTTAAATTATTTTGCGTTTGTAATTCGCAATCTTTATCTATGTTATAACACAAGATTTACTAAAAATCTACATTTTTTACGTCAACTTTTGTTTACATTACTGTCAACTTTTGTTTACATTACTGTCAACTTTTGTTTACATTGCCTTGTTCGCCGTTTCAATTCATATCAACTATCATAAATAGGACTAAAGTCTAAAGGCTTTATGACTTGAAGCGAGCACGCTTATACTCGCTTTTAGTGTAAACTCGACATAATAGATGATAATTATTATTTGCCTGAAGCGCCGTAGTTGGAGAGTACCCTCGCCGATGGGTCGTCAACGTCGCAACCTTTCCAAGACTTGTTGGGCATCCAAAAATCGACTATCATATGAGCTTGTTGGGGATAATACTTCTCAAATATTTCTCTGTACATCAAACTCTCTTTTGTAAACGGCATTGCGTGATACGCAAACTTTTGACGCTTAATCTCAAACTCTTCATCTGAGTAAAGCGTTGAAGCGTATTCCTTGATATAGTCTACCATTGAGTGACCTACTGCGTCGGAGAACGCCGCCTTTTCTCTATACAAAATACTCTGTGGCAGATAGTCGCCCTCAAATGCTCTTCTCAATAAGTATTTGCCTTTGCCGTACGTGTTGAGTTTTTTGGACGGATCAATCGACATAACGTATTTGACAAAGTCCAAATCGCCAAATGGCACGCGCGCCTCTAGCGAGTTTGCAGATATGCATCTATCGGCGCGAAGTACGTCGTACATATACAGTTCGCTAATTCGCTTTACCGCCTCTTTTTGAAACTCCTCGGCAGACGGAGCAAAGTCGGTATATTTATATCCAAAAAGTTCATCGCTGATCTCGCCCGTCATAAGCACTCTCACGTCTGTGCGCTCATGAATAGCCTTGCAAATGAGATACATACCGATACTTGCTCTGATTGTTGTTATATCAAAAGTTTCAAGCGTCTTGATTACAGTATCTACAGCGCCGAGTACGTCGTCTTTCGCGATTATAATCTCGCTGTGATCGCTACCGATATAGTCTGCGACTTCTTTGGCATATTTGAGGTCTATAGCGTCCTCGCTCATACCTATCGCAAAAGTGCGTATAGGCTTATCTAACAACTTTTGAGATACCGAGCATACAAGCGAGCTATCCAAACCTCCAGAAAGCAGGAATCCAAGCGGAGCGTCGGAGTCAAGTCGTTTTGCTATACCTGCGATGAGTTTGTCATGAATGTTTTTGCATATCGTATCTAAATCGTCTTTGATATACTTATCAACGGCGGTCGGATCGGAATATCTTACGAACTTGCCGTCGGCGTAATAATGTCCCGGAGGGAAAGGCATAACTTTGTCGCATAAGGGCATAAGGTTTTTTGCTTCGCTTGCAAAAGCAATCTTGCCCGACTTACTGAATCCGTAAAACAACGGACGAATGCCTATCGGATCTCTGCCTGCGATAAGCGCGTCTTTTTTACTATCGTAAATTATAAGCGCGAACTCGCTGTCAAGGCTTTTGAACATCTCAAGTCCCATTTCGCGATAAAGCGGCAAGATGATCTCGCAGTCACTATCCGACTTGAACGAATATTTTTCCTTTAGTTTCTCTTTGATTGGTCTAAAACAGTAAATTTCGCCGTTGCAAACGAGGTAATCTTCGCCCAACGAAAAAGGTTGCATTCCCTCTTGAGTTAAACCCATGATAGCAAGTCTGTGAAAACCTAAAATACTTGATTTGGTCTTGACGATTCTAGTATCGTCCGGACCTCTTGAAATTGTTGCGTCAAGAGCTTTCTTAAATTCCTCTACAGCAACGTCTTTGCCGTCATAACCCATAATTGAACACATAGTGCCACCTCCAAAAAAAATACAGCAATCTTCCTTATTTTAGGACGAATGCTGTTATCCGCGGTGCCACCTAACTTATTGATACGGGTATATCAATCACTTTTACTTTCCAACAAAAGCATCGGCTGTAACGGGCCTCCCCGTCTCCCCTACTTTCTTGCGATTTGGGTTTGCGCTCATGAGTGTTATTCATTGAAGGCTACGATTGGGTTTTCACTATTCCCAAGTCACTGTGCGTAGTTGAGTTCAATTACTTCTCTCAATCTTCACTTTGTATTTTGATTATATGCCCGCGCTTTTCAATATGTCAACAGATTTGAAAAAATTTTTGAAAATTTTTTTACTACGACAGTTTTTCTATTGTCGAACTTATAATATCCACGCTGTCAAGAACAAATTTTATGCAAGGACGAACTTTATAATAATCCTCATCTCGCTCTTGAGGCATATAGCCTGCTGTGAGATTCTTGACTTCTTTTAGAAGTTCTCCGCAATTGTCCGAGCCGTTGCGAACTTTGAATTCGGCTACCATTTGTTGCAAAATCTTGTACATATCCGCCTTGGCGAGTTTTGGGTCGTCTGAGTGGGTCAAATACAGCCCCATTACTATAGCGTACGCGCTGACGGCTCCGCATAGGTTTCTCGTCCTGCCGAAGCCACCGCCAAAACCGCACGATACTCCCAACAAATGTTTTCTGTCCAGCGGTAGAATATCCTCAAATGCCAATACTACCGATTGACAGCAGTTGTATCCCTCCTTAAATAAGTTGTAAGCCTTTTGTTTTCTTGTAATTTCGTTCTGCATAAGATTTCCTTTAATACATTTAATTGATTCTTGCATAAAATATGCCACTTTTCAGTGGCATATTCTATTATTCTTATAGTTCGTCTTTAATTTTCTTTGCCGGCTTAAAGTTGAGAACTCTGCTCTCTGCAATATTTATCTTTTCGCCTGTCGCCGGATTTACGCCTACGCGAGCCGGTCTGGTCTTCAATTCAAAATTACCAAAGTCAGGCAAAGCTACTTTATCTCCGTTCTTGACGGTTTCCAAAATCGTTGCTACCATTGCGTCATAGCAAGAAGCTGCCACCTCATTAGAACAACCTGCCTTAGAAGCTACGCCTGCGATAAATTGATTCTTGTTCATAAATTTTTCTCCTTTTTTATAAAATAGATTGTCGTATTTTGGCAACCTACTCCCACGTATCCTTGAGATAACAAATCATTATGCTCTTTAGTATGGGTATTGGCTTGTCCAATCACATTTTTAATTTTATCATATTTTTCATTCGATTGCAATACTTTTTGTAAATTAAATCTTTTGAGCAAATATATGAAGTCGTATCCCTCGCTCATATGCCATGTCGCTCTCATTTCAAAGCCATATGAGAAAAAAGTAGACATGCTCGCTACGTTTTGAGTATGTACCACTCCGCATATAGATATTTGCCTTTTCTCTGCCTCGTTGCAAGCTACGCTCATCATATATTTGGCTATGCCTTGCCCACGGTAATCCTTATCAACCATAAGTCCGGAACTCTCATAGGCGCGCTCGATACCTATATCGTTAAATGAATTTATGAGATTTGCTAAGGTTTGCGCGTAATCTTCGTCTAGGTCAATAGCAAAAGTAGCTATTAACTTATCTTTGTCAAGCAATCCCCAAAAACAACCGTAAGTCAGTACGGATAGCAATTCTTCATCTTTATACGGATAAAAAAATTCGATTCTCTCAAGTTTTGCTCTTTGAGTGTCAAGAAACGTCTTGACAAAAACAAAGTCACTCTCCTGCATTTTGCAAAGAGAGTAACTCTTGTAAGCGTTGTCTAAAAGCCTAATCATTTGCCCGCCATAAGTTTGACGAGGACGGCTTTTTGCGCGTGCAATCTATTCTCGGCTTCGTCAAATATCTCTTGATGCGCGTCCATTACGTCAGCCGTAATTTCTTCGCCTCTGTGAGCGGGTAAGCAGTGAAGCACCATTGCGTCTTTCTTTGCGACCGCCATAGTTTTTGCGTTTATTTGATAACCTGAAAATGCTTTTTTACGTTCTTCAGCTTCGCCTTCTTGTCCCATAGACGCCCATACGTCCGTATAGAGTACGTCTGCGTCCTTGCACGCTAGCAATACGTCGTCTGTAATTAGGAACTTATCGCCGTAAGATTTTGCAAATTCCAATACCGAGCCGTCCGGCATATGAGACTTAGGACAAGCTATCGCTACTCTCATACCCACCTTAAGACATCCTACGATTAGCGAGTTAGCCATATTGTTGCCGTCGCCTACAAATGTCAATTTGAGATTATCAAACTCGCCCTTGTATTCCCTTATAGTCATAAGGTCGGCAAGAACTTGACAGGGATGCGCAAAGTCCGTCAAGCCGTTGATAATGGGTATAGAACCGTATTTTGCCAAGTCCTCGACTTCTTTCTGCTCAAAAGTACGAATCATTATGCCGTCAAGATATCTCGATAAAACTTTAGCCGTATCCTCTATAGGTTCGCCTCTTCCGATCTGCAAATCGCGCGGCGACAAAAACAGCGCCTGTCCGCCGAGTTGATACATACCTGTTTCAAAAGATACTCTTGTACGAGTGGACGACTTTTGAAAAATCATGCCAAGGCTCTTGCCCTTAAGATACTCGCGCGATATATTGTGTTTTTTCTCATATTTGAGTTGGTCTGCAAGATTGAGAATATCTATTATCTCGCCCTCGCTTAAATCCAATAACTTCAGTAAATGTTTCATATTAACCTCTTTTTAGTTAGTTATTAATTCCAATAGGTTGAATTTCGTTAGACTTCGCTATATATTACTATTTCTTATTTTCTATCATTGACTTAATAATAGTCAATGCTTTGTCTATCTCATCGTAGGTTATCGTAAGCGGCGGCAAAAGACGAACTTTCTGCTTTGCCGTCAGCATTATCAAACCGCGCTTGATACCTTCCTTTACAAAGTCTGACGACGTCGTATCTTTCACCCTAAAGCCAATCATAAGTCCAAGTCCGCTCACGTCCTCGATACCGTCTATCTCGGCAAGTTTCTCTTGGAAATATTCGCCCTTTTGCTCAGCTTCGTACAAGAAGTCGCCGTCCATTCTTGCAAGCACATAGTTTGCGCCTGCGCAAACTATAGGATTACCGCCAAAGGTAGAGCCGTGAGAGCCAAAGCCCAAAGCAGTAGAACACTTCTCGCTTGCAAGCACTGCTCCTATAGGCAAACCGCCTCCTAAACCTTTTGCCAACGTCGTAACGTCGGCTTTTACGTCAAAGTATTCTTGAGCTAAGAACTTACCCGTTCTGCCCACGCCCGTCTGAACCTCATCGATAATCATCAACACATCGTTGTCATCGCACACTTTTCTCACGCTGTTAACAAAACTCTTATCAAGCGGAACTACACCGCCTTCGCCTTGCACGAGTTCAAGCATAACAGCGCAGACGTCGCCTTTTTCGACAAGCTCTTTGACTGCGTCGATATTGCCTGCTTCAACGTAGCTAAATTCGCCTAAAAACGGGAAGAAATAGTTGTGGAACACCTCCTGTCCCGTAGCAGTCAAAGTTGCCATTGTTCTGCCGTGGAAAGAATTGACAAGGGTGATTATCTTTGCTCTACCCTCGCCGTACTTATCAAATGAATACTTGCGCGCGAGCTTTATCGCTCCCTCGTTTGCTTCAGCGCCGGAATTGGCAAAGAATACTTTATCATATCCCGTCCTCTCGCAAAGCGACTTTGCAAGCAACGCGTCAGGTTGGGAATAAAACAAATTGCTTACGTGATTTAACTTGCAAAGTTGTTGAGTAACACTGGCTACCCAACCCATTTCGCAAAAACCAAGACAGTTGACGCCTATTCCCGCCGACAAATCGACGTATTCTTTGCCGTCTACGTCGTAAGCATTGACGCCCATACCCTCTACGAGTTCTAAATCATAGCGGTTGTAAGTGTTCATAACGTATTTTTTATCAATATCTTTTATGCTTTTCATATTCATTCCTTTTATTTAATCAACGTACCTATACCTTTATCGGTCAACATATCCATAATAATGGAATGCTTGATTCTTCCGTCTATTATGACCGCTTGATCAACACCCTGTCTGACTGCTTCAACTACGCAATCAATCTTGGGAATCATACCTCCGCTTATTATGCCCTTTTTGATAAGTTTAGGCACGTCGCTGACTTTGATTTCACTTATAAGCGTACTCTCGTCGTCCTTGTCGAGAAGCAATCCTCTGACGTCCGTCATAAGCACCAAGTTTTCCGCGTGAAGCGCAGACGCGATTGCCGCCGCAGCCGTATCCGCATTGATATTGTAAATCTTGCCGTCCTCTCCGCTTGCAACGGTAGCTATTACCGGTATATAGTCGTTCTCCAAAGTTACGAGTATCGGATCTACGTCAATGCTTTGAATATCCCCAACGTTGCCGAGGTCGACTTCGCCGACTTTCTTTTTTGCCGTGATAATATTGCCGTCAATACCGCAAAAGCCAACTGCTTTACCGCCTACGCCAGACAAGAGTTTGACAAGGTCTTTGTTAACCTTACCTGCAAGCACCATTTGCACTATGTCTGCAGTTTCGTCATCGGTATATCTCAAGCCGTTGATAAACTTGCTTTCCTTGCCCACCTTTTTTAGCATGTCGTTTATCTCCGGTCCTCCGCCGTGAACTAACACGACCTTGACTCCTACGAGCGATAGCAATACTATATCGTTCATTACCGCCTTTTTAAGTTCTTCGTTGAGCATAGCGTTGCCACCGTACTTAACTACGATAATTTTATCTCTGTATTTTTGGATATAAGGAAGCGCGTTGACAAGCGTTTCGGCTTGTATGCTTATATTGTCCATTGTCCTTCTCCTTATTGTATTAGCTGTTTATATTTATTATCTGCTTGTTAGTATCATGAGCGCGGAGATTAGTTGTATTTTTGTCTGTGCGAGGGCGAGATGAAGTCGCCAAGTGTACTATATGTACACGTCGACTTCTCAAGTCCTGACGTTAGGGCAAAATACGGCTGATATACGCTCTCAGGTGCGGTAGTCGGCATTTATCCTCACATACTCATAAGTCAAATCGCAACCCCATGCTGTAGCCTTTGCTCCACCGCAATTACAAGTGACTATGATGCACACCTCGTCTTCAGAGAGTATTTTAGTCGCAACGTCCTCTTCGAACGGAATGCCTGCGCCGTTTTCGCAGACGCGTATCATTCCTACTCTCGACTTAAGGTCTACGTCGATTTTGCTAATGTCGAACTTCTCATCGGTATAACCTATAGCGCATAGTATTCTGCCCCAGTTCGCATCGGAAGCAAAAATTGCGGTTTTGACAAGCGAAGAGGATATTACCGATTGCGCTATCGACTTAGCGGATTTGGTATTCTTTGCCTTAACGACTTTACACTCTAGCAATTTTGTAGCGCCCTCTCCGTCCTTGGCTATCTCTTTTGCAAAGTGCGTCAAAATCTTTTTTAAGCATTTGCAAAACTCGTTGAAGTCCTTTCCCTTATCGGTTATCTTGCAATTGCCTGCCAATCCTGACGATAATATACTCAACATATCGTTGGTGGAAGTATCTCCGTCAATACAAACCATATTCAACGTATCCTTAATAACTTTACCTAGCGCCAAACTAAGCATCTCGCTAGATATATTGACGTCAGTCGTGACAAAACACAAAAGCGTAGCCATGTTTGGGTTTATCATACCGCTACCTTTAGCGATACCGCCTATATGACACTCCTTGCCGTCAATCTCAAATGAGTAAGCAATCTCTTTCTTTACTCTGTCAGTCGTCATTATAGCTTTGCCTGCGTTGGAACTGCCGTCCGTAGACAAACCTCCGACAAGACTTGACATTCCGCTCGCAATAGGTTGCATATTCAGCGTTTCGCCGATTACGCCCGTAGACGCTACTACTACGTCGCTTGCCTTAATACCCGTATGTTTTTCCACGAGGTCGCACATCATCTGAGCCTTTTCGATTCCATCGAAGTTGCAAGTATTGGCATTGCCGCTGTTGCAGATTACGGCTTGCGCAATACCGTCTGAGATATTATTCTTCGTTACGGTAAGCGGAGCGCCTTTTACTTTATTTTTCGTGTACACGCTTGCAACAGCGCAAGGTACGTCGCACGTGATAAGCGCCAAGTCTAATTTATCTTTATTCTTTCTTATTCCGCAATGTACGCCGTTGGCCTTAAAACCCTTTGAAGCGCACACGCCACCTGATATTCTCTTCATATTTACCTCTCTTTTAGAAAGCCGGCGGGATATATTCAAGTCCGCAAGTTTCTTCAAGTCCAAACATTATATTCATATTCTGTATTGCCTGTCCTGCCGCGCCTTTGACCATATTGTCTATAGTGGATACGACTATTGCTCTGTTGGTATGCTCGTCAAAGTGCAAAGATATATCGCAATAATTTGAGTATTTGACGTTGCGTAAATTAGCGACTTCGCCAAGTTCAAGCACTCTTACAAATTTCTCGTCCTTGTAGAAATCAACGTACATCTCGTGTAACTGCTTTGCAGTAACAGGCTTATTGACGTTGAAGTATATAGTCGAAACTATACCTCTGTTGACAGGCAAAAGGTGCGGAACAAAAGTAACGTTGACTTTCTTACCGACTAACTTTGACAAGGTCTGCTCTATCTCAGGGGTATGTCTGTGACTTGCCACCTTATAAGGCGCAAATGCCTCGTTACAGTTGGGATAGTGAGTATTGTCGGCAAGTCCTCTGCCCGCGCCCGTTACGCCCGACTTTGAATCTATGACGATAGTATTGTCCATCGCCAATCCTATAGCGGGAGCAAGTCCTAAAGCTATGCTTGTGGGATAACAACCGGGATTGCCGATTATAGGCTGTCCGATATAATTTGCTCTGTGAAGTTCGGGTATACAATACACCGACTTGGTATGTAAAGCCTCGTCCTCGTATTTCTTGCCGTACCACTTGGTATATTCTTCTGCGCTGTCCAGACGGAAATCTGCGCCAAGGTCAATCATCTTTACGCCTTTTGCCAAGCACTTGCTTGCAAACTTTTCACTCAAGCCGTGAGGTAGGGACGTAAATATAACGTCGCACTTATCTACAATATCTTCGCTTTGAAGCGTTTCATCGCAAATATTC
Source organism: uncultured Christensenella sp. (assembly GCA_910578245.1). Classification (GTDB taxonomy): domain Bacteria; phylum Bacillota; class Clostridia; order Christensenellales; family UBA3700; genus RACS-045. The sequence goes on along the minus strand of CAJTPC010000017.1, from coordinate 10,512 downwards.
TTCAAGTTGGGATATACTTCGCTCAACTTCTTCCCCTCATAACTGACGGACGACAACGCCGACAACTCTACGCTAGGATGCAAAGCAAGCAGTCTGACAAGTTCAACGCCCGCATATCCCGTAGCTCCTATGATTCCTACTTTAATCTTCTTCATCTTCTTTCAATACCGTATTCTTTATTTTTTCTATATGATTTGCCACAGCCTGCGGAGCAGGTCCGCCGGTGACGGCTCTTCCCCCTATGCATTTTTGCAAAGAAATTGCCTCGTAAATATCATTGTCGAATTTTTCGCTCAATTTCTTATACTCTTCAATCGGCAAATTGTCAAGCGTCAAACCTTTGTCTATGCAAGTTGCGACCAGAGTGCCAGTAATCTTATACGCATCTCTAAAAGCAAGTCCCTTTTTGACAAGATAATCTGCGCAATCGGTAGCGTTGATAAAGCCTTTTTTGCCGGCGTTTGCCATGTTTTCTTTGACAACTGTCATCGTATCAATCATAGGCGTCAAAGTTGATATGCAAAGTTTAATTGTATCTACGCTATCGAATATAGCTTCCTTGTCCTCTTGCATATCCTTGTTGTAGGCAAGCGGAAGTCCTTTCATCATTGTGAGCAAACCCGTCAAATTGCCTACGCATCTTCCCGTCTTGCCTCTAATGAGTTCGCATATATCGGGATTTTTCTTTTGTGGCATAATGCTAGACCCCGTTGAGTACGCATCGTCAAGCTCGACAAACTTAAACTCCCAGCTGCTCCACATCACCACTTCTTCCGACAGGCGCGACATATGCATCATGCAAGTAGCTATAGCGCTTGCAAGCTCTATGCAATAATCCCTGTCGCTCACTCCGTCAAGGGAATTTTGCATAGGTCCCTTAAAGCCTAGATACTCTGCCGTAAACTCTCTGTCGATAGGATAAGTCGTTGTAGCCAAAGCTCCACAGCCGAGCGGACATTCGTTCATAAGGTCAAAGCAGTTAAAAAATCTTACCATATCTCTCTTGAACATCTCGACGTACGCCATAAGATGATGCGCAAAAGTGATAGGTTGAGCCCTCTGCAAGTGAGTATATCCAGGCATAACTGTATTAAGATTTTCCTCAGCTTTTTTTACAAGGGACGCAATGAGTTTTTTAACAAGTCCGACGATAACGTCTATCTCTTTGCGAAGGTACATTCTCAAATCAAGCGCAACTTGGTCGTTACGGCTTCTTGCCGTGTGCAATCTCTTACCAACCTCGCCAAGTCTTTGCGTAAGCGCTTGCTCGATAAACATATGAATATCTTCAGCGCTCATATCGAACTCCAACTTCCCGCTGATAATGTCATCGTGTATATTTGCAAGTTCTTTTGCGATAGCTAAGCTGTCGGCTTTGCTGATTATTCCCTGCTTGCCGAGCATTCTTACGTGTATAATACTTCCTTGTATATCTTCTTCAAACATACGGCTGTCAAAAGATATGGACGAATTGAAGTCGTTGACTTTACTGTCCAATTCCTTTCTAAATCTGCCTTGCCACATCTTTGCCATAATATACCCTTTTTATTATCTTTATTTTTACGGATAAAGATAGTTGCCCTAAAAAAGTAACTATCTTTACGCCGTGTTTATCAAAAATTTGTTTTCGTTTTGCCTTATTTTTTGCGCTTTGCGTCCATCATAGCCTTAACCTTGATAGGCAATCCAAAGAGATTGATAAAGCCTTGAGAATCCATTTGGTCGTATACTTCGTCCTCTGCAAACGTAGCTATATCTTCGTCATAGAGCGAATACGGACTGGTTACGCCGGCATTGGTGATATTGCCCTTGTAGAGCTTAAGTTTTACGTCGCCCGTAACGGTTTGCTGAGTACTGTCAACGAATGCGCTTAAAGCCTCGCGAAGAGGTGTAAACCACTGTCCGTTGTATACCAAATCTGCAAACTTGATAGCAACTTGTTGCTTATAGTGCGCAGTTTCCTTATCAAGACACAAAGTTTCGAGAACTTCATGAGCGTGATACAAAATTGCTCCGCCGGGAGTCTCGTATACTCCTCTGCTCTTCATTCCGACAAGTCTGTTCTCTACTATGTCTGCAAGTCCGATACCGTTGGCTCCGCCAAGCTCGTTGAGCTTGCGAACAATGTCGCTACCCTTCATCTTCTTGCCGTCTACAGCTACCGGTACGCCCTTTTCAAAGCTAATGGTAACGTAAGTAGCCTTATCAGGAGCTTTTTCGGGAGTTACTCCCATCTCCAAAATCTTGTCATACATAGGCTCGTTGGCAGGATCTTCAAGATCAAGTCCTTCGTGCGAGAGGTGCCAGATATTCTTATCCTTGCTATAGTTGGTTTCGCGATTGATTTTGAGAGGTATATTGTGCGCCTCTGCATAATCAATCTCTTCGTCCCTAGACTTAATATCCCATATTCTCCAAGGAGCGATTATCTTCATATTTGGAGCAAAAGCCTTGATGGCAAGTTCAAATCTTACTTGGTCGTTACCCTTGCCTGTACAGCCGTGGCAAATTGCGTCGGCGCCCTCTTTTAGAGCAATCTCAACGATTCTCTTGGCAATTACAGGACGTGCAAACGATGTGCCGAGCATATATCTGTTTTCGTAGATTGCGCCCGCCTTGACGGTAGGAAATACGTAATCGTCGACGAATTCATCAGTCAAATCTTCAATATATAGTTTGCTTGCGCCGGTCTTGATAGCCTTTTCTTCAAGTCCGTCTAGTTCCGTGCCTTGACCTACGTCACCGCTTACGGCTATAACCTCGCAATTATCGTAATTTTCTTTGAGCCAAGGTATAATTATCGATGTGTCTAGTCCACCCGAATATGCCAAAACTACTTTTTTGATATCACTCATATCAGTGTCTCCTTTTTGCATTTAACTTTTATATAATTATAATATACTACTGCGATACGTTTGGCAAGCGTTTTTTAATATTTATTCACAATTTTTTGGCAATTCTTAAATATTTTTATAAATTATAAGTTATTTTTGCATATTTATACGCATAATTTGCATAAATATGCATTTATATGAATAATATTCATTTTACTATACAAAAAGAGGATACTTCTTACGTATCCTCTCTAGCTGTATGCGCGATAAAATTCTAAAACGTCTGCGCTTTTCTATTAATGAGTTGAAGTGAGTCTTTACTCAAATTAAAGCCTTCATAAGTTTGGTAATAACAATTACCTCTCATAGCTTTAATTTGAGCGTCGCTTGCCGCTCCCGAAGGCGCTACGTCGTTGTTTTGGTCATAAAGCAAGACGTTATCTACAATACTTGAAAGTACCCAGTCCCTTACGATATTGTGTATGTTCAGATCGGTGTACCTATTCTTCAAGCCTTCGCTTTTTACGATAGTTGTATTCTTGAGAAGTTTTTCAAAGTTAGAATCGCTACCGTCATATTTGTAATAAGAGGTTGAAGCGATAGACATACCGAAATACGTATCTACGGCAATATCCTTATTTGTCACTATGTAGTTCGTAATATCCGCAAACAATGCGCTTGGCGCTCTTGAATCCAAAGGCTCGTTGGTAAACGAAATATTCTTATTTCTAATACTTTGCCAACCTGTTATGAACTGAATTGCTCCAAAATAAGGGTCGGCGAACGTCATACGCGTAGGTATGATATGGTTGTTGCTAAAGTTTTTGTTTTTTTGCATTTTTACAAGCTGATAAGTCGTAGCTAACGCTAGTTGAGAGCCATAGCTATGACCAACCATTTTAACATCGCCTTTATAGTCCTCTCCCAACACAAGAGCTAGTTCCATTGCAAATCTTGTGGACAACGAATATCCGCCGTCAAATTCAAGCCAAATGTATTTGAAATTTTTTCCGAGCGTCTTAGCGTAAGAGAACCAACTAAGACAAGCCACGTTGTAACCTTGTTCTTTCAAAATCTTAGCGTAATCTCTTTTTGACGCGCCGGTATAACTTACCGTTTCTTTATGTGTGACAAAGTCCTCGAAAAGTCCATCAGTGGAGTTGGCTGAATCAGGTTCCCATCCATGCGCAAATACGAACGTGGGTTTGGAGGGGTCGAAATACTTTGTATCCATATTATTCCCGCTTCTAACGTAATCATAATTATCGTCGCCGAACCAATAAATACCGTAATCGGTCGTAGTGTCGTAACTCATTTCAACTTGATCCATAGCCGGCTCCGCCGTCCCATTACAAGCCACCAAAACGGAAATCATACAACACGTCAATACTATAGCAGTTATAATTAAAACAATCTTTTTCATAACTTCTCTCTTAATTAATTGGAATAACTATATGATAACATATTCTTTTGTAGAAAAACAACCCATTAAATAAAAAAACTATGAGAAAATAAGCTCTCATAGTTTTTATACTAATGAATCACATTCTTAAATTAAATTTTGTCACTCTCTATTTTAATAGCGGTTGTCAAAACTTCAACGCATTCTTGCGCCTTCGCCATATCTTGACACTCTACCATAACTCTTATCTTGTTTTCCGTACCCGACGGTCTTAATATTACTCTTCCACTTGCTTGCAAACTATCTTCAATCTCTTTTACTTTATCGACTACGCTCTTGCAAGAAGCTATGCTCTTGTCATTGACCTCAACCGACTTAATAATTTGCGGATAAATATCCACTTGAGCAAGATTAGAGAGTTTTTGATTGCTATCTTTGATTATCTTAGCGAGAATAACCGCAGTCTGCACGCCATCGCCGGTAGAACTTTCGCTTAGCATAATCGTATGTCCCGATCCTTCACCGCCTAATATTCCGCCGTCTGCAAGCAATCTTCTCAAGACGTACTTATCTCCTACGTCCTCTCTGACAAACTTGATACCCAAATTCTCTATAGCCTTTTCTATGCCCATATTCGTCATACTCGTACCAACGACTATATTGCCCTTGAGCATGTCTTTGCCTTTAAGGTATTTGCCAATTATATACAAATTCTTATCGCCGTCTACGATATTGCCTTGCTCGTCAAGAGCTATCAATCTATCCGCATCGCCGTCGAAAGAGAAAGTTACGTCAAAATTCTTTGCCTGCTCGCAAAGCAATTCAGCGTTGACCGCTCCGCAGTTTTCGTTAATAAATCTGCCGTCAGAGCTTGTATTGATAGCCGTCACGTGCGCTCCCAACGCTTCAAATACTTGCGGAGCTATCTTACCGGACGCGCCGTTGGAGCAATCTAGCAATATCTTCATTCCCGATAGATCTGCGCCTTTTTGCGTCAAGAATTCCACGTATTCTTGCTCGCCTTTTGCGTACTTGACGCGCTCGCCCTTTTCTCTAATACAACTATCTTTGCCTATATTTGACTCTATTAGTTTTTCTAAATCCTTGCTGGCCTTATATCCTTGACTGTCAAAGACCTTGATACCGTTGTATTGCGGCGGATTGTGAGACGCGCTTATTACTATACCGAAGTCGCAGTTATGCTTTTGGGTAAGAAACGCTACGCCCGCCGTAGGCATGATGCCCATATCCATTATGCTTCCGCCTGCAGTCGACAGACCGTCGATAAATGACGCCGACAAATCTACTCCCGAACTTCTAGTAT
>CAJTPC010000017.1:0-4942 GCA_910578245.1 uncultured Christensenella sp. | reverse complement strand
GCCAATCACTACCTTTGCGCCTTTCTTGATTTTGCCCAAAGAATTACCTACTTCAAAGGCAATTTTTTCACTGAGTTCTTCATAGGCAAGTCCTCTCATTCCGTCCGTGCCAAATTTAATTTTGTTTTTATCCTTTCTGGCGCCTTTGACTATTTGTCTAGAACGCCCGATTACAAAGCTGTCGGAAGGAGTTTCTTCTGTAATAGTCGTACCTGCCGCAATATAGCTTCCCTCTCTCAAGGTTACAGGCGCAATGATATTGCAATTCGAACCTATAAAACAATCGTCCTCTACCGTTGTCTTGTGCTTAGTCTTGCCATCGTAGTTGACGAATATTACACCGCAACCTATATTACAACGCTTTCCTACGGTAGCATCGCCTATATAAGCCAAGTGAGAAGCCTTGGTGTAATCTCCCACCACAGAATTTTTTATCTCCACAAAATCGCCTATTCTGCAATGATTGCCCACCCTAGCGCCCTTTCTTAAGTACGCGTACGGACCTACCGTAGTTGTTTCTCCCACCGTAGCTTCTTCCATCACGCTTGCCGTCACTGTACAACCTGCTCCGATAACGCTGTCGGTAAGTATGCAGTTGGGCATAATTTTACAGCCCTTGCCGATTATTGTATTACCTATAATATGATTATTTGGATAAATAATAACATCGTCTGCAATTTTTGCCTCGGGCGAAATATAAGTGCTTTTTTTATCAATTAATATCATAAAATTGCCTCCAAACTAAAAACCAGATACTTATAGTTATGTTGAGTAAATACGCAACGTTACTGCATAAATTTATTATAACCTATCAGCGATATCATATATAAGGCGCTCGCTCTTTTCCCAGCCCAGACAGGAATCCGTAACCGATTTTCCGTACACGTTATCCCTCACGCTCTGATTGCCGTCCTCGATATAAGACTCGATGAGCATACCTTTGACGATATTTTTTATATCGGCGTTATAATGCATATTGTTGACAATTTCGTGAGCTATTCTTACTTGCTCAATATAATTCTTACCTGAATTAGAATGATTAGTATCTATGATTATAGCAGGATTCTTTAATCCCTGCTCTTTGTACATTGCGCTAAACTTGACAATGTCTTCATAGTGATAGTTCTGATGATTATTGCCGTACACGTCCACGCTGCCGCGCAAAATTGCGTGAGCATAAGGATTGCCCTGCGTCTTGACCTGATAGTCAAGATACTTAAATTCATTGGGTATCTGCGCCGCATAGATAGAATTGAGCGTAACGCTCATGCTTCCGTTCATAGGGTTTTTAACGCCGACTGGGACGTCCACACCGCTTGCAACAAGTCTGTGCTGTTGGTTTTCCGAAGACCTTGCGCCTATTGCGACGTAAGTCAACAAATCGTCTAGATAATGATAATTCTCGGGATACAGCATTTCGTCCGCGCTACTCAGTCCGCTTTCGCTGATTGCTCTAATGTGCATATCTCTTATTGCCATAATCCCCGCCAAAATATCCGTGACGTTCTTGTGCGGATCGGGATTGTGAAGTATACCCTTGTACCCCTCGCCTCTGGTACGCGGTTTGTTGGTATAAATTCTGGGTATGATAAAAATCTTGTCTTTGACCTTGTCAGCAACCTTTGCAAGACGCGCTACGTAATCGCATACCGCGTCTTGATTGTCGGCAGAACAAGGACCTATGATAAGCATCTTCCGATTATCTTCACCCGATATAATTCTCTTTGCAGTATCATCTCTTTGGTCTTTGATTTTTTGACACTCGGCAGAAAGATGCGTCAACGCTTTGACTTCTTCTTCGCTCATTATCTTCTTGACTTTTTCAAACATAACTTTATCCTTTAACAATTATAACAATTATTGTATATTTTAATATAAAGTTTTGTCCTTGTCAATAATTAGAAACAAAGTATTGACCGCGTAATTACTATTCAAACGCTACTTGCCGTACTTTAGAAAATTATAAAAGCACTTCGTAATCTTGGTCCACGATTGCCATTTTAATCTGCTCAATCGTAACCTTATCTTTATCGAACTCGACTTCTACTATTCCTTTGCTGTGGTCTGCGCTGACGAAGAATACACCGTCTAAAGCTCCGACCGCCTTGTTTATTCTGCTCTCGCAATGAGCGCACATCATTCCGTTTACTTTGATTTGCATTTTTTCTCTCCTTATTTCCACTTCGTCTTGAGTGGTTGTTATTTGTAGTTTTTGTTGTATATTATCTTGATTTTGTTTCTCTTCGTTAGGTATAACTGGACAACTTACGCCATCGCAAGCCTTGTCATTTTTTCCCCTATCGAATTTGAAAAAGTTAAGTCGTAATGCGTTGGCAACAACCGACACTGACGACAAGCTCATAGCCAATCCGCCAAGCATAGGGCTCATAGTATATCCATTGAGCGGATAGAAGACTCCGCAAGCTATAGGTATTCCTATGATATTGTAAATAAATGCCCAAAACAAATTTTGCTTGATATTTCGCATTGTAGCCCTAGCAAGACGTACGCCTCTCACTACGCCTGATATTTGTCCGCCGACTATGACAACCTGACCGCTCTCAATTGCAATATCGCTACCTCCGCCCATAGCAATTCCCACGTTGGCTTTTGCAAGCGCGGGCGCGTCGTTTACTCCGTCGCCAACCATTGCGACCTTGGCGCCTTGACGAATAAGTCTGTCTATAACTTCGCCTTTCTGCTCCGGAAGTACGTTGGCGATTACTTCGTCTATTCCGGCGTTTTGAGCAATGTGCTCGGCAGACTTTTGGTTGTCACCGCTAAGCAAGATAACATTAAGTCCGAGATTTTTAAGTTCTTCAATTGACTTTTTGCTATCGTCTTTGAGCGTATCGGCTATACCTAAGACTCCCACCGCCTTTCCGTCCTTAGCGACAGCAACGATGCTCTTGCCCTGCATTGAATACTCATCGGCTTTAGACTCGATTTGCGATACGTCTACGTCGTTTGCGCGCATTAACGCCATATTTCCGCAAATTACTCTGCTTTTCTCTACTGTACCGTCAAGTCCGTAACCCGACAATACTTTGACTTGGGCTTTCAAATTATTTGGCGATATACCATCGATAATAGCTTTAGCAATCGGATGTTCGCTTACGCTCTCAACAGCTCTGACATAGGCAAGTATTTGCTCTTCATCGCCCAATATGAATTTATCCGTCAAAGTCGGCTGTCCCTTGGTAATTGTACCCGTCTTGTCAAACACGATAGTATCAACGCTGCCGAGCCTTTCTAAGCCCTCGGCATTTTTGAATAGAATACCGCCCTTTGCGCCCCTGCCTATACCTGTAATTATCGCAGTAGGCGTAGCAAGACCCAACGCGCAAGGACAAGCTATGACAAGTACGCTGACGAATATCTTGAGCGACATTGCAAAGCCATTGGTAATCCACCAAATTATGCCGGCAAGTATAGCTATACTCATCACCGCAGGTACGAAAATTCCAGACACTTTATCGGCTATTCTTGCGATAGGAGCTTTGGAATTCTGCGCTTCTTCAACAAGTCTAATTATCTTTGACAGCTTGGTATCTTCTCCCACGCTATCGGCGGTAAACTTGAGTATCCCTCCGCCGTTGATAGTACCGCCAAAAACTCTATCTCCCACACCTTTGTCAACCGGCATACTTTCGCCCGTCAACATGCTTTCGTTGACGTTGCTATCACCCTCTGATATTACGCCGTCGCAGCAAAAACTTTCTCCGGCTTTTACAAGAACGACGTCGCCTTGTTTGACTTCGCTACTGTCCACCTGTACCCACTCGTCCCCGCGAAGCACCGTAGCGTACGCAGGAGTGAGCATTGTAAGAGCGCGAATTGCGTCGCCCGTCTTCTTGAGAGATTTGCTCTCCAAAAACTTACCTAGCGATATTATCGCAATGATTACCGCTACGCTCTCAAAATAAAGACTGTGCGCCTTATGCGCATCTCCCATACATATCAAAATAAAATTAACAAAGCTGTATACGAAAGCTGTTGTCGTACTGACGGCGACAAGAGAGTCCATATTAGGTTTTGCCTTAAAAAGATTTTTGAAACCTCTAACGTAGAACGGCATGCCCATTATGACAACGGGAATACACAACGCGAGTTGAATTACTGTAAATACGATAGGCGAATCTTCCGCAGAAATAGCAGACGGATACTTAACGCCCAACATACCCAGCATTGCGTACGCAAGCAAAACAAACGATAATACCAGCATTGCTATTAGTACGCCGATATTCTGCCCCTTATCTTCTTGATTTATTGCTACCGCTTTATATCCGGCTTTGCTTACTGCAGAAAATATATCTTTCTCAGTCGTAGTATCGTCAAATTCCACAATCGCAACACCGCTTGCGAAATTAACGTTGCAAGACTTAACTCCGCTCAATTTGCCAATTGCTTTTTGGCAAGTATTGGCGCATACGACGCAAGTCATTCCTTGAATACTAAACTTTAATTTATTCAACATTGCCCTTCCTTTAATTCCTAGTAAATTACTAGGTTTTATTTATCTTACCACAATCGTACGGCCTTGTCAATAATTTTTGACGAGTTTAACATTTTTATAATAACAAAAAGGGCGAGGAAAAGTCCTCGCTCTTTTAAGTCTTTACATTTTTATACTGTTTAGATTTCTCCATTTCGCTTCGCTAAAGTCGTAAGGAGCGAAGCGATGGCATAGCGAACAAGCAGATGTGTCTTGCGCGAGCGTCAATGACGTAATGTTTGTCACCTTGAGCGCAGTCGAAAGGTCTCTTCCGATTTGTACTGTTGAGATTTCTCGACTTCGCTCGAAATGACATAATCTTGGTCGAAATAACAATGTTAGTTCGCCGATATATGCGGTTGCTTTTACTTTTTCATTGCGCGTTGCTCTCTTAGCAAATCTTGGTATCTCTCGATTTGGTCGTATCTCAAGTCTACCATCTTCTTT